>NZ_CAKOBX010000004.1:0-183056 GCF_932750685.1 Limosilactobacillus urinaemulieris | reverse complement strand
ATTTAAATTAAAGAAAAGTGGGATTACCAACACTAAAACAGTTAATGTCGGTAATCCCACTTGACTAAGCGTAGAAAAGTACTAATTGGATCCAATAATTACTTTGAATCATCATTACTATATTAGACTTGTGATAAAATTTCAACTATTTTTAACAAATTATTCTCGTTTTCGTAACAAAATGATAAAGCAATTCACAGATTTATAAGAAGTTGTTCATTAAGTGAGCTAAAGCTGTTTTGGTAGTGATAAGTTAAAAATAGTGATTTACACTCATCAATCCTTGTCCTTAAGGGATCCTAAATTAGTTCATTAGGAAAGCTTGTTTACCCCTCCCCACTTCAAAAAATTCGAATTCACTTATCTCTTTATTAGTGAAAAATTTTTTGAGATTTTTTAGTAATTATTTTCCTGCATTGTAGCTGGCCAACCATCAATTGACTTCTTAGCATCAAGATCACGAAGTTTTGCCATTTCCTCACCATTAAGTTCAAAGTCAAAAATATCAATATTTTCTTCCATATGTTTAGTGTTCAATGATTTAGGAATAACAACAATTCCACATTGATTTAAGTAGCGTAAGGTAACCTGAGCTGGTGTCTTTTGATATTTATCGCCAATCTCTTTTAGAACAGGAATGTCTAAGAAACCAGGATTAGCCTCTCCTAAAGGTGCATATGATTCATGAACCATATTATTTGCAGTTAAGTAGTCATGCATCCGCTGTTGCTGCCAGAGAATATGAGTTTCAATTTGGTCAACAACTGGTTTAATTGATGAATGATCAATAATCTCTTGAACTTGCGGTTCATTAAAGTTGCTTAAGCCAATTGCACGGATTTTACCTTCCTGATATGCATCTTCCAATGCTCGGTAGGTTTCTAGATCATTGCCCATTGGCCAGTGGATAAGAACAAGATCAAAATAATCCTGATTGAAGTCAAGTAATGAATTATCTAATCCCTTTTTAGTTTCTTCATAGCCACTTGTTTGGACCTTAGTCGTTACAAATAGTTGCTCACGATCAAGGCCGCTTTCCTTAATCGCTTCACCAACGCCCTCTTCGTTTCCATAGTACTGCGCAGTATCAATCATTCGATATCCTAAACGGAGTGCCTTAGCAACATTTAATAAAGTTGTATTAGGAGTAATTTGGTACGTTCCGAATCCAATCATTGGCATCTCAAGGCCATTATTAAGTTTTACTGTCTTCATTAAACTCATCTCCTTACTTCTATTATATTATTTCTTTATTGAGATTGTTGTTTTTACAATTGATTAAAGTAAATATATGCTTATTATTACTAAAAAATTTAAAAAATAAAAAGCCCGGGCGAACCCGGACCACCTGAATGCAAGAATCTGTAGGCCATGTTTTGTCGTAGTATAACTATCAGGTAAAAGTTATACCGAGGTAATCATCTATCTCAGAGCATAAAGCTCTCCCCTGGAATCACTTCAATTCGTTATCCAAAGCTCCCCTACCGTAGTTTGGGTTTACCGCTTGAGGGGTTTACCGCGTTCCACCAATAAAGTTTCCCTTATTGTATCGTCACTGTGGCACTTTTCAGGAATACTCGGACGTAGTAAAACCGTAGTCGTTTCTTCCGCCGTTACCGATTAAATCGGTACCCCGCCTTATTTTTTCAGCGAGCACAAACACTACAGACATCGCAGTCTGTGCGAGCATGGACCTTCCTAACATAACATCAGTTATGCTCAATTACCCAAGACTTGCATCTGAAATTATTAAAGTAAGTGTGAGTCGTTCTCTTGACCGTTAGCTCCCATTTGAGAACCAAAGACACGCCGTTCCAAATTAGATAACCGCTTCAGGATATCCATGTTAGTAGCGTTAGAAACTGGTTGAGAAGCAGCTCCATTATTCATTGATGAACCAACTTCAACTTGACGGTTAAGTTCATCAACCTTAGCACGAAGTCGTTCATTTTCACTATTTAAACGATCAACTTCCTTGTTAAAGGTGTCATAATCTTTGATAACATCGTCCAAGAAGGAATCAACGTCAGCTTCATCGTAGCCCTTTCCGATGTTCCGTTCTTTAAATTGCTTATGCAAAATATCTTGTGGAGTAAATTTAATGTTATCCAATTTATACACCTCAATTGCTAAACTTCAAAAGTACATTAATTATCATACCTAACTCATCCCTCAAATTCAAGCAATTTCGCCCGATATTCACGAAAACCTAGAATTTATCTGCTTCTTCCATTTCCCGTTGACGTTCTTGCCATTCAATGGCTACTTCCTGAAGTTCATCAAAGTCGATTAAGCGATAAGAATAATCATGATTAGCTTGATACTTTTGAATTGCCTGATAATCATACTTTTCCTTTCCTTCATGGTCTGGATCGTAAAGTAAAAGTGCTTCATCAGTATGAGTTAACATGAACTGTTGAAAGGCACGAAGCTGTTGCGGTGATTGATATGGATGATCGCTGACACTTGCACTGAAGTCAACAGCTGATTGAAGGTTAGCTAATTTAGCCTGATTATTCTCATTCCATTGTTGACCAAACTCGGTAAACGGCTGCATCATCGATACTTTCAATTGCGGATAATCGTCCTTTAGTTTCAATGCTACTTCAATCGCCCACTGTTCAGTTCCCAATTGAGGGCCAGTAATCAGCCAAAATTCCTCATCGCTCTCTTCTAGTCGTGCCTTTAGTTCACGAGAAAGGACCTCTTTGATTACGGCAACTTTTGGATCGTCATCCTTAAAAACATTTAATTCATAACTCCGGTAACCCGTGATCCATAATCGATGCATTTAATCGCCACCTTTTTCTACTATTATTATAGGTAAAGTTATTTTTATAGGAAGTGTTTATTTACTGCAACAAGGTCAAGAACTGTTTACCAGGAACTTTCCTACTGCAACATAGACCAAACATGCTCGCCGTGACTGCAACTTCCTATTGTAACATAGCCGAAACGTGCTTCGCCCGAGTTTCCTAGAGCTAGCACCCTCCTTCCTAGGCGCAAGTCGCCTTCGTCAGGAGAAATTGCTAGCTTTCCGGAAACTCTTTGGGACGAAGACACTCTGCTGGCTCGCACTCTAAATTTAAACATTCTGTATCAATCATCTCGATGTATCTCTGGTATAATACTTCTAGTTAGGAGAGTGATCAATGGTGAATATTCACTATCCCAATGGTCAGCAACCGAAGCGGGAGTATAATCCGCAACGAGATTTGCCGACCCCCCATCAATCAATTTACGCAAAACGGGGAATGTCACTGGAAGATGAAATTAATCATAGCAACCAGTATTATTTAGCAAACCACATTGCTGTGATCCATAAGAAGCCAACACCAATCCAGTTAGTAAAGGTCGATTACCCGAAGCGGAGTGCTGCTGTTATTAAGGAAGCGTACTTTCGTCGGCCATCAACGACCGACTATAACGGTGTCTACAAAGGCTACTACATTGACTTTGACGCGAAAGAAACGCGAAATAAGCGGTCATTTCCGTTAAAGAATTTTCATCCCCACCAAATTCGCCACATGCGTGAATGTATCAAGCAGGGTGGGATCTGTTTCGCATTTATTAAATTTACCGAATTAGATCTTATTTATTTACTACCAGCTACCAACCTGTTTGAATTCTGGGATCAGCAAGAATCCGGCGGTCGAAAATCAATTCCGCTTGCTTCAATCGAGAAGTGCGGCTATCAAATTGGTTATCGACTTAATCCTCGTCTTCCATACCTGGAAGCAGTCGACCGAATTATTGCTAATACAAAGTAAAAGGAGAATATCATGTCGAATAACGATGAACCACGGCGCGAAGATCAGTATCGCGCCGATGGTAGTTATGATGATGGCGGAAAGAAGCCATTGTTAAAGCGCATCCTCCTCTGGATAGCAGGGGCAATTGTCCTCCTGTTCGTGGCTGGATGTGCACTATTTTTCTACTACGCTTCAAGCGCCCCGAGGATTAGTCAACGGGAATTATCAAGTCAGAACACAACGATTATCTATGATGCCAATAACAAGGTAATTTCTCGTCTTGGTGCCCAAAAGCGTGATTATGCTAAAGACTCGCAAATTCCTGACACTTTGAAACACGCGGTAGTCGCAATCGAAGACCGGCGTTTCTATAAGCACCATGGGGTTGATGTTCGGCGAATTTTTGGTGCAGCAATCAATAACGTGATTGGTCGTTCAGACGGAATGCAGGGTGGAAGTACCCTAACCCAACAACTGGTTAAATTATCGGTCTTCTCAACTGCTCAATCTGACCGGACCTTCAAGCGGAAAGCTCAAGAAGCCTGGTTAGCCTTAAATGTTGAACGGCACTTCAGTAAAGACCAAATTCTTAAGTACTACATTAACAAGGTTTACATGGGTAATGGGGTCTACGGGATGCGAACTGCTGCCCAGTATTATTATGGTAAAGAATTGAAAGATTTGGATCTTTCACAGTTAGCCTTGCTTGCCGGAATGCCTCAATCACCAACTAACTACAATCCGCTTGCTTCAAATACTAAATATGCCACTGCACGGCGGAATGAGGTTTTGAACGCAATGGTTCGGGCCGGCTACATTACTAAGTCAGCTGCTCAAAGTGCTGCCAGCGAAAGTGTTACTGATGGTCTTGATCCAGATCATGGTGACGTTGAATCAAGTGAAACCAACGTTAAGGAAAAGATCGTTGATCCTTACGTTAAGGAAGTCCTCGCCCAATTACAGGCAGAAGGATATAATCCAAACACTGACGGCTTGTTAGTCCACACTAACATGGATCTTGGTGCTCAAAAGAAGTTATATAACGCTGCAAATAGCGAAGTTTCCTTCCAAAATGACCAAATGCAAGCTGGGGCGGCGGTTACCGATCCGCATAACGGTCAAGTAATTGCCATGCTTGGTGGCCGTCATTCCAACGTCATTTATGGCCTTAACCGGGCTGTTCAGGAAAACCGGAGTTCTGGTTCTACCGCTAAGCCACTGATGGATTATGGTCCGGCGATTGAGTACCTTCAATGGCCAACGTTCAAGACCGTTTCTGATACGAAGTTCTACTGGCCAGGAACAAATAAGGTGCTTCACGACTTTGATAACAAGTACAAGGGGAACATGACGATGCGTTCCGCACTGGTGGAATCGCGAAACGTTCCTGCTATCCGGACATTGCAAGACGTCGGGATTAAACGGGCAACAACCTTCTTAGGCGGCTTAGGAATTTCCCAAAAGGATCCTTACACCCTCCAAAACGGGATTGCACTCTATATCTCCCCACTTCAAATGTCAGCCGCTTATGCAGCCTTTGCTAACGGTGGGACTTACTACAAGCCATATTACATTAGCTCAATCACCACCATGGATGGTAAGACCAAGACTTACTCTCCTCACGGTAAGCGGGCAATGAGTAAAGCAACTGCATACATGATGACTGATATGTTAAAGGGCGTCTTCACTAACTCTGCTTCTACCGGGACTTCTGCTTACTTAAGCGGCGTTCACCAAGCTGGGAAGACGGGGACAACTGACTTCCCTAACCGAAACCAATCAGGAGTAATGGATTCTTGGATGGCTGGTTACACCAAAAACTACTCGATCGGGATCTGGACTGGATTTGATCATCCGATGAATGGCGGTGCAATTTCCACCCAATACGAACGAACTGCGGTCCTCCTCTACAAGAGCATCATGCAGTACCTCGACGAGCAAAACCATGCTTCAAACTGGAAGATGCCAGATACTGTTGAGGCTGTTCGGGTAAACGGTAAGCGTCAACTTGTAATTAAGGATTCCAAGTGGGCCTTAATGTATGGCGCTTGGGATGGTGGCGATGATGACAATGAATCATCACGTTCTAGTTCTAGTTCGAGTTCTAACTCTTCTTCTGATAGTCGAAGTGAATCAATTTCCGAAAGTCGCTCCATTGAAAGTATTTTAAATGGCGGCTCAAGAAATGAAAGCAATTCATCTTCAACTACGCAAAGTAGCAGTGCAAGTTCTGCCTCATCCACTAGTCCAACACCACCAGCTCCTAACGCTGGCAATGGTCAATAATTATTAGCATAAAAAACTAAAGGAATACCTAACGTTTGTCTGCCAGACGTCAGGTATTCCTTTTTAAATTGATAAAGTTTAACTTGTTTACTTTGCCGTTAACCCGCCATCAACAATAAACTCAGAGCCGGTAGAATAATCAGCTTCATCTGAGGCGAGAAAGGCAACCATTTGCGAAACATCCTCAGGTTTAGCGATCCGCTGCAACGGAATTGTCTTTGCGAATGCCTTAACCTCATCACTATTATCATTTTGCTTAATCATTGGTGTTTCAACAACTCCGGGGTGAACTGAGTTGACACGAATATTATACGGTGCTAATTCAAGGGCGGCAGCTTTGGTCATCCCCCGAACAGCAAATTTAGTGTCAGTATAACCAATTGCACCGCCAACTAAGCCATCAATTGATGAAATGTTAACGATACTTCCCGATTTCTGGTTCTTCATTACTTCGCCAACGTACTTAATTCCAATAAAGGTTGAAAGTTGATTAATTTTAACAATCTTCAAATAATCATCAACGCTATAATCAAAGATTGACTTAGTGATGCTAATCCCCGCATTGTTGACTAACACATCAATCTTGCCAAACTTAGCTAATGTTTCCTTAACGACCTTTTGCCAATCCTGTTCGCTGGAAACATCTTGTTTAACAAAAAGCGTCTTTTCACCAGTCGGGTCAAGTTCCTTTGCCAAAGCTTCACCCTTTTCAGCATTAATATCAGTAATGACAATCTTAGCACCATCCTGGACAAAGAGACGGGCATGACTTGCACCCATTCCCTGTGATGCACCAGTGATGATTGCTACTTTACCATCTAATTTACCCATATTCATTTCCTCCATTCCGAGATACTAAGCACCTTTATAACTTTAATTATAACGGCTGTCTTTTCATTAAGCAAAGAATCGGCCTTTTAAGGACTCCTAAGTATCAAATGCCTCATACTCGTTAGCCTGTTTTCTAACGACCATGAGGCATTTTAATTTCGTTATTCACTAAATGTTCCGTATGCTTCATTCGTAACAGCATTGCGGCACGGTAGGTAACCGTATTGACCATTGTCACGTGGTTGACGGATCCAAACTTCGCCATCATGCCGTGACCAGGCATCATAGTCAATCACTGAACCTGTCGGTAATTCTGCAATTGCAGTCGAGGTTGGTAGCGCACCCCAACGCAAAGTTAATGGTCGATTACTCGTAAACCGCCCAACTTCACGGTGCCAGGTATCACCAAGGTTATCAGTCCACGTTTCATCACCTGGTAAATCGCTATCTATAGAGTCTCCAGAGATTATTGGTCGTAAACTTACTTGCCCAGTAGGATTAGCTAATTTTTGCCAACCTTCACGATCAACAGTTGCAACCGAGCGATCTTCATCATCTCCCGTAAATTGCCATAATGTATATACCGGCCAAGGCGCAGTATTAACCTGCATATTCGGTACCTGCCAGGAATGCCAGTTCATTGAGGGATACTTAGCAACCCAAAGGCCACAATCATTCGCACAGTTAGCAACTTGCCAAATTGCCGATTCTTGGACATAGATTAGTGGCCAGACATTTGTTTGCCGATGCACCTCATCAACAAACCTTCGGACCCAATTTACATTACCCCAAGCTGCATTCTGGTATTGCTCCCAATCAATTGCTAAAACCGCTTCGCCAACCTTCCCCTGAATATGATTGAGAAAATATGTTGCCTCCGCGACCGGATCATTGCCACCCGCATAATGATAAAGTCCTAGTAAACGACCGTTAGTTTTCGCTAGGGAATATTGGTATTCATATTTGGGATTAACATAGCCTGTTCCCTGAGAGACCTTCACGATTGTCCCCTGAGCATGGGGATCAGTTACTATCCAATCCGCACTTCCGGAA
Source organism: Limosilactobacillus urinaemulieris (assembly GCF_932750685.1). NCBI lineage: Bacteria > Bacillati > Bacillota > Bacilli > Lactobacillales > Lactobacillaceae > Limosilactobacillus > Limosilactobacillus urinaemulieris. The sequence continues at coordinate 175,134 of NZ_CAKOBX010000004.1, read as the reverse complement.
AAAACATCTGTAAAATACAGTGTCATCTACCCTCACTTCTTCCTTATTAGATAACTTCATTATACCTTTTATGAGAAAAGGGTTGGCTGAAGCATTTTGAATTGCTGATGGTCTTCAAATAACTTGGCCATTTGGAGAAGTAAACTTTCATTTCCTTTTCGGGCAATAAACTGTATTCCTAGTGGCGTTCCATTAGCGCAAACATGGGTTGGTAAGCTAATTGCCGGTTCACCGGTCATATTCGCCTGTTCGGTAAATGGTGTATAAGTCAACGCTGGAAGCCATTGATCATAAATCAACTGGCGCTGTTCTTCCGGTGATAGTTCTGTAATATTTTCCATCCGCTTACGATCGGTTGCCATAATTAAGTCATGATCAATTCGAGGAGCTGGTTGAGCATTCGTTGGCGTAAGGAATAAGGGATACTGATCGTGTAACTGATCATGAATATAGCTTGCTTGATCCCATTGACTCAATGCTTCACTGTATTGGGCTGCCGAAACATTTTCACCAGTTTTCCAAAGAGCATACGTCAATAATTCCATATCATCCCGGCTAGCCGGCCGCCCAAGATACTGTTCGATTCCATCAAACATTGTCGCGGTTTCACCAGCATTCATCGTGTAATAACTATTCATTAGTGCTCTACCATCAACTGAATCAGTAAATTCAGTACATTTAAATCCTTGATCACTCAGAAAAGTCACCGCGTCCAATACCGCTTGCTTTGCTTCGTCACTAACTGGAGTGCCAACCGGTGATTCAAGCGTATAACCAATTTCGACGGTTTTCATTGGATGCCGCAAAGCGTGACTAAATCCAGAGGTAAACTTTGGTACTTGAAAAACAGCTGCTGACTGAACGGTTTGCAACTGATCTAGTAACCGGGCAGAATCTTCAACTGATCGCGTCAGGGCAAAGTTAATCGAGGCTCCCTGCCAAGAACGCCAATCACTCGGTCCAGTTGGTACACGACCACGAGTGGGCTTTAACCCAATTAGTCCTGACCAGCTAGAGGGAATCCGGATCGAACCACCACCGTCATTCCCGGCAGCTAACGGCACCCAACCAGCGGCCACCGCAGCAGCTGAGCCACCGGAAGAACCACCAGGAGTAACTTCCGTATTCCATGGGTTACGGGCCGGACCAAAAAGCTTTGCATCAGTAATATTCTTCCAACCGAACTCGGGGAAATTAGTCTGACCAATAATGATAAAACCCGCTTGTTGCAAAGCCCGAACAAAGTTACTGGTCGATTGGGCAATATTATTTCGAAATAACTTATTGCCGTTAGTATCTGACTCGCCAGCAAGTTGTTGACCCAAACCTTTAATCAAAATTGGCACCCCTAAAAACGGTTGTCCATGATCAACTAGTTGACGGGCTTCCTTTAGGGCTGACTCCGCACGCAGGTGAATTACTGCATTTAATTGCCGGTTCTCCGCTTTAACTTTTTCAATTGCAGCACTTACTAATTCAGAACTGCTGATCTTCTTTGCTCTAACCATATCCGCTAATTGATAAGCTGGTTTTCTTAATAAGGAATGAATATCCATCTATTTTCTTCTTTCTGATAATCACAGTTACAAATAGGCATTTATATTATAAATCGTCTATTAGTCATTGTAAAAGCGTTTTCAATTCAATATACTTTAGGTTAGTAAACTTAATTTGGAGATGGTTCGCTTGAATTGGGAACACTGGTTTAACATTCCTGGACTTTTTGATGCACCACTAGCTTGGCAGTCCCTACCAACTATTCTTAGTGGCTTGCCCTTATCAATCATTCTGTTAGCAATTTGTTTTGTTACTTCTAACATCGTTGGTATTTTAGTAATGCTAATGCGAATTAGTAAATACCGACTTCTTCGTGGGATTGCTCGCTTCTATATTTCCTTTTTCCGTGGTGTTCCAATGCTAGTCGTGCTTTTCTTGACCTACTTTGGATTGAACATGGCTGCCCTGCCCGCGGCGATCCTCTCTTTTACTGTCGTCCCGAGTGCTTTCCTTGCTGAATATTACCGGTCTGCTCTCAAGGGCGTTAGTCAATCTCAATATGATTCTGCGCAAGCCTTGGGAATGTCCTATTTCACCATGATGATTTACATTATTTTGCCCCAAGCCTTTCGGATCGTTCTTCCGTCATTGGGAAACGTCTTACTCGACATGTTTAAAAGTACCTCCCTTGCCGCAATGATTACCGTTTCTGAAATGTTCATGAAGGCCAAAGTTGTCGCTGGAGTAAATCAGGATTACATGACGATTTATATTGAGATTGCCATTATCTACTGGATCGTTTGCTGCATTCTTAGCTGGGGTGAGCAGAAAGTCGAAAATCGTTTACAATTTTACGTTAATGAATGATTATGATTAACAATGTTTAGTATTATGGAGAAGTTATGCAGATCTGATTGAATTGGCTAAATGATCGGAATATAATTAAAGCGTTTTCACATTGTTGTCAGAATAAAATACAGGAAGAAGTCACCCATATGAAGAAAAAGTTTTTAACAATTTTCTCAGTAATTGTTTTAACAATTGTTGGTTTAGCTGCTTGTGGGAAAAAGAGTGCTGCAGATAAGGACACCTGGACTGTCGCAACATCTGGAACCCTCTACCCCACTTCTTACCATGATCCGAAAACTAAGAAGTTAACTGGTTATGATGTTGAGGTTATTCGTGCGGTTGCTAAGGGACTCCATAAGAAGGTCAAGTTTAAAGAGTACGATGTTGACGGGATGTTAACCGCGGTCAAGACTGGAAAAGCAGATATGGCAGCGGATGACTTTGCCATTTCACCTGCCCGCCAAAAGAACTATTTAATGTCATCCCCAATTAAACATTCTTTCAATAGTTTAATTGTTCGGCAAAGCGATAACTCTGGCATCAACAACTGGAAAGACATTAAGGGAAAGAAGTCTGCCGGTGAAGCTGGAACTAATTACCAACGACTCGCCCAACAACTAGGAGCTAAGCTAGTTAACTACGACAACGTTTCTAATGATGTCTACATGAAGGGTGTTGCCAGTGGGAAGACTGACTTTATTATGAATGACTACTATCTCCAAAAGTTGGCCCTCAAAGCACAACCGAATAGCGGGCTTAAAATCAGACAAGGAATGTACTTTACCACGAATGAAGATGGTAAGGGTGAAGGAATCGTCTTTAATAAGAATGATCAAAAACTCCAAAAGCAATTCAATAATGAACTAGCTAAATTAAAGAAAAACGGTACCTTATCTAAAATTGCGAAGAAGTACTATGGCGCCGATGTTACTAAGAAGCCGAATGTTCATATCGACCGTCACTTTACGATTCAGAGTAAGTATAAGGGGGATTAGGAGAACCTTCTCATGAATTATGAGCAACTTTTATACGTTACCCAAACGCTTCAAGAGACAGCGGATTTCCTTCATATTTCTAAGTCAGGATTAAGCCAATTAATTTCCCAGTTAGAAGGCGAACTCGGTGTTCAACTATTTAAGCGTAGCCATCAGGGAACGGTTTTAACTTCTAAAGGACAAGAATTATTACCTTATATCAAGAACATGATGTCAGCTAATATGAATTTAATCCAGCAAGCTGGCAGATTAGGTAAAATTCAAAGTATCCATACGATTAAATTAGCCTATGCAAATACATTTCTAAAACCAATGTTAACGGAATTCCTGAAACTGTATAACGGAAATGCCACCTTAGTGATTAAGCGTAAATCAAGTTTAGAGATTATCGAGCAAGTGCGCCATAAAGAATTAGATGCGGGCTTCATTGCAATTGATAGCAAACACCAAGAACAACTAAATGGTCTTAATTTTATTAAAGTTCATGATGGTCATATCAGTTTAATTACCAGCAACAGGAATCCATTATTAAAGCTAAGGGAAATCACCAAGCAAGACTTAGTTAAGCAAAAGTTTGCTTTGTTTAATGATCCCTACAATGATCAGTTATTTGAACATCTTCAATTTATTTGTGGGCCACTTGAAACAATTGCGCGGTTAGATGATAGTTGGGCAATGAATACCGTCATAAATCAACTAGATGCCGTATGTCTAGCACGTGATTGGCAAGCTCGTCATTCCACAGATGAGCAGTTTACAACTCTTCCTAAAATCAACCTCAGTAATATCATTAACGATCGCTTCTCTCTTGGCTGGGTCACTAATCCAGATGCTCATTTAGACCAATTTACTAGATTACTGCTACAAAATATTAATAATGAACTTACAAAAAGGGACTAACTAGTAACAACAATTAAGTTATTGGTTAGTCCCTTAACTTTTATTAGGTTATTTCTTGAAATGATCGAGGTTGAAAGATGAGCTAGTACCGTTCTTTAACACATCTTTATTTAGTGAACCAGTTTGATGAAGTGAGTAAATCGTTTCTCTTCCAGGAAGGTGCGGTTCCATCTGCGGATCAGAAAAGAGATTAATCAACCCTGGTGTCAGGTGTGATCTTTTTACCTGTTCAGGAGAAATTTTCCGAATAATCTCATCCCCGCGTCCTTCTTCAATTTTCAACCCAATTGCTGGATCAATTAACGTTGCCCGTGCCATCGCTACCAAATCGGTCAATTTCAAGGCATCTTGAGCATCCGCTTCTGACATAACATTACCTACAATAATCTCCTTTACTTCACTACCAATTGCTGGTTGAAATAGCTCGGCAAAAGTTTTCTCGGAATCTTGTGGCTTAGCATTGTACTTTGGAAGTGAAAGATGAATATAGTCCAAATTATAATTATCAGTGATTGCTTTAATCAATTGAGTTGATTCATGCCAAGTATAACCAACCGTTTGGTGAATCTCTTCTGGACTAATCCGATAACCAACAATAAAATCTTTAGGCGCATACTGCTTTACAACGTCCATTACTTCTTTAACAACTGCTAATGGAAAATTCATTCGCTTTTCAAGACTACCACCCCATTTATCTGTCCGGTGGTTAGAAAATGCTGAGAAAAATTGTTGGATTAAATAGTGGTTAGCACCGTGAATTTCAACCCCATTAAAGCCACAGTCGATTGCTCGCTTGGTCGCCGCTCCAAAGTCCTTTACCACTTGTTCTACTTCTTCGCTAGCCAATTCATGAAGCGGGTAATCAATCCACGGAAAATCCATTTGACTAGGAACCTCAACTGTTCGTCCAAGTTTAGGCGCATAGTTTGCTTCCCGACCAGAATGAACCAGTTGCAAGATCGCTTTATTACCATCCTTCTTTAATGCCTGAGCAACTTTTGTCATCCCTGGCTTAAAACGATCGTCATAAATCGCTAATTGCTCACGGTTATCCGCCCAGCTACGTGATGGTCCCCCGTTTTTCCGAACTGAAGTGTACTCAACAATCACCATTCCAGCAGATTGCGAACGAGCACCATAGTAATCCAAGGTATCCTGAGAAACGGCTTCATTATCACCACTATTGGTTAGCATTGGTGCTTGAACAAGGCGATTACTAATCGTTGCGCCATGACGAAATGTAATGTGGTCAGTTAATTGTTTCATAATAATTCCTCCATTCAGTTTCTTTCGACATGTTCAATGTATCACGAGAGACTAGTGAAGGAAATTAGTTGTTTTGGAACATGAGGTTCAGGAAAAGTGAACTATGTAAAATATAATAACTGCTTTTAATATGTATGAACAGCAAGCAAAATTCACAGTCTAAACGTTTACTTTGTATTATAAAAATCCACATCATTTTCAATTGCTTTTTTAGCCCATTTTATATTTTTCCTACTTTTAATAATTATTCTTTTACCCTCACGGATATAAAGCACCTCAAATTTATCAGTATTATTATAAATCCTGACATTATCAAAAAGATAGATTAACTGACTTAAGTGATCGACTGATTTCTTATACCGAATTTTTATAGTTCTTTCAGGTACTCCATGTCCACCAATCCTTACTCGATGATTAACTCTTTTAACAGCTAAGTTGTCACTATCTAAGCCAATGTAATATGAGATTAACAGTATATTTTTTATTTTTTGCTCTCTCCAATAATCTTTTATATGACTTAACACTACTTGCTAATGTTGTCTCAATATTAATAGATTGCCCTAATTGCATAGCATGTTTTAACTCTGAATGAACTTTCATTAAAGCTTTATAATTTGATGTACTGTCTCGCCAATCCCAATTATTCTTCTTAGCAATTTCATCAGCATTTATTCTTTTTGAATTCTTAAAAAGGTCTTGATCAGTTTCATAAAGTGTTGATTTTCCAGCACCATTTATACCAGCCACTACATACAAATTCTTCATCTTATAAATTTCTCTCTACTAATAATTTTCATTTGCCGGTGTCCTAAAGTGTGATTATATATAGCTGTCCAAAAGTCTTTATCTGACTCATTTTTAGCATTAACTATTTCTTCATTTAAGTCTTCCAACGGTGTATTATTAATAGTTTTTTCAAGTTCTTTTATTTTATTTGTCATAATTATTATCCTCCTTTGATTAGGTTATTTTTATTATCTATATTTTACTTTATATTATAAATTTCTCCTAATATATTACTATTCTTTGACTAGAAATATTAAAAGTACACTATTCTAATTTAAGAGAACGAAGAAAAAAGCATTTACTCTTTCCATACCAAAACTCAATCTATAAGCAACGTCGATAATAAAGTATAGAGGTATTGATTAGGTGTTGTTAACTCAATATTATACTTTTCTTCAATTTTGCTTAATCGATAATTCAGGGTTGAGCGATGGATCTGCAATTCAATGGCAGTCTCTTTTTTGTTCTCACGATTAATTAGGAATGCTTTTAGTGTTTTAAATAGTTTTCGATCCTTTTCTTTTAGCTCCAGCACCTTTTTACTTAGATAATTACTAAGCGATTGATCCTGACTAATATGATCGATTAAATCTGCTGCAATATAATCGTGATATTCGTTAATCCCAACACTTTCCCCAAGCTTAATTGCCCGGACAGCTTGTTGGTAAAACTGGTTAAATTGATGTAACTGAGTAAAAGTATTACTGATCCCTGCACAAGTGCTATTTGTTTTCAAGTATGGGTCTAACTCCTGAATAATGGTTTTAAGAATCGTTGGATTACTATCCTCAATGACATAAACGTCATACTGTTCATAATGAAAAACGACAAACTTTGTCAGAATTGTTCCTAATGGTTGAAGATTGGAATGCGGCGTCTTAAGACATAAAACCCGTAAAGGTCTCTTTAACCGATGCGGATCAAATTGTAGCCGATTCTGAATCTCATTAATTGAAATGTTAGGGCGAACCAAAATATCTCGTAATAGTCCCTCAAGATTGCCACCTCGCGATTGATACGGAAAATTATGAAGACCAACGGTTGCCGCAATTTTATCAGTTACTGATTCAATAACAGCCAAATCCTTCTGAAGTTTACTCTGCTCTTCAAGCACAATAATCATATAAAAGTGATCATCATTCCGTAAAATAATCTCTTGAAGGTAGAACGGTAATTTAAAACCAGATAACTGGCATACTCGACCAGAAATTATCTCAGTTGAATTAAAAAGCTCAGCTAATTTAGGATTAGTCTTTCCACTTACACTAATATAACCTGCCCTAACACTTTTTTGCCAATCAGTTAATTGGTTCCGGCTACCCGAACTGTGTCCTAATAACTTTAAACTAGAATCAAAAATCAAGAGCGGGTTAATTATTTTTTGCTTTAAAACATGAAGAATCCTTTTAACTGGTTGCTTGTAAGAAAGTGATTGGGATAACTGATCTTCCCATTTTAAATACTGAATAATCTTACTCTGAAACTCAGTAAAAAATGTTGTCGCTGAGCTTTTAGTAATTAACCATGATTCATCATTATTGAGTGGTCTTTGATCTACAATCAGAATGTTCCCGATTAGTTGCCGGCTTATAGGATCCACCACTTGAATAGTTTTTGAGTGTAATTTAAAGTTCACTCGATTAATTTCAACATCCAGTAATTCATTGTTTAAATTGTAACGATCTACGATTGAGCCTAAAAATAGTTTCAACTTCATTTCCTGTTTCTCCTACATTGTGTAGTAATATCACGCTAAAAATTAACGATAATTGAATGATGATTTAGCAAAAATCCATCACTATACTTTAATTATAGAATGTGAAAGGAGAAACAAGCAATGAGTAAAATAATTATTAATGGAGTTGATGGCAATCTTGGTAAGCAAGTTGTTACTGATATTACTAACTTAATTCCAAAAGAACATGTCATTCTTACTACTCCTTCTAAAGAGCCATTACAGCAATACCAGAAACTCGGCTTTAAGACAGCGGTGGTTGACTTCACTCACACTGAAACTTTAGATCCTGTTTTTAAAAATGCAGATAAAGTTTTATTAATTTCAATGCCATTTGTTGGTAAGAAGCGTCGTCAAACTCATAAAAACGTGATTGATGCCTGTGTAAGAGCAAACGTTAAACAGATTATTTATACTTCTGTTCTCTCATCAGCTAACCCATTAAATCCAAGTGTAGAAAATATCGACCATGGTTACACAGAAGCTTTAATTCAAAACTCACCTCTTGATTACATCATTTTACGGAATTCATTATTTGCTGAAGCCTTTATTTCTGATTATTTAAGAGCAGTCAACAATCATGAAACAGTGATTAATAAGAATATGGGTACAGGTCGTGTCTGGTTTATTTCTCGAAAAGACGCTGCGTTAGCAATCGCCTTTGCCCTAAATAACACTCTGCTTCACCGGGCGATCCTCAACATCAATGGGATTACACCATATAGTTATCAGGACTTTCTCAATGTTGCCAACAAGGTAACTGGGGCTAATATTAAATACAATCAAATAACCGATAAAGAACTTTATCAATATTTTGATAGTATTCACGTTCCCCGAAATACTGACAGTGACTTTTCTAAAAGTCCGATTCAGGCAACATCTGAAGGAATGGTAAGCTTTGGAACGACTGTAAGAGAGGGATTCCTTGACGTTCCGGTCAGCGATTTCGTCCCATTAACTGGTCACCAGCCGATTACAATGGAATACATGTTTGAGCACCAAGACGAGTTTCTTCTTGGTGAACGTCACACAACAGAAAAATAATGAAGGATACAGATAATGGAAAAATTAATTGTTACTGGAATTGATGGCAACTTAGGAAAAGTAGCTGCACAAGAAATTCAAAAGTTAGTACCAGCAGATAAGCTAATTTTTTGTAGCTATGACAAAGAAGCATTAAAAGATTACGAACAATCGGGAATCGAAACTCAGCAAACCGATTTCAATCATTATGATGGTCTAGCAAAAGCATTTCAGCATGGCGTCAAATTACTTTTAATTTCAATGCCATTTGTTGGGAAAAAACGTCAAGCAGCTCATAAGAATGTCGTTGACGCTGCTAAAAAAGCTGGCGTTAAACAGATCGTGTACACTTCACTCGTCAATGCAGATGATCCTACTAACCCGAGTGTTGAAAAGAAAGATCATATCTATACTGAAAATTATATTAAGGATTCAGGATTAGACTATATTTTTCTCCGGAATTCACAATATGCAGAAGCAATGATTACTAACTACTTTACCTATGTTAAGGGTGATGGGATATTAAAGAATAATCAAGGTAATGGTTTGATGGCTTATATCTCCCGCCGAGATTGTGCCAAAGCTGCAGCTTATGCACTAGCTTCTGATGATTATCATCACGCAATTCTTAACATTAACGGACCTGAAGCGATGACAATTAGTAAGTTCATTCAAATTGGGAATGAAGCAACAGGTAATCACGTTACTTATCAGGAAATTACTGATGAACAAAACTATGAAGTCTTTGACGCAATGGGAGTTCCCCGGACCACAGATGGCCAATTTAAAGAGGATTCAGAAGCGCCATTCTCTAGTGATGGAATGGTGACGTTTGGTCAAGCAATTCGTGAAGGTAAAATGAGTTTGCAAACTAATGACTTCCAAAAATTAACTGGAGATCAGCCGCTAACAGTTAAATATATGTTTGAGCATGCGGATGATTTCCAGATTGGTGCACGGCATTCGGAAAATAGGTAAAATAAACAACCTCCTTAGGGCTGAAAATTTACTGAATAAAGAATCAACCCTAAGAAGGCATTTTTATTATCTTGTTACATCTCTTTCTAAATCTTCAATAGTATCACGAGAAACTAGTGAAAGAAATCAGTTATTTTGGAACATGGGGTTCAAGAAAAGTGAACTTTCAAATCTGCCTTATTATTTATCCTAAAATATGATAATCTGTTATAGACAAGCGTAGAAATAACCAAGGAGGAGTATTTCTATATGAAAAGATTTGTAACGGTTTTGAGCGGAGTAATTGCTGGATTATGTTTATTCATTACGCCTACTCTTGCTAGTGGAACACACCTTACCATTAGTATCCCGGATGGTCACAGTACACAAGTGACAAATCAAAGTATCAACATTGATTCGGAAAATGATGGGAGCATCACCTTTACAGGCAAAACCGATAAGGATGCAGTTGTTACCATTGTAAAGCGTAACGGCAATAAGCATCATTATAAGGTTAAACCTGATGATAACGGGAATTTTACCAAAAAGATAAATCTGGCTACCTCAACTAAAAAATGTAAATTTATTGTCTCAGCTAAATCTACTGAGGAAAGTCAGAGTAATAAAGAAGTCTTTGTAGTAAAAAATACCGCTTATGTTAAGCCAGTTCCCAAAAATGATGATAGTAGCGCATCAAGTGAGGAACCAAGCAGCATATCATCGTCAAGTTCATCCGTTGAAAATAATAGAGACATGAAAACAGATGAAGCTAACGGATTAATAGTTGGTAATTCTCGTTCAAAGATTTACCATACACCAGATCAACAAGGTTATCATATGAATTCCGCCAATGCTGTTTACTTCAATTCTGAAGCTGAAGCACAAGCCGCCGGTTACCGGAAATCATTAAGATAAATAAAAGAAGTTAGGGAATTATCCTTAACTTCTTTTATTTATCTTATGCTTCCTTCATTTCTCTTAACGCATTCGTTGTAACTTGAGAAACGTTGATATTATTTTCTTTTGCCCAATTATTCAGTCCTTCTGGGAGTGAAATATTCCGGCGCACGGTTTTACCATACTGATTAAGCCACTTTGCCATATTCACTGTAACCCACATAACAGAATCATTATCACCAAGCTTCCACTTTGTCGGATCTTGTACTTTCGGATATTCTGTCATGTCGCTAATCATTGTTGCAATCGCATCTTCAGCATGAAGGACAGCTTTCGGCATAGTTTTACCATCTGTAACCATCCCCTTAATATTTGGAGAAGAGATCCCATAATAATGACCAGCCTCATCATTACACTCTGTTACAATCACTGGATAAATTAAAATTTTTTCTTTCATAATTAGCTCCTTACTATGCATGGAACCTTAGTCATGCGACCATCTGGAAGAATAAATTTATGATGGCCACCACTTTTAGCTACTTCCTTAAATCCAGCTTTCACAAGATAGTGAATCATTTTTCTTGCCTTAATGGGCATACCTTTACCTCCTCCTTTAATTATACACACTATCTTGTGTATATCAAACAATTAAACAAATTAATCTTCACTATATTTACCCCTATCAATTAACTTGATTGATGGTATCTCCGTTATCCCTTCATTACCAATCTTTAAAATACCATCATATAATGTCCTTGCTAGCATACTTTCAGGTAAATTATAGTTACGACCAAAATTTCTTAAATTCCAATTATCTGCAATTGCTCTTTGGCCTCGCGATTCTAATCCTGTTATCACTGAATTAGCAGCTCTTTTCTTTGGTACTTTTTCCTCGGTTTGCCACTGAACAGCGTAGGCAACAGAGATATAAATTAACCGCCAAATCTGACCAACAGAAAAATTATTTAGAAGGTTATTTAATACCAAATTTGTCTTTTTTCCCGGATTAAAATTAAAACCAACAGCCTTCATTCTATAATTCAAGAATTCTTTACACTCAGCTAAAGCTAACTCTTTCCAAAAACCCAAACTTATATTAGGTTCCAAATAGAATTCCTCGGATTTTGGATACTCTAACATCTCAATTAATTGATCATAATTATCATTCTCGCCAGTTACATTAAGCAGATAATTGACTTTATAAATATAATAAGTTTTGGGAAAATCTTCATCGGTAAAAGCATCGAGTGGTGATTCTGGATCAACTAAAATTATATCTTTAGATACTAAACTAGATAGAACATCTTTATCCATACCTGCTAGAGGTGAAAGCTTTCCTTCCGCTAATTTACTTCCCATTATTTTAGTTGTCTCTTCATTCAACCCTGTTTTTAATACAGTTGCTAAAAACAACTTATCTCTTAACGTGAGGTCATCAATTTTTACTTTTTCTTGAGGAACTAAATACGTATCACGAACCTTATTACGTAAATTCTCTAAATACTTTTTCTCTTCCTCCAGACAGTTTTCACAACGACAATATTGTGAATTCTGATGCCCACAAATTGGACAGTATGGTTCACCACTTAATCCAAGCCCGTCTCGACTATGCAAATTAACGATCATTTTTTCATTGTCATAAGGACATTTTTTATCCACAACTATTGGAGGAAACTCTTTTATTAATTGAGAACTAAGTATATTTAAATGATACTTCGTAATAATATCTTTTACTTTTATTTTATTCGTATAATAATCTGCAATTATATTTTTGACTTCAGTTTTATCTAAATTTCTTAATCGATTACCTATTTTATCCCAATAAAAGTTTATTTCACCTTTATTTTCCATAACATTATCTCCTTTCGAACATACGTTTTTATATAATAATACATCAATCTTTGTTCCTTAGCAAACATTAGTTCGAAAAGAGGCTTTCATATTTTTAATAATGAACAATATCGCTAATCGCTATTACTAACACCCATACGCAAAAAATCCTTCTAAAATCAGCTTAAGTTACCAATTTTAGAAGGATTTTATCCGATTTTAATCTAATGATGGGATATCTAAATTTATGAGTTGCTGTTCAAACCGTCTGATAGTACTCTGATCAAAGTCACTATCTGTAAGTAAATACAAAATAATTTCCATTGGATCAATTGTCGCCGACTTGATCATTTTAACTAATCGTTTATTCAAAGTTGACTGATGATTATCCAGCAATTCAAGTGCATTCGGATATGTCCTTGCCTGTGAAGGAGAGTGTCCACGCAATGACCATTTTGGCGTAATGTTATAAAGAGCAATTAAATTCTGAACTAACTGTTCCAATTCTGCTCGATCCTTGCATCCATAGTCTTGCTTAAGGAGCATTTCATTAATCTCACTAAATAACGGACTTATTTTGTCTGATGTCCAAGTTCGGAATTTTCTAATTGTAGCGTTTATATTATCCAATAATTTAGATTCAGGTATTCCCAGAACGTCCTGATAAAATATTTTAAGGTTCTTCAATTGTGGAGAATCTTCAACATAATCTTCATCAACGTACTTTAGTAAAATTGTTCGCTTTGGAATTGCGAAAGGACGTCCTTCAGTTAATTCGTGAAGGCTTGATAGGCTATCAGGAGCAGTTAATAATTCATGATTGATTATCGTCATTTGTGGCGAAGGAACAAGACTATATAAATGCTGGTTCTGGTATTGAAAGCGTTCAATTAATTGAATAAAATCATCAACTGGCAATTCTAACTGTGGATTTTGTCGACGAATAATCCGATAAGCTTGATCGCAGGAAATTACACCATACAAATTAGCAAAAGCATCAAAATAATGTTCAATCAGCTCATCAATCTCAGCACTAAATACTGGACTACTTGCTTCTAATGCAGCTAAAAGTCTTTGATTTTCTTCTCGAAGCATTTGTCGTGCTTCTGCGGCACCGAATTGTGGCTTTAAAGTCTCCAGCTGTTGCTGATAAAGAGCACCAGTAATTAATTTTTGACTACGAAGAAACTTATAGAATTTATTTAATGCTGTCTTAGTCTGACGCAACTCTTCTACAGAAAAGCCAGCATCCAGAGCCAGTTCTAGATCAACGACTTCATCCCCAAAAATTGTTTCCAAATCATCTGCTAAGTAACCATTTAAGAAATCTTCAAGACGGTGTTGATGTCGAGTAACTGTTTTCTTAGAAAGGTGTTGGCTTATTTCCTGCGTAAAAGCATCAATTAATATTTGGTTAAGACGAACTAGTTTGTCTATCTCATTGTTAGCTTGTGCTATTGAATAAGTAAATATTTTTTCACGACTAGTTTGAATATTTCTTATTTGATTACTAACATTTATAAGTGACAACTCTGCTGACATGATTTCTCCTTTAATAAATATAAAGCTAGTAAATTTAAGTCCTACTTATCCTCACTTACCTCACCCATAAACTTGCCCAACGCCTCTTGCCACGTTGGCACTTCGAATCCAGTCGCCTTGACCTTATCCAAACTCATAATCGAGTGCCGAGGACGGTAAGCTTTTTGCGGATATTCGGCTGAAGTAACGGGACTAACTTCAACTTTCTCATTCTTTAAAATCTCGCTGGCAAATTCATACCAAGTGCAAGAATCATCATTTGACAATTGGTAAGTACCATATGGAATTTGGTGTTCAACCGCATACAACATAAATTCAGCTAACGTCCGCGTCCATGTTGGTCGACCGACTTGATCATCAACTACTGTCAGATGATCATGAGTTTTGGCTAACCGTAGCATCGTGTAAACAAAATTCTTCCCATACTCGCCAAAAACCCAGGAAGTCCGAATAATATAATACTTATCCATGATCGACTTAACTACTTCTTCACCAGCAAGCTTAGCCTTACCATATTCATTCTTTGGGTTGGTAGGAGCATCAACCTGGTACTCGCCTTCGTTAGTGCCGTCAAAAACATAGTCAGTACTAATATAGACCATCGTTGCACCAATTGATTGCGCAGCCTCGGCAACATTCTTGGTTCCATCTTCGTTGACCTGCCAATTAAGCTTCTTGTCCTCATCTTCTGCCTTATCAACAGCCGTATAAGCAGCGCAATGAAAAAAAACTACTGGTTTTAATTCTGCAAACTTAGCTTTTACTTGCTCTTGATTAGTAATGTCCAATTCTTTGGAACCAAAAGCATCATAAGCAATTTTCTTTTCATCTAATAAGTGACATAATTCAGTACCCAGTTGACCGTGAGCACCAGTGATTAGGATTTTTGACATTTAATAATTCCCCTTAAATAATAATTTTCAATCTTCTAACTGTATATAAAACATCTTAACTAATTATAGAGTATTTAATATTTTATACACCTAACTTTTTCTTCAATGCAGCCGTCATTACTTCGCTAAAATTAATCCTATTTTCTTTTCCTAATTCATTTAAGTAATTGGGAATCGAAATTGTTTTCTTAACTACCCGATTATCATTCTTTCGTTTATATTCAGAAATGTTCGCTGTCACCAAAGTTACAATTGCCCCTTCTTCCGCTCTAGGCAATTTAGTATTTGATTCAGGCAATTTATTTTCTAACGAGAATGTGCCAATATAATCCTCTGCCATTTTCATCGCATCAGTAACTGATTTACCTTCAGTCATTCCATCAATATCTGGAATTTCAACAAAGTAAGGATATTCGCTACTACCCTTATCCTTAGTAATTATAATTGGAAATACTCTAATTTCATCCATGGCTGTCCCCCCCTAATGAGGTTTTACTTTTTCATTTACCTCAAATTAAACTTTTTTATTAAAGAATTATAGAGTCGATCACTAATCTTTGGATGTCTCGGTAATTGTGTCTTAACTTTACCATTTGACCAAACGTCATGATTTCCACCATGTCTAACAAAGAATCAACCATTTAGCTTGAACCTTTTTTCAACATCTCGTCGCTTTACCACACATTCCACATCTTTCTTTTATTATAGCATACGTATTTACCACGTATAAAGACTGACTCCTGTATTTAGAGAGCCTCTATTAATAAAGAACGTAAAGAAAGAGAAATATTACTATTTTAAAGTTCCTACACAAACTAATCACTTTCGTCTCTTTTAACCTTCTTTCGTACGGACTATAATTAAGTAAGCGGATTCAAAGGAGGCAGTTTAAAAATGACTGAAAAGATCCTGTATCAAACAGTAGTAGAAAACGATGCTGGAATTAACGACCACGCGAAGGTAATCCACGGCGGCGATTTAGACGTTTTAACCAGTAACCCAGTTCACGATAATCCGGGTACTAATCCAGAACAGTTAATTGGACTTGCTTTGGCAACTTGTCTTAATGCCACAATCGAAGCTGAAGAAAAGCGTCGTGGATTAGCTCATCAAAGCGTCGTTCGGGTTGGCGTCAAGATGGGCTTTGATAATCCTGGCTTTCAGTTTTGGCTAGATGCACAGGTAAAAATTCCCCAAGTTGAACATGATGAAGCAGTAGCAATTCTTAAGAAGGCAGAGACTCGTTGCCCAGTCGCTAAACTTCTTCAGGATAACGACAACGTTTCTGTTCACCTTGTTGACTATTTTAATTTTAACGAAAAAGAGGTTTAATAAATGAAATATCTTGTAACTGATAGCCGTGATATTCGGTATAACCTAGCACTCGAAACTTACTTAATGGAGCACGCCAACCTAGATGAGCCAATCCTTTACTTCTACATCAACTCGCCATGCATTATTCTTGGTCGTTACCAGGATGCCTACGAAGAAATTAACCAAGAATATGTTGATCAACATGACATTATCGTGACTCGGCGAACTTCTGGCGGTGGCGCTGTTTATGACGATCTCGGTAATGTTAGCTTTAGTTTCATTACTAAGGATGATGGCGATTCAATTGGAAATTTCCGGAAATTTACTGATCCGGTCATTGCCGCACTTCATAAACTAGGTGCGACTGAAGCTAAGATGACGGGTCGAAATGATTTGCAAATTAATGGCAAGAAGTTTTCGGGAAACGCGATGAAAACCGAGAAAGGACGAATGTTCTCTCACGGCACCCTAATGTATGATGTTGATCTGAGTGTGATCGGTGAGGCCCTGAATGTCCCAGCAGATAAAATTGCTTCTAAGGGAATTAAGTCGGTTCATAGTCGCGTAACCAATTTAAAGCCTTTCTTTAAAACTGAATTTCAGAATTTAACAATTGAAGAATTCCGTGATACTTTGGCGAAAACAATCTTGGGTGTTGATGATTTAAACGATGCCAAGGAGTACGAGCTAGATGCAAAAACGAAGCGCGACGTTGAAGAACTCAATCAATCAGTCTTCAGTAATTGGGATTGGATTTACGGTCAATCACCAAAAGCTGCGATCCAACACCGAAAACATTTTCCCCAAGGAACAGTTGATTTCCGTTTAACAATTAAGAACGGTCGAATTGCCGGGTTAACGGCTTATGGTGACTTTTTCGGTCAGAAACCAATTGAAGAATTTGAAAAACAGTTAATCGGTACTCGTTATGAACGAACCGCTGTCAAAAATGTATTGGATAATATTGAATTAAGTGATTACTTTGGGGAAATTCCAGAAACTGACATTTTAGACTTGTTATTAAGACAAGAATAAAGAAAGCCCTGATACCAGATTGTTAATGGGATGGTATCGGGGCTTGAGTGGTTTAAAATCTAATTATAATCATTTGTTTTTTAAAAACTTAATATAAATTGAACTTACTTTCTTTTTCATTTGACGACTTAAAATGGCTATAAAATAATAGATCAACTGATTGACTATCTCTAAATCCATAATAATTACTGTAACACTATCATTTATTAAGTTCTTAATTGAACTATTTAAATCATGAAAATTATATTTTTGGTTTATACACCGCATCAAATGAACTATTATCGCCAAGGGCAATGCTATACGATTAGTAATTAACCATCTTCTTAAATTTCCATCATGATCTTTAATCGGAATAGTATACAGAATTTTCTGATTTATAAATTCTCGAGGAGCTCTAGGTCTTGTTTTTAATTGTAAATCAGCCAAATTACCATTGTGACAACAAATATTTCTGATTAACCTTAAACATTCTAACCAGCTGATCAGTTCATCTGTCGTACAATTAAAATAATCAGCTATTAATTTCCGCAATTTTGGCTTCATTAGTTTATATAAGTGAATGGAATTACCCAAAGTTAACTCATTCATTAGTAACCAGATAGGAACGTCACTAGTATCACTTTCTTTTCTTAACCTAACAACATCCGGAGTACGTGATTTGATGATTTTTATCCTTACTTCTTTAATAAATTTAACTTGTTCATCTTGTAATACATCTTTACTCATAAATTTTGAACGCCATCTGTTATTTCTTCTTACCTTAAAGTATGGATTATAAGTATTGTGTTGACACCAATTACTAAAATTAAGGTATCCGTACGCACCACAATTATCACCTAAGACATGAGCAATTTTAGTATTCAGTGTAACTTCAATATCCTCAATAGCATGCAAAGTATTTTGCCTTACTCGTTTATCCTGATAATAACGTTCTCGCATTTGCCTAAAGGAAATATTACTAAATCGACTTCCTTTTCTATACGGATATAAATAGTCCTTTAATTGATAATACCCCAATGTGCTAAGGTCACTTAATTGTCGCTGTAAGTAATATCTTTCACGCTTTCTAATATTTAAATTCCGATTATAAAGTGACCATTCTAAGTGAATACCTTGAACACCACGAAGCTTTAATAAGGCAAGCTGATCAATATATCTTAATTGTTTCTTATTGATCATAATTTCTCCAAAAAAAAAGCCCTGCTGGACAGCATCCATAGACAGGGGGTTTGATTTATATAATAATTATATCTTATAAGGATTGTTATTACAACTAAAAAGACGATCGGTTAGATTCTTATGTTGTTATAAACTCAAACGTAACTGTTAGCCTCTGGTTAATAGTCTTAATCTTTTTGTAAGCGTCAATAAATCATCTTTTCAATTGCCTCGCGAACTACTGAATTTAAGCTTTCGTCTCTCTGTTCAGCATAAACTACTAAATCCCGATGAAGTTTTGGCGTTACCCTAACATTGAAATCCCCCTTATAGGATACTTGTGGTTTAATTCCTCGTCTTTGACAATCATTTAAGTACTCATCTACGACTCCTTTAAAATCTTTTTCTAGCTCTTCTAGAGTAGTTCCTTCATAAGAAAGGAGTCCCTTTATACCGACCACTTTGCCATATAAAACATTATCTTCCAATGAGGTCTCTATAGTCCCGTAATAATCTTTATAATGTAAAAGTTCTTTCATTTAAATCTTCCCCTTTAATTCATTGATAATTTGTTTTACTTGATAAGGTAACAGTGTTTTCCGGGGGTGAGGGTTATGTAAATAGATCGGTTCTCCGGTAAAATTTATAAATTTTACCCTCGATCCACTAGTTTTGCCCTTATTAAGTTGTTTGTAGCCAAGTGACTTTAATAACAATGTTACCTCATCAAAAGTTACATTATTAGAACCACTTTGTAACTTACTAATCGTTTTCTGATGTCCCATTTATCGTTTCCCTTTTGCAACTATTTATAGTTACATTTTACCATCATAATATCAAAAAATCACAGACTTAAGGTTTAAAATAACAAAGCCCCAGACGTATCTGGGACTTCAAGATGCGGGCACCCTTTAAAGAGTTCTACACTACAATAATTTATTTCTGCAAAATATCATGAATATTCTTTTGCGGGATAAAGGAATTAGTACTCCAACCACCATCAATTACTAAATCCGCACCGGTCATAAATTTAGACTCGTCGGATGCTAGGTAAACAAATGCATATCCGATATCATCGGCTTCCCCAGCGTATGGTGGTAAGTTAATTTTCCCTTTATGCAATTCTCCCATTGCAGCTTGCAACTCAATACCTGATTCTTTAACCATCACTGTAAAGATTGGTCCAGGATTAATATTGTTAACTCGAATATGATACTGAGCAAACCATTGCGTGGCATGACGCGTCATTGCATCAATACCTTAATTGAATAAAATAACCGGTTTAATAACTTTCCCAGATTCAAAATCAGCAAATGCTTGCTTAACATCACTGAATTGATAAAAACTCATCAGCTTATCAAGCGGAAACTTACCTTTTTTATAGTAACTAACCAATTTATTAATAAATAATTGTGGAATTGCATCCCCCTCAATTAACCCAATCACTTGTTTAGAATCTCCCATGATATCCATTCCGGATAGATTCAATGGACCAGCAATACCAATAATATAAAGCTTTCCAGCCGTCGTAAGAGAAGCTAATTGTTCCTTGATTAACGGTGCGTACCCGGTAGTATCAACTGCATATTCAGGACCCTTAGGCACTATTTCTCTAATTGCTGAAACGATGTCATCAGTATTATTAGTATTGATAACATCAGTTGCACCTAATTCTTTAGCCATCTTCAATTTAGAATCATTACGATCAAGTATAATTAAGTGCTCTGGATTATAAAGATTAGCAGCCATTACAGCAGCAAGACCAACACCACCAGCTCCCGCAATAATAATTGAAGAGCCAAATTCTAGCTTTACACCATTAATTACCGTCCCGGAGCCAGTTAAAAATCCACAGCCAAGAGACGCTAAATATTTAAGTTCAACATCTGGATCTACCTTAACAACATTATGCTCATCAGCAACAATATAATTAGCTAAGGAAGATTGACCAAAAAATGTACTTAAATCTCTTCCGTCCTTAAAATGCAAACGATGGGTTCCGTCGTAATTAGTCCCACCAATTAGCGATTGGATCATTCCCTAAATTAAAATGAACCTCTCCATTCAATAAAAGCGTTAATTGACAATTCTAATTTTTTCAAAGCATACCTTAACGCATTCTCTATTATACAAAACAGTTTTTTTATATGTGCATCATGAAAATAGAATGTAATCTCCATTAAATTATTTATATCGTATTTATCTTTGATTAAAATAATTTAATGGAAATTACATTAACATTACTATATATGCGAACTTAGTTAATAAACTCCGATCTAGGTTTAATGTTATACATATCAGTAAGATTATATGTAAATATCGTTTATCGTCTTGTCTCACCCATATTATCTTCTAACTTATTACTTTTACCTAACTCATAATTAGTACCATTTACTATCATCTATTGTGTGAAGTAGCTTACTCTCCTTAATAGATCTAATTAATTCTTATTTTGTTAGTTTTGAAATTCTAACGGGACCAATTTCTTAAATTTCACAAAATACTTAGCTAATTTCTCATAATACCTTAAAAACTCTCTATAAGCTGCATGTTCATTTTTATAAAATTCTTTATCAGTTACCAATAAATATCTTTCAAAGTTAAAGTACCCAAAGAGATCATACATAAAAATTAACCATTAAATTCTCTTAAACAGAAAATGATAAGCTAGCGTAGTCTTCTACAGTTTTCATCAATATCATTACTATTTATAACATACTCTACATAAAAGCAAAAAGGGATAATATGCTAAAAATACATATTATCCCTTTTTCTTAGGTGACGACATGAACTTAATCATGAAGTATTAATAAATACTAACACCCGTAGAATTAAATTTTCTCCATTTCACATAATGGGCTGCCGAAGCATCGAAACTAATCTTCAAACCCATTTGTTACTATTAATTATAACAAATATTAACCATAATGGATAGTTTTAATTAATTAGAACTACACCATATTTTCCGGCACCATTATAAACTGTACCTCCATCATACCTTTTGCATCTAATCTTTTGATAAATGCTAGGATTGCTTTTCTTTTGCCCTACTTTTACATAATGCAACAATAAAGGTCGTGGAATAAAGTCAGCAATCTGCAAAAGATTATCATTACTCATTTTTTCTACAAAAGAAATTCCTGTTAACTTGTTTTGTAAATATAAAGCAGAATACCGATACGTGCCATGACACATTATTTTATAATATTGTTTACGTATTCTCGAATCTAATTTTTGATTATTAGTTGTTTTTCTACTTTCTAGTATTATGTTCCCTGTAGCATTATGATCATACAAAAATTTTGTATAATTCTCCATAATAGTTTTCATACCAAGATAATAAGAAGTATAGGTAGATTCTTTAATCCTATAATTTTTATTAAGAGATGTTACATCAATAATTGTTCCCAATACATAGCAGTAATTATTAATAATATCTCCAATTTGGTTAAAAACTAATTTCATATTTTTCCTTCTAGTTAATAAAGAGTATTCTGGTATTTCATTAATTATTTTTTTATTATTCTTACCAGCTTGCCTTATATCTGTTTCATGCAGAATTACTTCAGGATTTTTGAATAATCCCTTTTTAAAGTCAGTTAACTTATTGTCAATTTCTAACTTCTTTTCTTCATTAATTATCACACCAGCAATCCCATATACATTGGGCTGATCGCGGTTTTTATTCCATAGCTTTGTCTCATCTAAGTATAAAGTATACCTATTCATCAATTTCACCTCTCTGATTTAAAACTCATACTTTTTATAATCATAGTCCTCAATAACTGAAAACAATTTCATGAAATATTCATTGTCCATTTCATTTTCTTTACCTTCTCCATCTAATAACATCGTTAGAGCGCCACAAATAATTGAGTGAAGTATGTATACCGAATTTTTATTAATACTTTTCAAGTCATTTATTATTTCCTTTTCGTTATTTTCACCACAAAAAGCAAGTAATATGTATAAGAGAGCAAAAGCTGGATCTTTATAGGCATAATCTAATTGCCTCAACAATTCATTTACTGCTTGTAATAATTTGCGATCATTTAAACTTGCGATAAAATTATCCATACTGTGCGGTAGATATTTACCATTAACTCCCAATAAATAGCTAGACTCTGCTCCTAATGCTTCAGATAATTTTCCCCAGTTTTCAACGGGTACTGAGCGAACTCCTAATTCATATTCAGAAATATATTCCCGAGTAACTCCAATTTCCTTTCCCAATTCTTCTTGCGTCATATGTTTACTTTTTCTTTCTACGTAAATGTTGTTATTATTTTCCCTTTTTTCTCCAAAATTAATCTTATCTAAGATCGTAGGAGCTTTAGAATTACTTTTACCAGTTAAATAGTTTACTGATACGTTAAAGTAATTTGTAATTTTTTGAAGTTTTTCTTTATTACGAGGAAATTTTCCCCGTTCATAACACGATATTAACGCTACAGAAACTTTGACATTTCTCTTTTTCAGTTCTTCACTTAATTGTTGCTGTGTCAATTGTTTTTCTTTTCTTAAAAGTTTCAGACGATTCATAATCAGCACCCCTTCTTTTCAAGATATATAAAATTTAACATAGACCCTTTCAAATTACTTTAACTTTTAGTAATTACTGAAAGTGGATTAAAATTCAGTTTTTTTTGAAATTTTACACTGAAGAAATCAAATATTTACCGTCTATACAAAAACATCTCTCTATGCACGAAAGTAGCATTTAAGTTCATGTATATCTGAAAGCTACATAATTACAAAATAAAAACTCTTTTCACAAATATAATCATTACTCTTGCTTTCGTAAGCATCCTCTAAACACGAAAATGGTCAACCAGCGTAGCTACATAGTTGCGTCGATTGACCATTCAATTCTCAAAGCTCTTTCATTATACCAGGAGATGACAAAAATAAATTAATAAGTCCTTTTTTCACCAGTTCTAGTGATATTAGCTACAAATTCTCCACTATGATATCCTATTATACTGGAAAAATTATTATCGGGATTGCCACTAGTTTATACTTATAGGTAATTCCAGCAGTACAGTCAGTCGAGACAATTCAAATATCACTAACCGTCAATATTTCTGATGGTAAACAAGCACAAATTACCGATAAGGCGATCAAGCTTAATTCAGAAGATGACAAGGCAGTCACTTTTGAAGAAAAACTGAGGCAAATGCAGAAGTTGCCATTGCCAAACTTGATGGAAACAATCGTCCTTATAAAGTCGAAGCAGATGAGAACGGTAATTCTTCTAAAAATTTAAAGTTATCAACCAAAACTAATGAAGATGATTATGATAGCAAGAGTACAGAGACAACCTTTACTGTTAACAATTAGGCTTATATTAAGCCGATAGTTAAAATCATCAAGTAGTAGCTCAGTAGATGAAGAATTAACGAGCACCGTAAATTCACCGTCTAATAGCACCTCTACTAGTGATGTGAAGACTGATCAAGCAAACGAGATGATTGTCGGCAATGCTAATTCCAAAATCTACCATACATCTGATCAGCAAGAATACCATATGACCCCAGCGAGTGCCGTTTACTTCAATAGTGAGGCAGAAGCCCAGGCGACTGGATATCGTAAATTACTTAGATAATATTTAAGAGCTTCTCGCCTATTCCCGGTATGATGTGCACTCTTAAAGTTGGAATTTGTATGTCCTTACTTTAAAACTGAATAAATATTTTTTCTAGGCAATCAATCTTTGCTCGTATTGAAGTGGAGTTTGGTTGCCTAGTTTCATTTGAATCCGTCGTTCGTTGTAGAAATGAATCCATTTATTAATTGCTTGTCTTAACTCCTCTTGATTACGATAACTGGTATCAGGGCCAATTTCTGCCTTTAGCTTACTAAAAACTGTTTCACAGGCAGCGTTATCTAGACAGGTTGCCCGATGCGACATGCTTTGCCTAACTCTGCCTTGACGAAGAAACTTTCGCCAAGCGCGATGTTGGTAATGCCAGCCTTGATCAGTGTGCAGTGTTAGTTGGTATCCGGTATGAGGTAACTGCTGGAGAAGCTTTTTTAGTGGTGTTAAGGCAAACTGCAGATTAGGATGATCACCAATTGACCAGGTAAGAATTTGGTTAGTTGCCAAGTCCTTAATCATTTCCAGATATACTTTTCGTCCGTTGTGAGCCTTGAATTCGGTAATGTCGCAAACCATTTTCTGGTATTTACGGTTACTCATAAAACGACGATTGAGCTTATTCTTCGCTTTCTTACCGGTTGGTCCCTTAGAGGAATTGTACTTGCGAACCCGCCGATTATATTTAGTACATTTAAGCCCCATTTCATGCATTAAACGCTGAATTCGCTTATGATTAAGTGCTTCTTTTCCAATTAAATGATAATAATCGCGAATTTGTGAACTTAGCCGTCGTACGCCATATTCAGTTTCATAGTAGTCAAAGAGTCCTTTAATGACTGCTTTAAGTTCTATTTCTTCTACCTCTGGATGTTCAAACTTAGCTTGCCAATATTGGTAAGTAGACATCGCGATGGAGAGCGCATCAATCAGATCTTTTAACAGGTATTTGGCCTTGAGTTCATAGATTACTTGCGCGAGTTCTTTTTTGGATGCTTTCTCAAGGCTGTTAATTTTTTTGAGGCGTCGAGTTGAATCTTTAACAATAAGTTTTCTCTTTGTAGGGCTTGGTTTTGCTTCTGGAGTTGGTGTAGTTCCTCGGCTTGATGTTTGTCGTGTTGGTTGATCATTTTTAGCTTTCCTTCCGTGGCGTAATCGTAGTAAAGCTTGCGGTCCTTGTTTATTGTAAAGAGCTTCCCATTTAGATATTGAACCAGGCGAACGGAAAGCAAAATGAATACAAGTTTTAGGGATTGACGCCAAATTTTCTTGTTTCCACTTTACCAGATTCAACCGAAAATCCCCAGTCACTTTGGGTGGATTGAGTAGTGCCTGTTTACCGAATTTTGCATAAATTCCCACATAAATTTGAAATTCAAGTTTGGCAATCCCATATTTAGCTCTTACTTTGGCTAAAGTGGTTGAACCATTGACATATTCCTCAACGGCTTTAATCTTAGTATTCATACTAATTTTGGTCATATAAAATACCCCCAGAATTGATTTCCAACTCTAGGGGTACACATCAACTTAATGTATTTATCGAGCTTTATTTATTAATTTTAATGTATTGCCTACTTTGCTAAATGTGTCTTGCACTATATCATCGCTTATACCCTTAGAATCCATTGTTTTTATTGCATTTAGCTTCTGATATGTTTCAAAAAGTTCCTTAGCACTCTCCTCTCCATAAGCAATATATTCAATTGAGTTTTCCCAAAGTTTTACACTAAGCATGTGTTGTAAAACCTCTTTGCTGGTATACTCTCTATCAATATATTTTGAAAGTCTCCTTTTGTCACTATTAAGTTCAAGTTCTACAAGAAGTTTCATGTTTTCCCATTTGTTTTGTTTATCTACTTTTTTCTGCTTCTCATATGTTCTTAATTGCCTTATAGCAGCTAATGATGCTACTAAAATAGAAATTAAAATTGATAATGAACTTGAAATCATCGTCATTAACATTGATAGTCTTTTATCAAAAGCTATCTTCGAGCCAAGAAATACCCAAATACTTACTGAAATATAAGCTATTATTAATATTGTAATTACAATGTAATACCATGTTTCTTTATTATTTTTCATAAAGATTACCAAGCCCCTTCATATTCTTTGCACAGTTGTATGTTTCCTATACTCTTAACAGTCTTGTCTGAATACAATGGGGCTCTCACTTTTTTTGGTTCCGTAATGTATTTTGGCAGATTTGATGGCGTATCAACCAATCTATAATAAAGAACAAATTGACATTCCGAAACAGGAATGTAACTGTCTTCTTCAATTGAATAGATTTCATTATTTTCAATTCCTGCTTCAATACTTTCTTTAGACCAACCATCAATCAGTGGCTCCATTCTTGGCGATATAACTCGATAGAACTTTTTAAAGAGCCCTAACTTATAAGCCTTTTCAATAATGTGAGCTGCTGTTGCAGCTATAATATTATAATCCGTAGCAAATTGTAAAGGATTTATATATTTTGTGTTTTCATGTGACAAATTAATTAACCATATATCTAATTTTTGAATTGCATCAATGGCAATTAAGTCATTCTTCATTGTTTTTTCTAATTCTTCTAATTTTTTGAAGTACATTTTTATACTCATCCTCCGTTATATCACTATACAAAAAGTGAGTTTCTAAAAAGCCCGGAAAGGCTGTATAACGTACCTGTAGAAAGTTACTAATGTCATCATATCCTGGTGTCCATACTATCAACACAGAAAAAAGTTTCTGCGCCTTATTTATTGTCTCTTTATTGTCAAAATAAGCTGTTGAGCTTTCAATATTAATTTCATCACCTATTAGTGATCTTCCAGGTCCTTTGCTGGCTTGTAACCTTGTTCCTTCAGGATCACTGAAAATGAAAGCTTTTACTCTTCCTTCTACATTCGGATTATTTGTAAAATTATTAAAATCATTTTGAATTATTTTTCGTAAAAAAACACCTTTTACTCGTTCTAACACTTCATTATCATCATCTTCGATATCTAGATTTTCCAATATATTATCACAAAGTTCTTCAATGCTGTCTTCTTCTTTTCTAACCATTTCCAAATACTTCTCTTCATCTTTCTTTGTAAGGTAGGAATAAAGCTTAAAAATAAAATCTTCTTCACTGTTTTCGTTAATCATAATACCATAGCTATTATGCAATATTGATTTAAAATAATTAAAAAGTAGCATTGGTTGTGAGGGTAATTCACGATCCACTTGATTATTATGTCTACTCGACATGTGCAGCCAAACCTTAAATGCCTCAAAATCAACTTCAACCCAAACATACTCACCTCTTAACTTTTGGCTTTCTGGCGAAGGATCTATATATTTTCTCGCAAAGATAATATCTATATGCTTAATTTTATCCTTTGTTTCATCATCTCTATCAAGAACTACATTTCTATAAATCGTCTTAAATTTATTAGAAGGATTAAAAGACATAATATTATTAAGATTGAGTTTGTTTTCTGATATTTTTAACTGATTAATAAGCTTTTTCTTGCTAGTAATTGGATGGGGTATATTAGCAATATCACTCTCTGTTATTACTCTTGACTTACCATACATTAAATTTTTTATAACGAATTCACTAAAATTGTTTTTTGCATCTGCACAGTTATCAAAGAAGTCATATACCAAGCTTAATTTATTTGAATTATGTGAATATTTATTCTTATGATCTGTCTCTTCTAAAAAATGTTGAAGACTTGTTTTATTGATTCGTGATGGAATTATATCCTCAATAATTAGCTGTGTTAATTCATTAGTAGTTTCCATATTATCATTCCTCATTTTTATTTTTTATAAGGATAGCATCTTTTCACTTATATCTAAAGAATATGTTAGCTTCTCCTGTAAATTACTAGTTAATGCCAGAGAGCACGAGCCTAATTTAGCCATCGCTCCTCTGGCTACTAAAAGCGTATAATTCTACCACACTGCCGGTTGTTGTATTCTCTTCATATGGTGCAGTACTAAAAATGTCACGTCTATCAATATAGAAATGGTAATTATCATTATATACACAACTAATTTTTATTTGCTATTCAGCTAATCCACTGACTTCATAGCTACCTTAGTATTGTTTGTTTACATCATAGTTAAGTAGCTGATATATCTTCGTATCATTTCCAATCACGTTCAAGATCTGGTAATTAAGGAATCAACGAATATACACGTTACAGTTTTATACTTTGTCATTGTAATCTTCATAATAATTAGCTAAACGATTTTCAATAATACTAAATTCCAACATTGACTGCTTATAATTATTCTGAGGTTTCAATTGTGAATAATATTCAACTACGGCATTAAGAGATGAACTTGTCTGGTTAATCGTACCAGAGCTTGCTTTAACACGAACATCAGTAATTTTTTGTTGAGTTGAGCCTTTCGTACTGAATATAGCTTTGAACTGCATCAACCATGTCCTTAAATAGATCCGCCCTCTTCATTGGAAATATTTATCTTTGCTGTTAGAACCTTTTGCTGACGATTAATTTAACCATTACTGATACTAAAAGCCAAGATAACTAATAATAGTAATACAACTTTAAATTCATTAACAATTACTTCTTGTAGTTGTATATTCATTTTCTATTCTCTTTTATCAAATAAAAAACTCCCTAGCTAAAGTAAAGTGCTTTACAACTGTTAAGTAAAACATACTAAGAAATAAGCTTGTTTAGCCAATCATCAGTGGACCTATATCTCAGTAATCATTGATGAAGCTAGTCAAGAAATCCTCGCTTTTCAAATTAGTACCAGTCCGAATAAGAAACTCATCATACACACCTTAGGAGCATTAACTAGTAAATTACCTAATGATGTCCATCCAGTTATCCCAACCTGATCAAGGATAGCATTACCGACTAGCTTACTATACCCAAAAATTAATAGATCACCATTTTATTCAGAGTATATCCTAAAGAGTGTATTGCTTGGACAATGCTTCCTTGCAAAAAGTGTCAAGAGCGGTTTTAAATTGTCACTTTATGGCGGTTTAACAATGTATGATTGGGGCGACTTAAAAATCGACCGATGTTAGCTTTCCCTTGATCTTAATTACGTATGAGTGATAGACAAGCCGGTCTAAAATGGCTTCTGCGGTTGCCGTACTATAGAGGGCGGTTTCCCAACTTGATAAGGGCACATTGGTCGTTATGATCGTTGATTTACGTTCATAATAACTATCTATTAGTTTTTTGCTTCCTTCGTTAATATTGGTAAATAGCCTAATTCATCAATAATTAACAGCTCTCATACCTTTTGTATCGATGCATTACGCGCTTTAAGTTTTGCTTCTCTTGAGCCACCCTCAATCTAAGAATTAGTTCATGGCAATTAATAAATAGTGTTCGTACACCTTGTTGACATGCTTCGATGACAAGACCAATTGGTAGATGTGTTTTACCTACACCAGATCTACCAATAAAAATGATATTCTCTTAATTGCTAAAAATAACATCGTCGCAAACTCAGCTATTTGATGTTGATTGAGGTTGAAATTGATAGTCAAAATTATTGAGTCGTTTGATAATTGGAAATCTAACTCGTTTGATTCTTCCTTTTAAGCTCTCTTGTTGCTGATAAGCAATTTCTTATCGATTAGTTCTAATAGAGCTTCACTAAAGCTAATTCAGCTATCATTGACTTGTTGACGATAATTTGCAATTGATACAGCCTTATTATGTAAATTAACCCTTTAAGTAAGTAGACAATTGAGAGTGTGAAAGTTGCTTAGCTTCAGAACTACTTCGTGGCCACTTTAATCGACCATTTTCAAATCATTTATAAAGCAAGATAAAAACTTCACCATCCCAAAATAATGCTTTAAACCGATCACTGCGGGATCCACAAAAAAATAACGAGTTACTATATAGCTCTAATCCATAATTTTCGGCGTTTACAATTACTAAATCGTCGATTTTCTTCCGTAAATCAGTTTACCACAAACCAGATAAACCTTATCTGGATCCTGCCAATTAACGAGCATACCGAACCATCACTTTCGCTAATTCAATCACCAGGCTGGGATTAGTTTCTTTGAAGATCGATAATTTAACACCATTTATTGTCATCTTAGCTGCTAAATGTGGTTTACTTCGTTTTGCTTTAGCTGATAATTCCTGCTTAGCGGAAAAGCTAGGTATAATAATTTCGTGTTTTTCTTCCAATAAAAAGGACTTCCTTACTGATGATTTCAGTATAGGATATTTGAAAAATTAAATATAGGCGTGTTGTTATGGTATGCTTACAAAAGAAGTCGTTACTCAAATGGTTACTATGGCACGTCAATTGAAACATGATGATTTATCAATTCTTACTAGTGTTCCAGGAATATCAAACACAACCGCAGTACTACTCTTGAGCACCTTATGTCCACACCGGTTATAAAATGTTGGAAAACACCGATTTAAAATTGTCGGTTTTCCAACATTTTTTTATACTTGTTTCATATTAAATCTGGAGGAATTTATATGAGACAAGATATTCGACAGGAGTTGAGAAAATATCAAATGGATAAAATTAAACCAAATTTCACTGAATTAGGTCGCCAATTAGGCTGTGATCCGAGGACTGCTAAAAAATATTATTATTTGAAAGAAGATGATTACGAAAACAAAAGAAAAAGACGTAAAAGTAAATTAGATCCCTATCGAAACATTATTGATGAGAAGGTTAAAAATTCTTGTTCAGCTACTTCAATTTTCTATTTTATTAAGGAGATGGGTTATACCGGCGGTATAAGTATATTGCGTGATTATTGTCATCAAATCAAAGTGAAAAAGCACACAACTCCGGTTGTAAGAATTCAGACTGCGCCAGGTCAATCTGCACAAGTTGATTGGAAAGAGGATTTTGTTCTACATACCCGAAAAGGTACTCCTATTAAGTTCTCAATTTTTCTTTATGTTCTTGGATATTCTAGGAAAAAATATCTTAATTTTGTCTTTGATCGGAAACAAGACACCTTATTCTCCAGTTTAGTCGGAGCTTTTGAATTCATGAACGGAGTTCCTAAGGAAATTGTCTTCGACAATATGAAAACGGCTGTTGATCATGCTAGAAGTTCCTTTACTAAGGTTGTATGGAATGAGAAGTTACTAGAGTTTGCACGGACTGCCGGCTTCATACCTAAATCATGCAAACCATTCAGACCACAAACTAAAGGTAAAGTCGAATCGCTAG
This sequence comes from Limosilactobacillus urinaemulieris, assembly GCF_932750685.1. Taxonomy (NCBI): domain Bacteria; kingdom Bacillati; phylum Bacillota; class Bacilli; order Lactobacillales; family Lactobacillaceae; genus Limosilactobacillus; species Limosilactobacillus urinaemulieris. The sequence continues at coordinate 143,670 of NZ_CAKOBX010000004.1, read as the reverse complement.
CCAGAACTATTGAACGATTAAGAGTCTATGATTATGAATTTGATAATATAAATGACTTAGCACAGCTAATTCATAAGTTAAATGTGCAGCTTAATAATGAATTGAGTCAAGCAACTGGGGAGAAGCCCAACACTTTATGGACAAAAGAAAAAGAATATTTATCGCCTTTTGACAAGAATTTGCTTCTTTCAATAATTGATCGGGATCAAACTCGCAAAGTTTCTAATGAATCCATGATCACTTACAAGGGTAATAAATATTCTGTACCAGTTAAGTATATCGGAAAAGAAGTTACAGTCAATATAACCGACTCACTACTTCTTGTATCATTTGATGGCCGTCTTCTGCGAAAGCATTCGCTTTCGAATCAGAAAATAAATTACCACCATGATGATCTACAAGAAATACTCGCCAATGGTGTATATCATGATCTCGCCGAAGAAGAATTGGAGAGACAGGTTCAACGTAATCTTACTATGTTTGACAATTTAAGAGGATAAATTAATGACAGCTTATACAGAATTAGAAAATAATTTAGAAGCACTAAAACTAAATGCTATTAAAGAATATCTACCAAATTACCTTGAAGGAGACAAAAAACTCTCACTAGCTGAAATCCTTAAACAATTAACTGATAAAGAATTAAATTACCGTAAGCATCGCTCAGCACGTATGTCAATTCACACGGCGCATTTTCCCTATCAAAAAGAAATTAAAGATTTTAATTTTCAACCTTCTGTTGATAAAGGGAAAATAACCAATTTAATGTCAATGGAATTTGTTGAGAATGCACGCAATGTTTTATTTATTGGCAGTTCTGGTGTGGGTAAAACACATTTAGCTACTGGACTAGGAGTTGAAGCATGTAAAAATCATTTAAGTACTTATTTTGTTAATTGTCATGAACTAATTGAAAGGCTGAAATTAGCCTATCAAGAGAATCGTCTTGAGCCTATGCTCAAGAACTATCTTCGTTATAAGCTTTTAATAATCGACGAAATCGGCTACTTACCAATTGATGATTTAGGATCTAACCTATTCTTTCAGCTAATTTCAAGGAGATATGAAAAAAAGTCAATCATTGTTACTACTAATATTCCGCTATCTAAATGGGGACAGACTTTCTCTAATCCTACTATTGCCAATGCCATTCTAGATAGATTAGTCCATCATTCAGAAATATTTAAAATTTCTGGCAAATCATATCGTATGAAAGATTACACGGAACAACATGCAAAACAGCATTTAAACCGGTGAAAAAGTACATTTTTAAACCGGTGATTTCTGACAATTTTAAATCGGTGTTGACACCCTTAGGTGACATTCGTCGCTTTCGCAACCCAAACGCCCTAAATGCCTTTGTTGGAGTGGATTTACGTCATTATGAATCAGGACAGCTCACTGCAGCTGATCATATTAGTAAACGCGGTAATGCAATGGCTCGTAAGATTCTGTACAGAACAATTGGCCAGATGGTTTCAGCTAGTTACTATCATCAATCTCACATTGCGGACTACTACGCACAAAAGAAAAAATCTTCCCAGAGCCGAAGCTCTAAGAAGATCGCGATTGCAGCTGTCCATAAACTGATTAGAACCATTTACCACCTAATAATCTATGGTCAGAAATATGATTATCAACTTGCCAACCATCACTAATTGACAAAGATAACCTTTGATCAACACTTATTATAGCTAGTTCAACGATAATTTTAAAATCATTTTGAACTGGTTAATTTTAGTATACCCAAAATCAGAATCCAAAACGGTTATTGGTAATAATAAACTCAAAAAGTCAGGTCAAAACAGTAACTAAATACTGATATGACTTGACTTTGAGTAGAAAGAAACGACCTTACCGCAACGAAATTTCGTTACGGCATTTTTATTATTTAATGTGTAAACTTGACAGGGGTACAGTGCCCATACCTTAGCAACTTAATAATTTAATTTTGTCTTGCACTTCACTATTGTAATCCTTCATTTTAATAAATAACCGAACATTCTATTTGTTAATAATAGTATTTATAAATTTTAGTTCCCTAATAGCATTGACCATTACCCTTTTAACAACATATTATTCTTTTTTACATCAATTCTTAAAATATCTAAGGCAATACTTAATTTCCTTTTGCTAGAGAAATGATTTATTAATAAGATAATGATTATTATTAATATACCAGCAATTATTGAAATATAAATATTTTTAGACAATATACTTGTTAAAATAGGCACAAATAAAGAACCAAATACCCCATATTTAGCCATATCAAACCTACTAAAAAAATCAGTTTCGTTTTGCCTAGGTAAACTTTTTATCAAGCACTTTAAGGCCGCATTATCATTAATATCAAATTTATTAAGAAGCTTAAAAACTAATACTAACTTTAAATTATAAATCAATGGATGTCGATTATCTTTATTCATCCACGCAAAATATAACAGAATTAACAAAAATAGAGTCCCTATAATTAAAATTTTATAAAAATATATTTTTATATGAAAAAGATCGCTCGATGTAATATAACTCATAATGCAATAATCAATTAATAAAACATCAAAAACTATAGATAAGGCTAACATTAATGCCAAAGAATTTATAAATATATTAATTTTAAATAGTCCTTCAATTATTTGTTGTTCATTATTACTTGTGTCTGGAAGTTTTTTTCCCTCCATTATTTTCCAAAGTTTCCAAAAGCTTTTTCTGTCTTTTGCCTTTTTCACAAGCTATTCTCCTAACTACACTACTATACTTACTAAAACACTTAAATATTTAACCTAAAATTCCGTACAATAACAAGATTAACAGTATCTCCCTTTTATCTTATCAGCAATAATTGAATAATCGTCTGGATAAACAAAGTTTGAATCTATTCCTAATAAACTTAAATCTCTTAAAATTTCTTTCTTTTTAGAATTGGGTATTACAATTTTTATCATTTTATTTTGTTTATCATGGAGTCGTAAAATATTAATTAGCATTTCTGTCTTTACTTTTAAATCATCAAAGCTGGATTTACTAATAAATGGCGTAAAAATAAAGGCACCCCGTTGATTCTTTATTCTTCCATCAATTAATCGAGAACTCACCAATTTTGGAAGGATAAGTTGAATAGGATTCATCATTACACGGAAATTTTGTATATCCTTTTTTGCTTCATGAAATAGTTGTTGTACGGCAAAAGATCCAAAGCCAGCTAATTTCTTATATTCTTTCCAAATTGTGTCCTCCATACTATTTCTAACCTTATTATTCTTAATCCACTTATTATACTCATAGCTCCAACTAGAGTAACCACATAAAAAATCATAAAATCTACTAACTTCTCTTAAGATATTAGTACGATCACTCATACTAATCCTAATTAATGATGCTTCAAGTTCTATTTCATCACTATATGGGGTCTTATTGAAAAATTTATGTAAATTAGAAGAATTTTCATCAAGATTTTTACTTACTCCTTGAAATCGCAAAAAATCAAGTGTCCTTTTTAGACTATTACTATCTATCCTATCAGAAAAAATATATACACAACCGTCATTATCCTCACTATCTAAACAAGCAAAAAATAAAGCAATTAACGGGTTTTTGGTCACATCTAAAAGGCGTGTTGGAAGCTGATGATGTTGCATAATTGTTAAACGATCATAGTTGTTTTTACAGTTTTTGAACAAATTAGGAGAATCAGATAAAAAACTATTAAATAGTTCACTTTCATTCAAATAATAGTTTTTATTTCTTAATACTGCTGGTAATAATTTATAACTGATATTATTTTGTCCCCGATAATAAAGAACTTCCTTATCATGCTTATGCTTACAACTCAATATTTTTTCTATATATTCTGTTAGATCATTAGTTTGAAGGATAAGTTCTTTCATTTTCTTCTCTCCTGTTAGAATTATTGTTTATATATCTGTTTATTCTTTAAACCTTCCTAATAGGAATTTCCCAGATTTATAATCTAAATGCAATATCAGAAATTAACCAAGGAGTCAGTGAAGGCCTAACCCTTGATTGATCGCAAAAATAGAAAGATGTTCTTGATACTGAGTAGTACTTAAAATGTTCTAAACGCTTTCTTTATAATTATTATTTGACCTTTTTAAAAATCTTAAAAATACTAGTCAAACATACATCTAATAAGCCGAAGAAAAGACAGATTAAAATAGTCACTAAGATCTCAACTAGTGGTAAATAAAATTTATCTTGATATTTATTCATTTGAATTATTGAATTATAGAAATAATCCTGAAAGTTAGGATTAGAAGTAACTAAATATACTGCAAACATCCCTTTTGCTAATGTATTAATAATTTTAGAATAAAGAGGTTGAGTTACTGAGAACAATGTAAAAATAAAAGTAGCTATTACTACTGCTAAAACATATTGGGTAAAATGAGCTGAATGTGAAAATTCCATACCTATAGCTCGTGAAAAATATATTGTACATACGTCAATTAAACAAAATGCGATTAATGAAAGCCAAATAGTCCATTTGTAAGAATTTATTTTTTCCTTATAAAAGTTAACTTTAAACCCAATAATATATGATTCCAAAGCAAGAAAGTATCGACTAACTAGTGAATTATTTACCAACTCTAAAAAGAGTAATAAAAATAACATAAGGACCAAATAGTTCGTCTGCTTTTCAGAACACTTAAACAAAATATAGTTAATAAATGGTGAACTTAATATAAGCAGTATATACGCAGTCACAAACCAATATTCGTTAAATGAAAAAGGGAAAAAAGCAACAACAGCTTTTTTTAAACCAATTTTAGTTAAAGATAATAGGTAGCAAATAAATAAAATACATACAGAATATAAAAATGTCTTTATCCAAACTGATTTAATTTTATAGAGTGATTTATAAATAGCTTTATCAACATCATAATCACGTGCAAAAAAACCTGGAATCATAAAAAACAAGACCGCTCCAATAGGTCCAAGTGTATCAAAGCCTAACAATCTTACTGTGCTGTAAGGAGAAAGGTTACTTATTCCTTCCCAGTTTGTATAAAGTGAAATGTGAGATATTACTATCATTATCATGCTTAGAATTCTTAAAAATTCAATATTTGAAATTCTTTTTTTCATTAATTTCACCTTGCCATTTGTAAGTTTGTAAAATAATAAAACTATCTTCAATAACTATATTGATACGCCGATTAGCGTGATTTTCAATATTTGTAAAGTGTAATCAGTTCTGATCAAGATTAATAATAGTATATAATTGATAATTAATAACCTAATTTTTGCAATAATATCTTAAAAATTGAAATTGCATACTTATTTCTAAATAGTAGAAGTGTAATAGTATAAGAAATTACTCCTAAGATAACTGTTACTGTCGTTCCAAATAGAAGTGATGGGACAGTTTGCAGTACAAGTTTACAAATAATGCAGATTGCCATGCATCCCAAAACTGACTCTAAAAAATTCGTCAAAAACTCTTTTGAAAAGAAAATCTTTTTTACAATATTTCTACAAAAATAATAATTCATCAAAAATAGTAATAACTCTGCTATTACTGTAGAAAAAGCTGCAGCATTTTCATTAAACTTTGGTATCAATAGTAAATTTAATAAAACATTAACTAAGGCGCTTAAAGATGTACTTATTAATACATACTTCTCCTTTTTAAGGGGGATCAAAACACATGTACTCAAAATAACTTCAAGTATTGAAAATACTAGCGCAAAACAAAGTATTTTAAGAGAAGTAATTGATCTCAAAAAGTGTGCACCGGATATAATAAGTACCGTTTGTCTACTCAACATAAATAGCCCCGTTGCTATAGGTAGAATTATAATAATTAAACCGTTAAGTACCTTACTTAGTAATAAGTTGAAATTATTTACTTCTTTTCTACCATAATAAAAAGCTAATCGTGGTACTGATACTAATAGCATAGCCGATACTGCATTTTTCAAGATTACATAGATTCGGCTTGAGATTGTATAAATTCCAACAATATAATTATTCTTTATAAATCCTAAAATGGTTAAATCAGAATTAACATAAATGACATTTGCAACACTTGCCGCAAATATTATTAGAATAGGGCGCATTCGTTCCCACCAGTTAAAGTGAAAATCTAGATGTAGTTGAAAATGCTTCTTTGCCCTAACAAAATTTAATACATTAGAGCCAACCAATGAAAACACTGATACAGCGGCGTAATTTAAATAATCCCCCGGACTTTTTACAAAAGTGAATAGTAATATTATTGACAAGATCTGAAAGATAATACTTCTGAGCGTTATATACAGGAAATCCTCATAAATTGTATACAACCACTCTACACTTAAAACTGAAAAGCCAATCTGAATACTACAAATAAGAATACATAATAAATAAGAATGTAATTTATTTAAAAAAATTAGCAAACATATAAGAAGTAATATATATGCAAAAGTAGCAGAAAAAACATTAATTGTTAGAATCTGATTTGCAAATATATTGATTTTTTTATTGCTATCTCTAATTTTAGAGCCTTCCCGTACTGCATATTGTTCAATTCCTAAAGTGGCAATTAGAAAGAAATAGCTAACTATAGAACTTGAAAAATTATATTTTCCAATTCCATTAACATTTAACACACGTGATACATATGGAAAAGTAATTAAGGGAAAGACTAAGCTCATTACATTTCTTACTGTATTTAAAAATGCATTTAATTTAATTGATTTTTTCATACATTCATACTAATTCCTTTGCCAGCTCTTTATAATATTTAAACTCATTATTGGGAAAAATCTTGCTTTTTTCAAAATTTGCTTTACCCATTTTTTTTCGTAATAATTTTTTTGAAGATATAATATCTATTGCTTCAGCAAATTTTTCAACAAACTGATCATTATTATTAATTAAAATAGATCCTTTCTGTGATAACACCTCAGGTAAGCCACCAACATTGGAGGCAATAACTGGTTTACCCATAGCCATTGCCTCCAATGCAACCACGCCAAATGCCTCCTCAACTTGACTAGGGATAACTATACAGTCTGAGGAAGAATATATTATTGGTAGATCTTTATTTTCCATATACCCCATAAATCTTACAGAAATTCCTGACGAACCTGCTAATTTAGCAAGCTTGTTTTTATATTTATTATGCATGTTCCCCTCATAAAGATTATCACCGATAATTAAACAGTATATATTTTCTTTATTCTTTAATAAATGTAGAGACTCTAATAACTCTTTAGCCCCTTTATCAGGAGTTAATCTGCCTATAAATGTAAATATTGTCTTATTAGTTGGTATATTCAATCTACTTTTAAATCTTTGAATTTTCTCTTCCGATACTGTTTCAAATCGTCTAGATAAAAAAACATTGTACACAACTGAAACATTTTCTGCTCCAATTTTTTGAAGTTTCTTTTTTAAATAATTACTTACAACAATTATCTTATCAGCAGTATTAATGATATTTTTTGTTTTAAAAAGTGTTTTCCCAGCATCTCCATTGTTAAAATCATTATGAAGGTGAAAAATAAATTTTTCATTCTTTTTTTCTTTTATTAATGAATTATACAAATCCATATTATTTTCCACTAAAGTAATATCATAAAAATTCTTTTTGTAAACATTTCTGATCCTATAACCTATATAACTTTTACTTTTACCGCGCCCCAATAAATGCAAAAGAATATTATTAAACATATAATATATTTTTATTAATACATGTTCTTGCATGTTTTTTATTTGAATAATATTTGTATATTTAAAAGAATACTCATCTAATTTGTCTGATGACATAGTATATAAATCAATATCATAGAAATGATATTTTTCATTTGCGTAAATAAAATATGTTATAATTTGCTCAACTGCTCCTCCTTTAACCGAAGGAACAGGTAGGAAAAATGGTGTAATAATTGCTAATTTCATTAAATCACCCTTTTATTTAAAATTAATCTAATTAAAAAAATGAGTCTTGTTTTTACTGGAATTGAGATATCTAAAAGTGTTTTCAGTAGATACTTATCCTTTAGACTTGTATATTGCTTATGATTATTTTTCCCGTTAATCATTAGTCCATTTTTTCTTTCTTTGAATTTTATATTATTTATTAAAATTAGATAATCTTCATAAAATTTTGCTATCACTGCATTACTAAATTTCCTTTTTTCTATTATTAATTCAATCTCTGAATAAACAACTAATTGTTCCTCCAACTGTTTTTTCATTAAATCAGTTGAAATTTTTTTATGCATAACACTATTTTTATTAATTCTATAAAAATATGTTTCACTCTTATTAAATGATGCTCTAAATTTATCACAAAAACTAAAATAACTTACTACAAATAATAGGTCTTCTGATATATGTATATTATCTTTAAAATTTATTCCATTTTTTTTAATAATAGACATTCTAAATAATTTATTAAAAACAAATCCTTGAATGTCTCTCCACCCAAGAATACCTATTATTGCCTTATCACAGTCATAAATAAAGCGTTTACTCCTTACCTTATCTAATTTGTTTATATTTCTAGTAACACTGGTTATCGATAAAACTACATCATTACTATTCATTCCTTTAACTAAGTTCAGAATATGAAAAGGTGAAATAATATCATCACTATCCATAAAAGTAACGAAGGGAGTATCTACAACACTAAGTCCTAAATTTCTAGAAACAGAAACACCTTTTGATACAGTATTTTTAATAAATTTAACAGATATCTTTGTCGAATTTATAAAACTTTCAATTATCTTTATCGAATTATCCTTCGAGCCATCATCAACTATTATTAATGCAAAATTTTTATAAATCTGATCATTAATACTTTGCAAACATTCTTCCAAATATTGTTGTGAATTGTGAACAGGTAAAATTAAACTAACTTTTTTCATTTTGTTCTCCGAATAGATATTAATCATTTTTAACACTAAATCATCTACATTAATAATATTTAATGTTAATTCAAGCACAAATCATTAAGTGTTACCTATAATTACCAAATAATTCTAATCACCCTATAAGAATTGCATGATTAATTAAGTAAAAAATACTAACAAACCATATTCTTAACGAACCAACAGGAAATGTAAATTGACAAAAAGAAGCATATCCAAAAATAAAAGAAATAAAAATGTCAAAGGCAAATAGTAAAGACACAAGTAATCCTTTTCCTTCCGAGAAATTTATAAAATGATTTTCATTTGCTACTGTAAGCAATATATCGACGGCTATGAAAAAAGTAGCTAATGAAATAAAACGAATAAGAATCAAGTATCTTGTAGAAAGTAGTAGAGTAGAGATAATGGCAAGTATGGACAAATTGGTAAATGGATTTATCACGTCTGGGCTTAACCTATGAATTACTATATTAATTAATATTAAAATAATATACGCTGTATATATAACTATATTCAAAATTACAGCATTTCTAGTTTGCCCTGATGCTAAAAAGTTTTTAGAATAAATTTTAGTTGTGTTTAATAGTTGCCCAGTAAGATCTGTGGAATTCGATCCATTAATTGAAGTAAATAAAAATACAAGAACACAAATTATATATATAATTAACTCAGATAATCTGACCCTCTTCGCTACTAAGACAAAGAACGACATTACTACAGCTAAAATTATTCCTAAATGAAATAGTAGCGGTATTAATAAAAGAAAAGCCCATTTCTTTTTTTCTTTTAATCGTATAAAAAAAAGATAATTAACAAATAAACATGACGTTACTGCTAGTGACCATCTCATTACACTTGCCATATATCCGTACCCTAAAATATTTAGACAAATAAATCCTAAGCAAAGTGCTAAAAATCTATGCTTATCTTCTTTCTGAACAATATCTAAGAAGGGAAAAATGCAGAAAAAAGAAGAAAGAAAGACGGATATAACAGAAAGTAAATTACCTACCTTAAATTTTGAGCAAAAATACTGAATTAACATAAATAAATAATTATTAGTTTCATTCATCGCGTTTACTTTATAAAATTCATATAAATCATGTAAAGATGAAATCTTTATGAACTTTAAAGAACTGGTTATTTGCATGTACCTATCAAAATCTAAGCCATATCCAGGTATTATATCTAAAAAAAGTAAGCTAGTTAACGTACAAAAGAGCAGTAAGTAAATATAGGGCTTCTTTCCAGAACTAAAGAAAGCAGCTACTAAAAAGATAATGCCTGCTATTGCTGGAAAAAAGAATAGCAACAAAGTTATAATAATTATTTCAGATATTATTTTCATAAATTCACTACTCTCTTATCAATTTCATATCTTGCTCGGCAATTTTTGCACCTCGTTTAGCCGAAATTTTAGAAAAAGCATATGGAAAAAGCGAAGAAACTTTTCTTTTCATAAATCCATACATTCCCTTATTTTTTACTCCCCAAGAATTATCAAATAGATGTTGTGCGTAATTTGCTTTATTATTCCTACTTAAATAGCAAAAATAATCCTTGGGAAAAATTATTATTCCGTTCTCTAATTCCTGCTTTTCCCCATTTAATTTCAAAGAAGACCACTTTCTCAAAAAAATACTAGTAATAATAGGATTACTAGTAAAATTGCCCAATTTATTATAAATGTCGGTATTAATTTTACCGGCATACGTATCTAATAAATACATCAAGAATTCTTCCTGTGGTTCAGAACCTATTAAACCACCAGATATACTATTATCATACATAAATCCCCAAACCATTCTATTATTTAACAAGGGAGTTAGGTCCTTTTTTATTACCTCATCTGTATCTAAATAAAACCCGCCATAATTATAAAGAACATCATATCGCAACTCATCAACAATATATCCGTATTGCCCTTTATCATACTTATCCCCAGAAAACTTAAATTTATGAATGTCATAATTATTTTCATTCCAACAGATAAATTTCCATTCTGGCAACACACTTTTCCACTCATTTACCCGGTTTTTAATCTGTTCCGGTTTTTCTGAGCCAAACCAAGCGTAATGTATGATTTTGGGTATCATAATGCTTTCTCCTTCTTCCTATAAAAATAATTAATAATATATCTTAAAGTTAAAAAAACACTAAATATAATATTAATATGATTTGCTCTAAAAACTTCAAAAGTCCACTTAATAGATTGAAGTTTATTAGCAGATACAGAATTTTTATGCTTCATATAATAAGATAGGCTATCTAACATCAAAAATCCTGGAATCCCTTTTTTTGAAAGCCTAATCCATAAATCGTAATCTTCATGTTTAATATTTCTAAAATGATTACTTCTCAAAATAGAAGTTTTTACTACCACCGTCAACATTCCAACAGGATTCCCCATTGAAATAATTTCCTTATAAGTATAAATGCCGTATTTTCTTACACGTTCTCCTAAATATTGATATTTATTATTAACTACCGAATAGTTACTAAAAACCCACTCAGCATCCCAACGCAAAATAAAGTCATGCTGTTTTTGTAATTTTTCACTTTTCCAAAGATCGTCTCCGTCTATAAAAGCAATATATTTTCCTTTTGCTTTCTTTATACCAATATTTCTTGCGTAAGAAACTCCCATATTTCTGTTTAATCTTATTAAATGAATAAATTTTTCTCTACAATTAATTTTATTAATAAAATTAATTGTAGAATCAGTTGAACAATCATCTACTATAATAATTTCAAATGATTTATAAGTTTGATTTAATACCGATTCAAATGTTCTAACAATGGTTTCTTGATTATTATGGGTATTTAATATTACAGAAAAAAAAGGTGCTTGCTCCATTATCTTGCTCCATCACCAGTAATAATAATTTTCAATGTTTCAAACGCTATCTTAAAGTCAAATTCCAATGAATAATGATCAATATAATAATTATCTAACTTACATTTTTCATTTGGCTTAAGATCATACCCACCGTGAATTTGAGCATAGCCGGTTAATCCAGGAATAATCCGCAATCTTCGTGGGAAATCAGGCCATTTTTCAGAAAACTCTTCAGTAAGAACAAAACGTTCTGGTCGAGGGCCAACTAAACTCATATCACCTTTAATGATGCTCCAAAATTGTGGTAATTCATCCACACGAGTCTTTCGCATAAATTTACCTACTGTTGTTACTCGTGGATCATCCTTCTTAGCCCAAACTGCACCAGTCATCTTTTCTGCATCATTACGCATTGACCGTAGTTTAGTAATAACAATTGGCTTCCCCATATAACCAACCCGTTTTTGTCTGAAAAAGACAGGGCCCTTTGAAGTGAGTTTAATTATAATTGCAAACACTAAAATAATCGGTAAACTAATGACTCCAAATAAAATGCCAAAAATAATATCACAAATTCTTTTCCCAACTAGTTTTGACTTAGGAACAGGCGTACCGATCATACTTAGGAACTTTAACTTTTTCTTACTATCATCTATATTTTCCACTAATGCTTGCAATTTGCTTCTCCTCCAATAGATTAATTCTTTGAATAATAATCCCAGTAGTTCTTCAAACCATCTTCAAGCGACCATTGAGGCTGAAAGCCAATTTCTTTTAACCGGCTAATATCAGCTTTAGACTTACTAATATCGCCATTCCGAACTTCTTCATAGTTAATTGAAATCTTTTTACCAGAAATTTTCTCGTATGTGTGAATAACATCAATCAACGGTGTCTCCCCACCATTTGCTACATTATATACTCGAGGTTTACCGTTCTGTTTTGAAATAGTGATCAAAGCATTGACAACATCATCCACATAAACAAAATCACGAGTTTGCGAGCCATCACCGTATAATGTAAATGGTCGGCCTTCTTTCATACATTTAGTAATAATCGAAAGAACCCCTGAATAAGGTGAATCAGGATTTTGTCGAGGTCCATAAACATTAAAGAAACGAACTGCTGCAGTAGGTAAACCATATAAATTACCGTAATCAATGGTGAACCGTTCAGACGCATACTTATCAATCGCATATGGAGTCAATGGCTGAACATGTGAATCCTCCCGCTTAGGAAAATCAGGTAAATTTCCATAAACAGCTGCCGAAGAAGTAAACAGAAACTTCTTAATCGGTAGCTGTTCTTTACGAATATATTCAAGAGTATCAACCACTGATTCTTGGTTTACTTCATGAGTTTCTAGTGGGCGTTCTACTGAATCAGCGACACTTGATACAGCCGCTAAATAATAAATATAATCGAACCTTCCCTTAGTAAGCAGCTCGTGCATAAACTGATGATCACAGACATCATGTTGATAAAAAGTAACATCAATATCTTCAATATTCTCTTTACGTCCCATCGAAAGGTCATCTACGATCGTAACGTCACAACCTAAATTAACTAGCTTGTGAGCTAAAAACGAGCCAATAAATCCGGCTCCACCTGTGATTAACACCTTAGTCACTTTTATTTTCCTCCCCTATATTCGATAACTAACACTTACCACCACAAGAAATGCTTCTTTTTCTTCAGCGGCTGTACTTCATTCACGGGAACATTTTCCCCATTAATAATTGCTCGAGCATTGTCACCATACCGTTTAGCTAAATCCGGACCAAACTCCTGACTCAACTTATCAAATGCCTGACGCATCTCATACTTTCGCCCTGGTAAATCATGGGCATCAGAAGCAAACAGGTAACCCTGACCATTAGCAATCAGTTTTCGGCTAAAATCCTCAACCTTCTTACCAAATGTCCCGACATATGAACTCGCAGTAATCTGAGATAAACATCCCTTCTCCAGCATCTGGTACAACAAGTCCGGCTGTTCCATAATCTTGGTATTCCGTTCGGGGTGAACAATTACTGGAACAATCCCCCGTTGTTGAAGTTCAAAGATCATTTGATTAGTGTAATGTGGCACATCATCGTCCGGAAATTCTAACATTAGGTAACGGTTATCCTCATCCGCAAACAGGATGTCATCATGATCCAATGCATCAATTAACTGTCCATTGATCCGCACTTCCTGTCCTGGAAAAACGGTTAATGGAATTTGACGCGCCTTTAATTGCTCCCGAAAATCGTTCGTCAACTTAATAACATCTTGTTTATGGTTAACGTAACGACCATTCATGTGATGTGGCGTCAGCAAGGCATGGGTCACCCCATTTTCGACCGCCTCGCGTGCTAATCGTAATGAAATTTCCATATTCTTGGAGCCATCGTCAATTCCCGGAAGAAGATGACAATGTAGATCAACCATTACCATAACTAATCAGTCCTTACTTATTATCTGATGAATACCCGTAGCCGTAACCATATCCATAGCCGTAACCGTAAGCAGAGTCGCCATTCCGGCCAACATCATTCATTACGTAGCCCAGGATATTGACATGGGCCAGCTTTAATAATTCAACTGAACGCTTAAGGCCAGCTTTTTCTGTTTGCCCCATCTTCACAACCAAAACAACCCCATCAAGATGGCTAACCAACGCTTGGGTATCAGACACGGCAAGAATTGGCGGAACATCAAGAATTACAACATCATAATTTTGTTCGACACTAGCAATCAATGCTTGCATTCGTTGAGAATTCAATAATTCAGCGGGGTTGGGCGGAATTGGTCCAGAAGTCAAAATTGATAAATTATCAATCTCTGTTTTCTTAATCATATTCGTAATGTCCATTTCTGCGGCATCACTGGTCAAAATAGTAGTTAACCCTTCACGATTAGCAATATTAAAAGTCTGGTGGAGTGTTGGCCGGCGTAGATCAGCATCAATTAATAACACTCGTTTACCAGAATTGGCCCAAACAACCGCAATATTATCAGTAACGGTTGACTTCCCCTCACTAATGTTGGCGGAAGTGAAGGCCAAGGTCTTGATTGGGTGATCAATTCCCATAAAGCTAATGTTTGTCCGGATTGTCCGGAATTGTTCAGAGATGACACTCTTGGGATCCTTGACGGTAATTAATTTGGTCCCGTAACGGATCGTTTCATTACTAATATTCGTTTTCTTTTTGAATAAACTCATCTTAGGAAACCTCCTTAAACCCGTCGGTGATGGTCGGCAGAGTGACTAGCGCCAATTCCATCTTGGTCGGCACTCATTTGAATGTGGCCAACTGCACCAAGGTTGGTTAAGCCAAGCTCATTCGTCAAGAAGTCGTCACTCTTCACTGTGGTGTCGGTTAATTCCTTAATCAGAACATAGGCAAAGCTAAGGAGAAGTCCTAATACAGCCCCTGCTAAGGTAAAGAGCTTCTTGTTTGGGAATGCAGCAGCTTTCGGTGTATTCGCCCGTGAAATAATTGTCACGTTGTTAACTGACATAATATGCTTAATCTGTTGCTTAAATACAGAAGCCACCGTATTAGCAATCGCAGCTGATTCCTCAGCGTTATTCGTCTTGGCATTCAAGGTGAAGACCTGAGAATTTTGCTGGGTTTGAACTGAGATTGCCTTCTTCAGCTGAGTGGTAGTAACGTGGTAGGACTTACCATTTGTCCGTTCCACTACTGCTGGCTTAGCTGAACGAACCAACACCCGCCGACCATTCGCGTTCTCACGGTAAACAGCCTTCTTTGCTGGCGTAATTACCTTGACAGGATTTTCCAACTGCTTGCTGGCCTTAGAAAGGATCACTTGGTTAGTGATGATGTCCTTGTAGGTATTGATCACTTGAATATCAGCTTGCTGGTTGTTATACGCTTGGCCGTCAGCGTTATCATGCTTCTGGTTAACCAAGATTTGGGTTGAAGCTGTATATTGTGGGGTAATAACAAACTCAGCAACCACAAAACCAACAATTCCCATAATCACTGTCCAAAGGATGAACAGTTTGGCGTGATCGCGACAGATTTCCATTAACCGGTGCAAGTCAATTTGGTTTTCCCGACTTGCATTTTCGGTAGAACTATTAGTATTCACTTTTGATTCTCCTGTTGTTTAGATTTTTTATTCATTAATAAGGTAGGGTTAGGCAACAAAGGCGAAACGTGTTCGCCAGGAACTTGCTAGGGCTAACAACCTCCCTCCTAGGCGCAAGACGCCGTTGTCGGGAGAAATTGTTAGCCTTCCGCAAGTTCTTTGCTGGCTCTCACTCTAAAGCTTTTTCCAACAAATCACTAATTCGTTGCCGTTCATCGTGGTTAACCACTTGGAAGGAAGTCCCGCCTTCGTTGTCGTTATCCCCTTCGGCATGGTCTTGAACGATGTGGTCACGGGCAGCGGAATAGTGCTGAGCGAGCTGCATCATATCGTGCATCGTTAAGTCCGTTTGGGAGCTATCCGCGATTGAATGTAAGAAGCTCCGGTTCAAAACGGTCTTGTAAGAAACGGACTTCTTTAGAAGGGCCGCAATGATTAACCGTTGCCGTTGCTGACGACCATAGTCACCATTTGGATCCTCATGCCGCATCCGACTAAATGCGAGAGCTGTTTCTCCATTTAAGTGATACTTCTTCCCTTTTTGGAAAGAGTGTCCCTCGTAACTAAAGGTTAATGGTGAAACAACATCAACACCGCCAACCTTATTAATGGCTTTTTCCAGACCATTCATGTTGACTAACAGGTAAAAGTCAATTGGAACGTTAAATTCCTTCTGTACCGTGTTAATTGATTCCTTAACGCCACCATAAGTATAAGCAGCGTTAATCTTTGATGGCGAATACTCTGGATAGCCAGGTAAATTAACTTTCATATCCCGTGGCAAACTAACAATCGTGGTTGTCTTTGTCTTCGGGTTAAGGGTCATGATCATTAAGGTATCTGTCCGCCCCTTATCACTTCGGCCAAATTCACCAGTATCGGTTCCCATTAATAGGATCGACACTGGCTTTTTTTGTGCTAGTACTTTTTGTGCATTTCTCTTGGGATTTGCTCCAGAAGTGCTGTACATATCGCCAGTAGTAACGGTGAGATTATGGTAAGCAACCCCCGCAAAAATCAGTAGAATTGCAACTAACACCCCGAAAATTGACCAAAAGATCTTCCATCCCCGTCGCATATGGTGGCGATGATGATGCTTGTGATGATGGTGCTTCTCTACGCTATTTTTTGAAGACCAATCATTTTCCGTCATACTTATTTCTCCCCACTAGTAAATTATTTAATTTTTCCATAAACTTTAACTTTTGTATCTTACCACTTTCATTTAGCTAATTAAAGCCATTCTAATAGGAGATTAAAATCTCGCTAAAAATTATTTATCAAGAGAAAAGTAATTAGAAGCGATCTTTCACCCCCTCCTCCCCTCCACGTGGAGTAACGTTCGTATTCCTTGTCAGCATTGAATTTATCAAACTATTTAAGAACAGCAATCATAATTTAGCACCTGAAAGAATCATCATATTAGTCAAATAAGCTCATTTTAAATTTAGCAAAATTTTATCGACCATTAACTTATTTTTCCATCAAAAAAGCATCCCCCACCTTTCAGTGCGGAATGCTCTGGTCCCCTATGAGACAACTTTTTATTAGATATTCATGTACTTACGCAGAACACCGTCACGAAACTTAACCAATTCTTTCAGGTTAGCAACTCGTTCCGGCTCAACAATCAATTCTGGAATAATCTCTTCTTGATTATCCATCTGCTGGCGACCCCAAACACTTAACGAAATCAACATATTTCGCAAGTCGTCGCCATCATTCGTCAATGTCCATTTCTC
This sequence comes from Limosilactobacillus urinaemulieris, assembly GCF_932750685.1. Taxonomy (NCBI): domain Bacteria; kingdom Bacillati; phylum Bacillota; class Bacilli; order Lactobacillales; family Lactobacillaceae; genus Limosilactobacillus; species Limosilactobacillus urinaemulieris. The sequence goes on along the minus strand of NZ_CAKOBX010000004.1, from coordinate 126,106 downwards.
CTGATCATCTTTAATTGGATTTACGACACCATTTTGCTGCAATTTCTGCAGGGCAAGTTCAATTTTCTCATCCGAACTCTCAATTAAAGTAGATAGTTCATCTTCATTGAAAGGTCGGAATCCTAACCAGAAAACAAGCCCGACCAGATCAGAATCAGCGAGAATTTTCTTTGCATATTCAAAACCACTTTGTTTAGAATTACTCATCATAATAACACTTCCATGTCCTGTCCGCTTTGAAAATATCCCCCTTCAGTTGAATTCTAACAGATTATCAGACAAATTGTTAGTATTATGTACATAAATAATCTCAATATCGACCAAGAATTCGCCGTAATTGCTTGTAAAAGTCTGCCGTAAAATCCTCACCATAACATCGATCTGCGGTCTGCCCAACTACTTTCAAAATTTGATCCATGAAAACCCGTTCATATTGCTTACGATGCAGGAATTGTTCATGATCGGTGGTCTCACAGGTAAAGCGCCCAACCTCATTGTTGCCGATGCCAAAACTATTACAAAGATTCTTTACCGATTCGAGTTGGATCTTACCAACTTCATGCGCCTGATGAAGCAATCGTTCAAAGGTCTTCATGCATGTTTCGACGGCTACCGTAACTAACCTTTGATCACAACCCTTAAAAGTAATCAAAACGCCATTATTCTCCTGGTTCAATTGGTAATGATCAATATGATGGGCCATGTAATAAGCAACCCGACTGTTTCCCCGACCACATGTTGGCACCAGTTCATAGTGACCAGCAATAATTCCCGTAGTCTGTCCCTTAACAATGCTGTACAACGTCTGCATTTCGATCTGATGAACCCCAGCGAACTCCCCAAAATTCCGCAAGACCTCCTGCAATCGTTGCTCCAATACTAATTCTGCACCATCGGTCGTCAAGATATACGTCCGCTTCCGGTCATACGGTGTCATCAGTAAAACATTATCCCATCGCGGTTGAAATACAGTGGTAACTGAATAATTCTTAAGATCGCCTAGTCGTGAAACGTCAATAATTTCATCCATGTAGGTGGCCTCCCTTTCAAATTTCAAAAATGAGCAAAATGCCGGCAAAGATTGCTCATTAATTAACGAATAATACAATATACGATTATGCAACCGGCGTCAATGGTTTTTCGCGCAACATAATTCATTTTCTATCATTCGCTCAGTCAGCGGCTTCCTGTTAAGTTAAAGCTACTCAAGAGCTCTTGGGAATAATCTCACAAAGGATGTTTCCAAATGACAAATCAAAAATTAATTGACGGCCTCGTTTACTTATCGACAAACAAGCGAATTAATCTCGTTCACAGTGTCCTTCAGCAACTCCACATTCTACCAACCCATGACTGTTACGACGACCTCTTCCAGGAAGGCTGTCTCATTTTTAGCCATGCCTACACTCACTTTCCTGACAATCCTAATAATCCAGAAAATGAACGCCGGCTAATGAACTTTGCCTATAAGCGAATCTACTGGCGGTTGTTGGATCAATTACGCCACCAATTTTGGGAAAGAGAGCACTGGCTTGGCTCAATCAATGATGAATCACTGGACGAAAACACTCATAACCACTTTACCGTGGATCGCAATAGCCAGCATGGTTTTGTCCGTCGCGAAAACAGCGACTTCTTCATCCATCTAGAAGCACATTGTTCACCAAACGAAAAGCGCTACCTGCACGCTGTTTTACTCTTCGATCTCAAGGACAGCGAGATTGCCGAAAAGTACCATGTTTCCCGTCAAACGGTTTATTCCTGGAAACGGGGGCTGATTAAAAAAGCTCGTGCGCTCAATGATCCGATTAGTTTATAATAAAAACGAGGTGGTAACGTGAATCGTCATCAAACCAGCAACCAGGATCAGTGGTTTCACTCTCGCTATGATGGTGAAGACCGCGATGATGGTTGCCAAAATGAGCTCAGCATCAAGCCAAGTCAGGAAAATGCCAGCCGACTAGAGGTTCTTCTTACCAATGTCGGGTTCAACGGAAAAACTTACGACAATACTTTCTCCCTAACAAGAGAAGATGTCGAGCAATTACGGGACTTTCTTAACCAATGGCTTAATCAATAACTAAAACGTCAGGATCAGTGAAAATACGATCCTGGCGTTTTCAATTTAAACCAAAAAATAAGGGCTAATGGTGAAAGACCATTAGTCCTTATTTCTATTCATGCGGAATTACTTCGCATTAGTTACTTAACACTGACTACTTATTGTCATCCTTACGCTTCTTACCGCCTGCGATGCCAAGAAGAGCAAACATTGCGGAGATGAAGCCAAGGTCAGCTAACATTTGAGCGTTACCAGTATTACCAGTTTGTGGTAATCTCATGTGACCCTTCTGACTAGCAGCTGCGCCATTACCAGCTCCGGTACCAGTAGCACCGTTACCAGCAAGACCTGCAGCACCGAAGTCAAGGCTTGATGCAACTTGACCTGCACCTGTATCGTAACCGAGGTTAGTAAGACCACCGTTACCAGCGAAGCCAGTATTACCAGTGTTGATTACACCGTTGCCATTATTAGCAGCACCGTTGTTACCAGCGTTACCAGCGTTACCGGCGTTGTTACCGTTATTGCCTTGGTTGCCATTGTTCTTACCACCATTATTGATGCTGGTTGAAGTTTGGCCACCATTGCTACCGCTGACACTTGAAGCGTTACTCAAGCTTTCACTGAGACTTGCACTTTGTTGTACTGATTCACTAGCAGATTGTGATTCACTAACACTGATACTCAAGCTCCGTGATGCTGGGTCATTGTTTGAAATGGAGTTGGAGATAACTTGACTAGTTGAAGCGGATGCACTAACTGATTCTGAACTAGAGTTGCTACCAGTTGAAGTACCTTCAGACTTAGAACCAGCGGCATGTGATTCACTTGTGCTGTTATTACCGTTAGAAGCACTGAGGCTTGCGGATAATGATTCAGAAGCACTGGTGCTAATTGAGTCACTCATTGATTCGCTAGCACTAAGTGATGCACTAGTTGATTCACTTGCACTGATAGATTCTGACTTACTCTTACTCATGCTTGCGCTATCTAATCCAGCATGTGATTCGCTCGTGCTGTTATCACCATTTGAAGTGCTGAGGCTTGCAGATAGTGATTCAGAAGCACTAGCACTAATTGAAGTGCTCATTGATGCGGATGCACTGGATGAAGTACTCAAACTCATCGAAGCAGATTCACTAGAACTGATGCTCAAGCTGAGACTTGCGAGTGATTGACTAGTAGCTTCATCAACTTGGCTTTGCTTTGCGCTAAGTGATGTTGATGTTGAAGCACTGTCAGAAACTGAAGTACTCAAGCTCCGTGATGCGCTTTGACTTGCAGAAGTTGAAGCAGATTCGCTGGTGCTAAGGCTGGTTGAAGCACTTGCGGATGCGGAACGGCTTGCTTCGGCTTGTGAGTTCTTAGCGCTCAAACTCATTGATGCACTGTCAGATAATGAGGTGCTCAAGGATTGACTTGCACTAAGACTTGTAGATGCGCTGGTGCTCATTGAAGTTGAAGTACTCAAGCTTGCACTGGTTGAAGCACTTTGACTTGCACTAGTTGATGCAGATTCACTAGCAGAAGTTGATGCGCTTGCGCTAAGGCTTGCGGAAGCACTCGTACTCAAGGAGCTGGATGCTGAAGCACTGTTGCTCAATGATGTGCTGAGTGATTCACTAGCACTCGTTGATAGACTAGCGGAAGTTGATGCGCTAGCACTTGCAGATGCACTGGCACTTTGTGAACCGCTAAGACTAAGTGATGCGGATGCGCTCGTACTCATTGAAGTTGAAGTACTCAAACTTGCACTAGTAGATGCGCTTTGACTTGCACTAGCTGAAGCAGATTCACTTGAGCTGAGACTAGTTGAAGCACTGGTACTCAAGGAGTCAGAAATTGAAGTACTGTCAGATAATGAGGTACTCAATGAACGACTTGCACTGTTGCTCAAACTAGTTGATACAGATTCGCTATCGCTAAGTGAAGTGCTCAAGCTCCGTGATGAACTAGTACTCAAGCTGTCAGATACTGAAGTACTATCACTGAGGCTGGTGCTGAGTGAACGACTTGCACTGTTAGATACAGATGTTGAAGTTGATTCACTGTCACTAAGACTAGTACTCAATGATTGACTTGCGCTGGCACTTGCAGATGCACTAGCACTTTGTGAACCGCTGAGACTAAGTGATGCGGATTCACTAGAACTCAAACTAGTTGAAGCGGAGTTGCTCAAGCTAGTAGATACAGAGTTGCTATCAGAAACTGAAGTACTCAAGCTCCGTGATGCGCTATCTGATACAGAAGTGCTCATTGAACGACTTGCACTGTTACTCAAGGAGTCAGATACGGAAGTGCTATCACTCAAGGATGTGCTGAGTGAACGACTTGCGCTCTCACTGAGACTTTCTGATACAGATACACTCGTGCTGAGTGATGTACTCAATGAAGCAGATGCGCTCAAGCTCCGACTCATATCAGCGTTGGAGTTGCTGAGGCTGGTGCTCAATGAGGTTGAAGCACTGTCACTTACAGATGTACTGAGTGAACGACTGTCAGATACTGAAGTACTCAAGCTCCGTGATGCACTGTTACTCAAACTATCAGATACTGATGTACTGTCACTAAGGCTGGTGCTGAGTGAACGACTGTCAGATACTGAAGTGCTCAAGCTTGCGGATTCACTAGAACTAAGTGATGTTGAAGTACTCAAACTAGTACTCAATGATGCAGATGCACTTGAACTCAAACTAGTTGAAGCGGAGTTGCTCAAGGAGCCAGATACTGAGTTGCTGTCGCTAAGACTAGTACTCAATGAACGACTTGCGCTGTCACTAAGACTAGTTGATACAGACTCGCTATCACTCAATGATGTGCTGAGTGAACGACTTGCACTGACAGAAGCAGTTGATTGACTTGCGCTAAGTGAAAGTGATGTTGATTCGCTATCGCTTAATGAAGTACTGAGTGAACGACTGTCGGATACTGAAGTGCTCAAGCTCCGTGATGCACTATCGCTAAGACTAGTAGATACTGATTGACTACCACTCAAGCTAGTGCTCAAGGATGCGGATTCACTTGAACTGAGACTAGTTGAAGCGGAGTTGCTCAAACTGTCGGATACTGAGTTGCTGTCGCTAAGACTAGTACTCAATGAACGACTATCAGATACGGAAGTACTCAAACTCCGTGATGCGCTGTCACTAAGACTAGTTGATTTGGATTGGCTATCGCTCAAGCTGATGCTCAAACTAGTACTCAATGATGCGGATTCACTAGAACTCAAACTAGTTGAAGCGGAATCACTCAAGCTATCTGAAGTTGAGGTGCTCTTGCTGAGTGATGTACTCAGTGATGCACTAGCACTTTGACTAGCAGATACTGATTGACTGTTCTTGATAGAGTCGGAAGTAGATTCGCTAGCTGATACAGATTCACTCTTTGATGTACTGTCAGATACTGAGGTACTCAAGCTCCGTGATGCACTGTTGCTCAAACTGTCTGAAGTTGAAGCACTACCACTAAGTGAAGTACTCAATGATTGACTTGCGCTAGCACTTGCGGATGCAGAAGCACTGTTAGATACAGATACTGATGTTGATTCGCTTGAACTTACTGATTCACTCTTGGAAGTTGAATCGCTGAGACTAGTGGAAAGTGAACGACTTGCACTGTTACTAATGCTGTCAGCAGTTGAAGTGCTATCACTTACAGAAGTGCTCAAGGATTGACTCTTGCTGAGGGAAGTACTCAATGAACTACTCAAGCTATCACTAAGACTGCTACTCTTTGAGATACTATCGCTCAAGCTGGTGCTCAAGGATGCAGATGCACTTGAACTCAGACTAGTTGAAGCAGAGTTGCTCAAGCTGTCTGATACTGAGTTGCTGTCGCTAAGACTAGTACTCAATGAACGACTATCACTAACACTAGTGCTGAGTGATTGACTTAAGCTATCGGATACTGAAGTAGAATCGCTGAGACTAGTTGAAAGTGAGCCGCTCAAGCTAGAACTTACACTAGCACTGAGTGAACGACTTGTACTGTTACTCAAGCTGTCTGAAGTTGAAGTACTGTCGCTAAGTGAAGTACTCAAGGATTGGCTTGCACTAGCACTTGCGGATGCAAAAGCACTGTTAGATACAGATACTGATGTTGATTCGCTAGCTGATACAGATTCGCTCTTTGATGTACTGTCAGAAACTGAAGTACTCAAGCTCCGTGATGCGCTATCACTGAGACTAGTTGAGGTTGAAGTGCTCTTGCTAATTGAAGTACTCAATGATGCACTAGCACTGCTGCTCAAACTGTCTGAAGTTGATTCACTAGTGCTCAACTTGGTGCTAAGTGAAGTACTGTCGCTGAGACTAGTTGAAAGTGAAGTTGAAGCACTATCACTCAAACTAGTACTCAATGAACGACTGTCGGATACTGAAGTACTCAAACTCCGTGATTCACTGTCGCTAAGACTAGTTGATTCAGATTGACTACCACTCAAGCTGGTACTCAAACTAGAACTCAACGATGCGGATTCGCTTGAACTGAGACTAGTTGAAGCACTGTCACTCAAGCTATCTGAAGTTGAAGTGCTCTTGCTAATTGAGGTACTCAATGATGCACTTGCACTTTGACTAGCAGATACTGATTGACTGTTCTTGATAGAGTCTGAAGTTGATTCACTAGCTGATACGGAGTCGCTCTTTGATGTACTGTCAGAGACTGAAGTACTCAAGCTCCGTGATGCACTGTTGCTAATGCTGTCAGCAGTTGAAGTACTATCACTTACAGAAGTGCTCAAGGATTGACTCTTGCTGAGGGAAGTACTCAATGAACTACTCAAACTATCACTAAGACTACTGCTCTTTGAGATACTGTCGCTAAGACTGGTGCTCAAGGATTGACTAGCCTTGTCACTAAGACTGGTAGATTCAGATTGACTACTACTCAAGCTTGAACTCAATGATGTTGATGCACTAGCACTGAGTGAACGACTTGTGCTGTTACTCAAACTATCTGAAGTTGAAGTGCTGTCACTCAATGAAGTACTCAAGGATTGACTTGCACTAGTTGAAGTTGAAGCTTCTTGACTGTTCTTAACAGATGTTGAAGTCGATTCACTAGCACTTACTGACTCACTCTTGGAAGTACTGTCAGATACGGAAGTACTCAAACTCCGTGATGCGCTGTCGCTAAGGCTAGTTGACGTTGAACCACTAGTACTCAACTTGGTGCTAAGTGAAGTGCTGTCACTGAGACTAGTTGAAAGTGATGTTGAAGAACTGTCACTTACTGAAGTACTCAATGAACGACTGTCAGAGATTGAAGTACTTAAGCTCCGTGATGCACTGTCGCTAAGACTAGTGGATTCGGATTGGCTACCACTCAAGCTGGTGCTCAATGATGCAGATTCACTTGAACTCAAACTAGTTGAAGCGGAGTTGCTCAAACTGTCTGAAGTTGAAGTACTGTCGCTAAGTGATGTGCTCAAGGATTGACTTGCACTAGCACTTGCGGATGCTGAAGCACTGTTAGATACAGATGCTGATGTTGATTCGCTGGCTGATACGGAGTCACTCTTTGAAGCAGAGTCACTTTGACTAGTTGAAAGTGAACGACTTGCACTGTTGCTTAAGCTGTCAGATGTTGATTCGCTATCACTTACAGATGTGCTGAGTGAACGACTGTCTGAGATTGAAGTACTCAAGCTCCGTGATGCGCTGTCGCTAAGACTAGTGGATTCGGATTGGCTACCACTCAAACTAGTGCTCAATGATGCGGATTCACTAGAACTCAAACTAGTTGAAGCACTGTCACTTAAACTATCAGAAGTTGAAGTACTCTTGCTGAGTGATGTGCTCAACGATGCGCTAGCACTTTCACTAGTAGATGCAGACTGACTGTTCTTAATGGAGTCGGAAGTTGATTCACTAGCTGATACGGATTCGCTCTTTGAAGCACTGTCGGATACTGAAGTACTCAAGGATTGACTTGCGCTAGCACTTGCGGATGCTGAAGCACTGTTAGATACAGATACTGAAGTTGATTCACTAGCTGATACAGATTCACTCTTTGATGTACTGTCAGATACTGAAGTACTCAAGCTCCGTGATGCACTGTCGCTCAAACTATCAGATGTTGAAGCACTGTCACTAAGACTAGTAGATTCAGATTGACTTGAACTAAGTGAACGGCTAAGTGATTGACTCAAACTGTCAGAAACTGAAGTAGAATCACTCAAGCTAGTGGAAAGTGATGAACTCAAGCTTGAACTTGCGCTGTCGCTAAGTGAACGACTAGTGCTGTTACTTAAGGAGTCGCTCTTTGATGTACTGTCACTCAATGAGGTACTCAAGGATTGACTTGCACTAACTGAAGTTGAAGCTTCTTGGCTATCCTTAATGGATGTTGAAGTTGATTCACTGTTCTTGACAGATTCACTAGTTGAAGCACTATTGCTGAGGCTAGTACTCAAGCTCCGTGATGCACTATTACTAATGCTATCGGATACTGAGTTGCTGTTGCTCAAGCTGGTACTCTTGGAAGTGCTGTCACTTAAGGAAGTGCTGAGTGATTGACTTGCTTCGGTACTAAGTGAACCGGAAGTGCTGAGACTTGACGAAAGACTGGCACTTGCGCTATCGCTGAGTGAACGACTGGCACTACCAGATAATGATTCGCTCTTTGAAGTACTATCAGATACTGATGTGCTCAAGGATTGACTTGCACTAGCACTTGCTGATGCTTCTTGACTATCCTTAACAGATGTTGAAGTTGATTCACTAGCTGATACGGATTCGCTCTTTGAAGCACTGTCGGATACCGAAGTACTCAAACTCCGTGATGCGCTATTGCTCAAGCTATCTGAAACTGATGCACTATCGCTAAGACTAGTGGATTCGGATTGACTTGAACTAAGTGAACGACTTGCACTGTTGCTTAAGGAGTCACTCTTTGAAGTACTGTCACTCAAACTAGTGGAAAGTGATGAACTCAATCTTGAACTTACACTGTCGCTGAGTGAACGACTAGTACTGTTGCTCAAGGACTCGCTCTTCGAAGTACTGTCAGATACTGAAGTACTCAAGGATTGACTTGCGCTAGCACTTGCGGATGCTGAAGCACTGTTAGATACAGATGTTGAAGTTGATTCGCTGGAGCTTACTGATTCACTCTTAGAAGTAGAATCACTAAGACTAGTTGAAAGTGAACGACTTGCGCTGTTGCTTAAGCTATCAGAGGTTGAAGTACTATCACTTACAGAAGTGCTTAAGGAGTCGCTCTTGCTGAGTGAAGTACTCAAGGAACTACTCAAGCTATCGCTGAGACTGCTACTCTTTGAAATACTGTCGCTAAGACTAGTACTCAAGGATTGGCTAGCCTTGTTGCTGAGTGAAGTACTATCACTGAGACTAGTTGAAAGTGAAGTTGAAAGACTTGAACTTTCCTTCGTACTCAAGGATACTGATTCACTTTGCTTTACAGATTCGCTAGTTGAAACTGATTCGCTCAAACTAGTGGACCGTGAAGCTTCAGCACTATCCTTAGTGGATTCTGACTTGGAGTTAGCATCACTTAATGATGTACTCAAGGAGCGGCTCAAGCTGTCGCTAAGACTATTACTCTTTGAAATACTACCACTAAGACTTGTACTCAAGGATTGACTGTCGCTGAGTGACGTGCTTAGGCTCCGTGATGCCTTATCACTAAGGCTAGTGGATTCGGATTGGCTAGCAGAAAGTGAACCGCTAAGTGACTTGCTCAAACTATCGGACTTAGAAGTAGAATCGCTAAGGCTAGTTGAAAGTGATGAACTTAAGCTTGAACTTGCACTATCGCTAAGTGAACGACTGGTACTGTTGCTCAAGGAGTCACTCTTGGAAGTGCTATCAGATACTGATGTGCTCAAGGATTGACTTGCGCTAGCGCTTGCGGATGCAGAAGCACTGTTAGATACAGATGCTGATGTTGATTCGCTTGAACTTACTGATTCACTCTTAGAAGCGGAGTCACTAAGACTAGTGGAAAGTGAACGACTTGCACTGTTGCTTAAGCTGTCAGATACTGATTCGCTATCACTAAGACTAGCTGATTCAGATTGACTTGAACTAAGTGAACGACTAAGTGACTTGCTCAAACTATCAGACTTAGAAGTTGAATCACTCAAACTAGTGGAAAGTGATGAACTCAAGCTTGAACTTGCGCTGTCGCTGAGTGAACGACTGGTGCTGTTGCTCAAGCTGGTACTCTTTGAAGTGCTGTCAGATACTGAAGTACTCAAGCTTGAACTTGCACTAACTGATGTAGAAGCACTTTGGCTGTCCTTGATCGAGTCTGAAGTGGATTGACTATTCTTGACAGATTCACTAGTTGAAGCACTGTCACTAAGGCTAGTACTCAAGCTCCGTGATGCACTGTTGCTAATGCTATCGGATACTGAGTTGCTGTTGCTCAAACTAATGCTCTTTGAAGTGCTGTCACTCAATGAAGTGCTCAAGGATTGACTTGCTTTAGTACTGAGTGAACCAGAAGTGCTGAGGCTTGATGAAAGACTGGCACTTGCACTATCGCTGAGTGAACGACTAGTACTGTTAGATACGGATTCGCTCTTGGATGTACTGTCACTCAATGAAGTACTGAGTGATTGACTTGCACTAGCTGAAGCAGAAGCATCTTGACTTTCTTTAATCGAAGTTGAAACTGACTTACTTTGATCAGTGGAGAGTGAATTGGAAGTACTTTGACTAAGTGAAGTACTCAATGATGAATCTTCACTATTCTTAACAGATTCACTCTTAGAAGCACTATCACTAAGGCTGGTAGATTCAGATTGACTACCAGAAAGTGAACTGCTGAGTGACTTGCTCAAACTGTCAGACTTAGAAATAGAATCGCTCAAACTAGTGGAAAGTGAACTACTCAAGCTTGAACTTACGCTGTCGCTAAGTGAACGACTGGTACTATCACTCAAACTAGTACTCTTCGAAGTACTGTCAGATACTGAAGTACTCAAGGATTGACTTGTGCTTACTGATGTTGAAGCACTTTGACTGTTCTTAACAGATGTTGAAGTAGATTCACTGTTCTTAACAGATTTGCTAGTTGATTCACTGTCACTAAGGCTAGTAGATTCAGATTGACTTGCACTTGTTGATGCAGAAACGCTTTGACTATTCTTGATAGACGTTGAAACTGACTTACTTTGATCAGTGGAAAGCGAACTGGAAGTGCTTTCACTAAGCGAAGTACTCAACGATGATTCTTCACTATTCTTAACAGATTCACTCTTAGACTTGCTATCAGAAGCAGAAGTACTCAAGGATTGACTAGTAGAAAGTGAACCGCTGAGTGACTTACTCAAACTGTCAGACTTAGAAGTTGAATCGCTAAGGCTAGTAGAAAGTGATGAGCTTAAGCTTGAACTTACGCTGTCGCTAAGTGAACGACTGGTACTATTACTTAAACTAGCACTCTTCGAAGTACTGTCAGATTGTGAAGTGCTCAAGGATTGACTTGCACTAGCGGATGCTGAAGCGCTTTGACTATCCTTGATTGAGTCTGAAGTGGATTGACTGTTCTTAACAGATTCACTAGTTGATTCACTGGCACTGAGGCTAGTACTCAATGAACGACTTTGACTATCCTTGATTGATTCAGAAGTTGAGCTACTTTCACTGTTCTTAATTGAAGTAGAAGTCGATTGACTAGCACTTACGGATTCAGAAGTTGACTTGCTATCACTCAAGCTGGTTGATTCAGATTGACTTACTGAAGCTGAAGTTGAAGCATCCTCACTATTCTTGATAGATGTTGAAACTGACTTACTTTGATCAGTTGAAAGTGAGTTTGAAGTGCTTTGACTAAGTGAAGTGCTTAAGGATGAATCTTCACTGTTCTTGATTGATTCACTCTTGGACTTGCTATCTGAAGCTGAAGTACTCAAGGATTGACTAGCAGAAAGTGAGCTGCTAAGTGACTTGCTCAAGCTATCAGACTTAGAAGTAGAATCGCTTAAGCTAGTTGAAAGTGAACTAGATGTTTCTTCACTATTCTTAATTGAAGTTGAAGTCGATTGACTAGCACTTACGGATTCAGCAGTCGACTTGCTATCACTCAAGCTAGTTGATTCAGATTGACTTGCACTAGCTGAGGCAGAAGCACTTTGACTATCCTTGATAGACGTTGAAGTGGATTCGCTGGAGCTTACTGATTCACTAGTTGACTTAGAATCACTCAAGCTCGTACTCTTCGATACGCTGTCGCTCAAACTAGTGGAGAGTGAACTAGATGTTTCTTCACTATTCTTAATTGAAGTAGAAGTTGATTGACTGGCGCTTACTGATTCAGCAGTCGACTTGCTATCACTCAAGCTAGTAGATTCAGATTGACTTGCACTAGCGGATGCTGAAGCACTTTGACTATCCTTGATAGACGTTGAGGTAGATTCACTGGAGCTTACTGATTCACTCTTTGAAGTGCTGTTGCTCAATGAAGTACTCAAGGATTGACTAGCAGAAAGTGAACCGCTAAGTGACTTGCTCAAGCTTTCAGACTTAGAAGTAGAATCGCTTAAGCTAGTGGAAAGTGAGCTTGAAGCCTCTTCACTATTCTTAATTGAAGCCGAAGTAGATTCACTGGAGCTTACTGATTCGCTCTTTGAAGTGCTGTCACTCAATGAAGTACTCAAGGATGCGTCTTGACTCTTCTTAATTGAGTCTGAAGTTGAAACTGAATCACTTAAACTCGTACTCTTGGAATTACTGTCACTTAAGCTAGTGGAAAGCGAACTGGATGTTTCTTCACTGTTCTTAATCGAAGTTGAAGTTGATTGACTTGCACTTACTGATTCAGCAGTTGACTTGCTATCACTCAAGCTGGTTGATTCAGATTGACTTGCACTAGCTGAGGCAGAAGTACTTTGACTATCCTTGATAGACGTTGAAGTAGATTCACTGGAGCTTACTGATTCACTAGTTGACTTACTATCTGAAGCTGAAGTACTCAAGGATTGACTAGCAGAAAGTGAACCGCTAAGTGACTTGCTCAAGCTTTCAGACTTAGAAGTAGAATCGCTAAGGCTAGTAGAAAGTGAGCTTGAAGCCTCTTCACTATTCTTGATAGATGTTGAAGTTGACTTGCTTTGATCAGTAGAAAGTGAACTTGATGTACTTTGACTGAGTGATGTGCTTAATGAATCTTTTTGACTATCACTAGTTGATTTAGAAGTCGACTTACTCTGACTTTGTTGAGTACTTAAGCTGCTTGATTGACTTGCTGAAATACTTTCTGAAGTTGAAGACTTCTCGCTTTCCGAAATACTCTTGGAAGTAGAATTTTGCTCAGAAATGCTCTTTGAGTTAGATTCACTATCAGCTGTACTCTTAGAAATCGAAGCTGACTTTGATGCATTAGATTCGCTATCGGCAGTACTCTTAGAAAGTGAAGCTGACTTCGATGCATTAGATTCGCTATCAGCAATACTCTTTGAGTTAGATTCACTGTCAGCTGTACTCTTAGAAGCCGATTCACTATTGCTGGTACTCTTAGAGGTTGACTCACTGAGCGTTGTTTTACCGTTGTATACAACTTGTGTAGTATTAGGCTTATTAACATTGCCAAAAAGATTGGTTGCTAATTGTTGCTGCTTAGCAATTTGTAAGTCAGTATTAACATTTTCAGTTGGACTAATGTATATTCCAGAAACTACTCCACCACCATTTGAATAGTTTCCATAACTACTAATCAATATGGCTGACTTAGTAGTAGTACCAGCTTCGGTAACTTCAATATTTGAAGCATTAACTCCTACATGGATATCTTGTTGACTAGCAGTACTGTTATATACATAACCTGTTCCTTTATTAAAGGTAACTACGTTTGGATTATTAATAGATACGGTAGCATTAGCCTGATTTGTTGAAATGTTAGATGCATCCCCATATGTAGTAGCTGTTAAGGTTGCACCATTATTAATATCCATCTGGAACTTAGACGAATTACCAGTTGAAATTCCACTTTGACCACCATTTACTGTGTAGTAACTATTACTACCAAATGACATGATATTGCCATCCTGATCAGAACGTGAATTACTACTACCGTCAATTGTTAAGTTAACATTAGACTTACCAATGGTTACGTTGTTTTCATAATCATTTGAAGAACCATTGTTCATCAAAACATTGAAGTTAGATGACTTCATGTTAACGTTAGAGTTATCACCAACAGTAAAGCTATTACCTTGGTTCCAACTATTACCAGCAATTGGTTGGTTCATGATCACGTTACCGGTGGTTGAGCCTTCCATGTTGACAGTGGCGTTGTTGCCAACAGTAAATTCATGAGCATGAATGTTGTCCCGAGCATCAACGTTGTAGGCGGTTAAGCCATTAGCATTCATGTTCAAGGTTGCACCGTCGCTCACATCTACCCCATTAGCAATGTAAAGTTGTGATGTACCCTGGCTATCGTTTGGGTTAGCCCAGAAGTAAGTGTTAACATCTGCTCCATTTTCTGCTTGGTAAGAACTAGCAGCATTAATGTTAACTGTACCCTTAATGGTGACCTTGTTTTGACCTTGACCAACAGTTTCAGAACGAACTGCAGTCCCACCAGTAATATTAGTATTTTCAAGGACTAAGTTAGTGTTACCCGGATTACTTAATGGCCGGAATGCACCATAACTTGAAGAAGTGTAGATGTCAGCGTTTTTAACAGTAACTTCAGTAGTGGTATCAGCAGTACTATTACTAATTGCAATGTTATTGTTATTATTTCTGACATACGTAGAACCAGCCTTATTGCCGTTAAAGTACATCTTGTAACCATTAGCATTGATGTTCAATGAGTGGCTAATGTTTAATTGACCATATCCATAATTACTGAAGTCAATGTTACCGACTAAGTTAATGTTAGTAACATTCTTGTCTTGAATTGCCTTTTGGAACTCAGCAACTGTTGAAACATCAACGCCACCGTTATCCTTGCTGGTAACGATCTCAGTTTGTTGTTTTTGAACAAGGCTAGTACCAAATAGATTTGCTAATTGTTTGGCAGTTAGCTTTTGATTACCTTCCTGGATAGTTTTACCATTAACTGTTAATGTTGCAGTTCCAGCTAAGTTAACATTGTCACCTAGTGTGGTGCTGTTCATTGAGTTAACGGTTGAACTAGCAGCGGATGTGTTCAGGCTATTATTTGAACCTGAAGTTGAACCACTAGTACTGCTTACTTGGCTACCAATAGTACTTGCACTGCCAGAAGTGGTAGATGCGGAGGTTGAAGTGGAACCTGAAGTACTTGAAGCACCTGAAGTAGATGTTGAGGAGCTAGTTGAGCCACTAGTGCTTGAACTGCTGGAAGTTGAGGTTGAAGTAGAACCACTTGCTGTTGAAGTGGATGTACTACCGCTTTCAGAAGTTGAAGCATTGCTCATACTAGTTGAGTTAGTACTGTTGCTGTTTGATTGAACGTTACTTTCTGAGTAAGTCCGTGATTGGCTAGTACTATTAGCGGTTAAACTATCAACGGTACTAGAGTTTTGGTTGCTCACGGAAGCTGAAGTTGATTCAGTCTGAGAAGCAGTCCCTAAAACTTGTTCACCGTTTAAGTTAGCTTGCTTTTGAACATTAGTATCAGCAAAAGCATTTCCGGTCATCATTGCACTACCACCAAGAACGGCAGTCATTGCAGACAACCCTTTAATATAAGCTTCTGTCGTGTCACTTAATTTACTTTCGTCTAATGCATCTGGGTCCGCATTCTTTGCCTTAACACTGTTCTTATCTTGAACAGCAAGAAGCTTGAAGAACCGATCCAGAGAACTCATCCAACCCTGGTGAGTCTTGTAAAGCTTTACTTTACTGTCATCAGAATTGAACATCTTCTTTTTATTTCTCCGATTGACCATAAAAAAGCTCCCTCTCATTAAATAGTTAAGTAAATGTAATGAATTAATTAAGAAAATGAAAAACTTATTAAACTCCTATCAAGTAATAGTTTATTACGATTCTTAGAAAATGTTAACACTTTTGATTGAATTTATTTATCGCTTGTTTACTTCTCTGCAATACTACTGTTAAGGCATTTATCGGCATTCAATTATGCATTTAGTTAGTGAATATGGAAAAGCTGTCAATCACTCTATTTAACAGCATTTAGTGACTTCAAATAAGCAACATTATTTTGGAAAATACAAATTTATTTTTTATTTAAAGCTAATTGGTAAAAGAAAAAGTTTCAAATAATTATTTAATCTAATGAAATATCCATCATATGTTGATTGTCTTATAGACTTTTTAGCGATTTCTGTACCGTACTTTTGCTTTTTGGTTTTCAATTGATAACTTAGGTTTAAGGGTAAAAGAAAAGGAACTTAACAGAAGTCGTTTATGGCTTCTATTAAGTTCCCGTCGACAAGTTTCTTCTATTGAATTGTTGGTTGATAAGTAGTACAGATTTTACGACCGTTGCGCATGAAGACGCAAACTGTTTGGGGATCAACCGTCCCAACAAATGACCGTTCTGGGTAGTAAGTAATTAATCCGCTATCAGTCTCAATCTCTGCTTCACCAATTCGTTCACCATTTGCCGTCATTTCGATAACGGTCGTTGTCTTGTTATTTTTAACAAAAACTGCTGGCTGAGCAGCCGAAATCTTCATATTTGGAAGAACCTTTCCGGCAACAACCTCAACCTTTGATTGACCATTCTGACCATTAACATACGTGGTATTTTTAATATCATATTTCGCAACGTCAATTGTAAAATCAACTTCGTGTGAATCACCATTTGCGGTTTTCGCTAATAACTTGATTGGTGACGTTTGACCACTGAATCCGGCAGCCGCTTCAAAATGAATTTTGTTTCCCTGGGTTAAGGTAAAGGTATTTACCCCACCGCCAATTAACTTTTGCTTTAATACTTTAGCTGGTGTTTCCTGACCATTAACCACGAAGCTTAACTTAGTCACTGGTAATTCTAAAATTGGCTGGCCATTAGGAAGGATTAACCGCCGTGCCGTAATTTGCGGAACATAACTAGAATTACTGTATAGGTTATTAATCATCGTCTGGTACTGCTCAATCGTTAAGTTAGTGTATAGGAACAAGCTCGTTGTTGTATCACTAAACATGATCCTTCTCTGCAAATGGTATTGCGGAAGAAGGGTATTTGGCTGGTATTGCAAGAATCCAACACGAGAGAACTCATCATTAGCAATGATGTAAACCGGCGCAATCTTACCCTCATATTGAAGGTCGTTATTATAAAAGGCTACCTTTAACTGGAATAGCTTATCAGTTGCGACAAATGTTAATTGGTAGGTTCCCACGTTAGCACCAGCAATCGGCTGACCATTTTCATCAGCTTTTAGTGCCGGTAAAGTAGCAACCGCTTGTTGAGCACTCTTCTGGTTAAACGAAACAAATTGCGTCCGTTGCGGATCATTAAGGTATGGCGAGGTGCTCAATGCAAATGAGGTTTTGACGCCCTGATCATTTTGAATATCAATTGTCTTTTCCTGAACCTGTGTCCCTAACAAGCCAAAGCTTTGTTGCCGACCACCAATAAACATATTAGCAAGGTAAATCTGTGCGTTTCGCCCTTCCTTTACAATTGTGGTGGGATCAAAGCTAGTAATTTGATTACCATATTGGTCAAGCAGGACTCCTTGAGGTGCCTTCAAACTAATTGGATCATACTTTCCCGCTGCATTAGGCGAGAAAGAAACTACTTGAACGGGATGCTGCATATCACCACTAACTGAATTGATGATAAGCGAACCCTTTGTTTTACTCTTATTTTGGCCCATCCCAGCATTAACGTTGTTAACCAGTGCAGCGTTACCGTCAACCTTGCCGGAAACGGACCGACCGGCCACGTTATTAGGTTTGGTGTTTATTTTTTGATCATAATCGGTCATTTAACGTCCCTCCTGCAAGGCTTTCAACTGATAACCTTAAAATTTTCTTAACATTATTTTAACCTAATATTAGCCCCTTCCATTCTCCTTTTCAAGTGACTTGTTAAAAAAATAACAATAAATTTATTATCAAGTGTTCAAAAAGATAAAAGGCCAAGTAAACATCGTCACTTAGCCTTTTATCTTTTTGAATAGAGGTATAATTTTCTTCTATTTTTAACGTTATTAATTAACAAATCGTTAAACAAGTGTTAATTAAATGCTCAGTCTTAAAATACTGGTTGATAGCTACACTTAACTACCTGATTGTTCTTCAGGTAAATCAAAACAGTAATCTCGTCCAATTGACCGGTATAGCCTGATAACTGAACCAGGTTAATTTCTCCAGTTGCCGGATCGATTTGTGCCTCACCAACAGTTTGACCATTAGCAGTAACATTAATAATTGTTGTGTTATTACCATCCTTAGCAAAGAAGACCTGCTGTACATTAGCCTTCTTTAAAGGAACATCAGTATTTCCAGCACGGAAAACAACTTGATCCTTTTGGTGGTCAGCAGAATATGCAATTGCTGGTTTCAGGATTGTGGTAACGTAATCGACCGTATGCCGATCACCATTAACTGTTGTTACACTCAACTTAACCGGAGCAACTTTACCGCTAAATTGCTTTGCTGGAACCACATTAATTGCGTTTCCCATAATTTTAAACAGGTTGCTCTCCCCATTAGCTAGAAACTGTTTTAGCTTTGAAGCATTCGATTGCTTACTGTTAATGACAAAATGGATCTCCCGGATTGGAATTTGGAGAAACTTCTCGCCGTCTTGATCATCAACTTCTTTAGCAACAACTTGGTCAACTTTTGCCTTTACTGCTGCAGGATTAACCAATGCTGGTGTTTGCGGTTGGGTGATAGAAATTGTTTGAATTTTCTTTCCAGCAGATTCCGTTGTCGTCTGTTGAACGTCCGGTTCTGTCGATAATTCATTATTAGATACCGCAGACTGCGCATCCTCGAGTTGTTGCCGAAGCATTGACCGATAATCAGCCAAACTCATCTTCGTCCGTAAGGAGAGCGGTTCGCCCTCCCCTGTTGCTGACGTAAATGCAGTCGCAACAAATAAGGATTCTGTATCCTTATTAGTCGATAAGTCTTTTGGTGCTGATTCACTTTCTCTTTTGAGAGATTGTGTCGGTGCTTGACTAGTTGTTAAGACCTGTTTATTGTTTGCTGACGTTTCAGATTTATTTTCCATAATATTACCACTGCCTTTGCTAAATCATTATTCCGTTAGCAGAATCGCGGTTATCTTATGGATAAAATCCACAAGAATACAGTAATTGTTTTCCATTAAATTACTGCAATAGAAGCTAACCTCTTTTTCATAATTCAGTTGATAGATTAATTCATTACTCAACTATTACTATAACCCTAGTAAACTGATTTCGCAATGTACAAATTTAACCTAAAACTTTCTCAATGCATCCCCAAGGAACTTCCAATAATCTAATAAAAGTGACATGTCAACCACGTTCAGATCATCCAAACTTAATTTAGTCATATCATTCACACTAACCCGCAAAATATTGAGAAAACTAGTCATGCGCACAATTTTGGCCTGCTGAACCTGTGGTAGTCGGTCTAAGATAACAGTTTGCAATTCTTGAAGAACACCGTCATAAAAACCAACTTTATCCGTTGCTTGAATTGGGAGCGCCGTAAAGATTTCTTCACTTTGCTGGGCAAATGATTGGTGCCATTGATCCATGGCTATCCAGTATAGCTGGTATAGCCGCTGATCATCTGCTGTTCCATTTTCAGGACGGTAACGATTAACTGCTTTCCACTGCGCAAGGACTTCAAGGTATAGAGACTCATGCCGTGTCCATACCTGATCTTCACGGTTAGCAGTAATCCAATGTTGAAGATCATCAATTAACTTTTGCGGATTAATATTTTGATCCACTCAAAAAACTCCTTTCGGTCTCCAATAATATTAAATTTTATTTCCCGTGACTAAAAAATTGCGCAGCCTTAATTGCTTGTTGCCAGCCGGTATAAAGGGTCGCGGCCTTTTGGGGTTCCATTTGCGGGACAAATTCATCCCCGATCTTCGAAAGTTTCTTTACTTCATCCTGATCATGCCAGAAGTCAACTGCAAGACCAGCAAGAAAGGCAGCTCCTAAAGCCGTCGTTTCTTCCATTGCCGCCCGCTTAATTGGTGTTTGTAAAATGTCAGCCTGGAATTGCATCATGAAATTATTCCGTGATGCTCCACCATTTACGGTTAAGGCCTTCAATGGCAAGTTAGTATCCTTGACCATCGTATCAACAACATCACGAGTCTGGTAGGCAATTGATTCTAGGGTTGCCCGAACAATATGTCCCCGATTAGTTCCTCGGGTCAAGCCAAACATGGCACCACGGACTTCCTGATCCCAGTACGGTGCTCCAAGTCCGGTAAACGATGGAACGACATATACACCACCGGTAGTCTTCGCGTCAACGGCCATCTGTTCTGACTCGCTCGCGTGCTTAAATAACTGTAAACCGTCACGTAACCATTGCACTGCAGACCCGGCAACAAAAATACTTCCTTCAAGGGCATAGTATGTCTTGCCGTCAATTCCGTAAGCAATCGTCGTTAATAGACCATTATCCGAAAGAGTCGGTTCCAATCCCGTATTCATCACGATAAAGGCACCGGTCCCATAGGTATTCTTAACCGACCCCTTTTCATAAGCTGCTTGACCAAACAAAGCCGCCTGTTGGTCCCCCGCAATTCCGGCAATTGGGATCTGCACACCAAAGAAGTGGTAATCACCAGTATAGCCATAGATTGTAGAACTTGGCTTGACTTCTGGCAGCATTGCTTCTGGAATATCTAACAATTTCAGAATATCCTGATCCCACTTCAGATCGTGGATATTAAAGAGCATTGTCCGACTCGCGTTAGTAACATCTGTAGCGTGAACCCGTCGACTAGAAAGGTTCCATAATAGCCAAGTATCGATCGTTCCAAAGAGCAGATCACCATTAGCTGCCTTTTGTCGTGCTCCGGGGACTCGATCCAAGATCCACTTAATCTTGGTTGCCGCAAAGTACGAGTCGATTACCAGCCCGGTCTTTTGGTGGATCATGTCCTTATAGCCGTCTTTAATTAGCTGTTCTGCAATCTCACTAGTTTGTTTTGATTGCCAAACGATCGCGTGATAGATCGGCTTACCGGTGTGACGATCCCAAATAACGGTGGTTTCCCGCTGGTTAGTAATTCCGATAGAAGCAATCTTATATGGTGGGATCTGAGACTTGATCATGACATCCGAGATCACTGACTGGACGGCATCCCAAATCTCCATTGCATCATGTTCAACCCAACCAGGCTGCGGAAAGTATTGGGGAAACTCTCGTTGGCTCATTGCTACTTTATTTCCTTGGTGATCAAAGATGATCGCCCGCGTACTAGTGGTCCCTTCATCAATCGCCATTACATATTGTTGTTCATTCAAAATTCTCATCCTTTTCAAATTAAGCTCAGGAACGGTCGAAAAAAGGGAGCCAAGCTAACTGCCCAGCCCCCTCTAATGCTCTGTTTACTTGTCGCTAACCATCTTGCCAGCAACACTGTAACGGTCTTTTCGCATTTCATTTAAAACGATGTGAATTCGTTCAGCTGGGACATTAGCATCCTTTGAAATAGCAGCTGTAACATCCTTTACCAAGGCCTTTAACTGTTCGTCAGTCCGACCTTCAAGCAAATCAATATGTACTAATGGCATTTGTATGCCCTCCCTTGTTAAATTTATTTAATCTTACCATAATCGACTATCTTCCGGCAATTATTCTTATTAACCACGACGACCAAGTCGTTTCCGTACTTCGTTAACAATCTCATACGGCCCGGTGTAAAGAATGTGATCACCATATTCAAGAACAGTATCCCCGCTTGGCGAAATCGGCTTATGCTTGCGGTAAATTCGACTAACCGTAATTTGATCAATAAATGGTAGGCTGCGAAGTTCAATACCAACATAACGCTGATTATGAATTGTCGCTTCAAACAATCCTGAATGAGTACTCATCAGCATTTCAAAGACCGATGGTGATTCAATCAGCGAACGCAGAACACTATTCTGGACCACAAAGCTATTGAAGATTTCTACTCCGAGACGGTTAAGCTCATCAATATGTTCGGTTGAAATCTTTGGGTTTTGAACACTCGCAATTACCCGTTTAACACCATGTTTTTTTGCTAGGACTGCCATTTGATAATTCTTGTTATCATTTCTGAAGCCAAGAACCATCACGTCAGTATCAAAGTAATCACCGTTATCAAGCGCCTGCTCATCAATCTTTTCAAGGTATTTTAGATCATCAACCTCGCTGTTGAAAGTCTTGTAGTTATCCTGGTTATCGGTCAGCATCCGAACAACATACCAATTATGGGACAACTGCTGGGCAACCGGAACAGTTAGGGTATTCGCACCAATAATGACAACCCGTTCCTTAACCAGGTCTTCTTTATTTAACTTATAGGTTGAATTAAAGACGATCGGAGCCACGACACAAACAATCACGGCCGCTAACACGAAGGCATCTGATTGCGTACTTGTAATTGCATGAAGGTTCTTAGCCACTTGTAGTGATGGCAGGACCAAAGTAATTGTTGTAACGGTTAGGAAACTACCAGCAAACGAATTTCGGCTGTTAAAGCGCCGACGATAGATTAACATTGTTGGTAGCTTGGCGATAATAAAGCAGGCCACCAAAACTGGAATTAACGCTAGTGCAGTACTATTAGCAAATAACGATTTTAGATCTAATCGGACCCCCGTCATAATAAAGAAGATCGGGATAAAGAAGCCGTAACCAATTGAAGTTAACTTTTCCTGAGTAGCCTCGCTTGGTTCCAGTAATTTCATAACCATTCCAGCAAGGAAGGCTCCCAGAATATTTTCTGCCCCAACTGATTCAGCAACCGTCACCAGAGTAAAAATCAGGAAAAAGGCTAGCCGAATATCAAGCTGGGTAGTCGCCTTAGAAACATTATTGAACCAGACATAGGGTTGACGGAACCGACGTAAAAGGAAAATGGCCGCCAAGAAAAGAAGCACGATTAGCCAAAGACGCCCCGCGTTGTGACCATAAATTGAGGCATAAAATGTCAATGCCAACATCGGAATTACTTCACCGAGGACAGCGGTTAACAGGAGTGTCTGCCCCATCGGTCGACCGAGGATCTCCTTTTCCTTGAGCGTTGCGATAACAACCCCTAAAGCAATCGTTGAAAAGAGTAGCGTTGCCAGTAGAATATCAGAGAACAGTCCCGTAAAGTAAAGGAACACGCCCAGCAGAAAGGCGGTAATAATCACACAGACGAAACTAAGGACAGCAATTGAAACTGGCGACTTAGCATCACGTTTCTTTTGACCAGGGGCCTTCTTAAAGAGGTCAAAATTAATTTCCATTCCGGAGAGGAACATTAAGATAATTACCCCTAAACTAGAAAGCAACGTCAGTGAAGACGTTTCCTGGACGATATTAAAGGCACTCTTCCCGAGGAGAATTCCTGCAACGATTTCCGCAACGGCGGTCGGGATACTTGAAACCTTAAATCGAGCCATTGCAATCGGGATAATAAGTGCCGCCAACATAATAATTAGCATTGATAACTGTTGCATAATTTTCCCTCTCTTACGAAAAAAATAATCAATCTATTATATGATCTTTTTCTAGTACACGGCAAAAGAATTCACTGGGTGAAATTTTCACTGCCAATCTAAGCGGTGTATAATTAAGAAAGAATATTAGTGAGCAACTGTTATTTTGAGAACAATTTGGTACTCACACTTAATTAATTAAAAGGGGTTTTAAATATGCCAAACAAATTATCCGCTTGTACGAGTATTTTGATTGGGAAAAAAGCCAGTATTGATGGCTCAATTATGATTGGTCGAAACGAAGATGCCAAAGCTGCCTGGCCAAAGCACATGATTATTCACCCTCACGGTGCTGTGCCACGCAAGTTTATTTCAAAGGAAACTAAATTGGAACTTGAGCTTCCTGATAATAGCGCCCGTTACTCCGCTACACCTGAATGGACTGATAAGTACGGGTTATTTGAAGAAGACGGAATTAACGAATACAACGTTGCAATGAGTGCAACCGAAAGTGCCTATTCCAATAGTTTAGTATTAGGTGCGGATCCACTAGTCAAGAATGGCCTGAATGAAGAAGCAATGGTAACCGTTGTTTTGCCATTCGTTAAGACTGCTCGTGAAGGAGTTCTCCGTCTTGGTAATTTAATCGCCAAATATGGGACGGGCGAAACTAACGGGGTCCTGTTTGCTGATGATAACGAAGCCTGGTATTTTGAAAGCGGTGCTGGTCATTACTGGGTCGCCCAGCGAATTCCTGATGATTGCTATGCAGTTGTCGCTAACCAATTAGCAATTCAAGAAATTGATTTTAACGACCCAAATAACTTTATGTTCCATCCTGGGATCCAAGAATTCGTTGAAAAGAACCACCTTAATCCGGATCCAGCAACATTTAACTTCCGGAAGATCTTTGGAACGGCTGACCGGTCAGATGCCATTTATAGTGAACCACGGGTTTGGATTGGTCATCAAATGTTCAGCCCGCGTCAGGCTAGTGCTGAAACACCGGAATCAACTGAATTACCATTCTTGATGAAGCCAGACCGCCTTCTTTCAGTGATTGATGCGCAGAACTACTTGAGCAATCACTATGAGGGAACCGAATTTGATCCGTTAACGAGCAGTCCGAATGCACACAAATACCGGCCAATCAGCTTGGCTAAAACTCAGGAATCACACATTCTTCAAACTGGACGCAAGGGCCCAGATATTCACTGGCTCGCCATGGGGGTGGCTAATGAAAGTACCTATGTTCCATTCTTTAATGGGATTACCAAGTTGCCAGCCGCCTATGGTCGAGGAAAACTACCGGCTCAATTAAATTCCGCTTACTGGATCTTCAAGCATGCCAGTGTTCTGGTTGATAGTCATCTTCATGACTTCCTTCCTCTCCTTCGGGATGTTCAAAAAGAACGGAATGTCGCTGCACAAAAGTTAATCCGTGAAACTGATACTAAGGCAGCTGCATTGCAAGGTGATGCATTAACCAACTACTTAAACGATCAAAGTGACAAATTTGCTAACGATACCCTAACCGCGTACCGTAACCTCGCAATGGAATTAATTACGAAGATGACTGATTATTGCGAGTTAAACTTTAAGACGGATGAGAATTTGTAATTAGGATCATTTAAAAACTTAAAAGACCAGCAACATTGTAATTGGTGTTGCTGGTCTTTTGTGTTGGGTGTTTTACTGCGGCATTGCCAAAACGTGCTTTGCCGTGACCGTAGCTTCCGCCTAGCGTTCTGGGCAGCATAGTAGGAATGTGCTCGCCCTAACCTTCCTCGACCTAACGACCTCCACCTCCGACGACGAGACGCCGTTCGGTGGAGAAATCGTTAGCCACCGGAAGGTTTTAACGGTCTCGCACTCTACTTATTATTCAACACAATATCCGATGGCTTTACTTCACTGCCGAAGTAAGGCTTGAGTTGGCTATTGTAATCCTTAGTAAAGAAGTCTTCCTTATTTAACTTGGTGATTTCTTTATTACTCCAATCGAGGAGGGACTTGTTACCCTTCTTAACAGCTGGAGAAATGTATTGCTTAGGACCGATACTCTTAATACCAACTGTGTACTTAGGGTTATTCTTTACCCAAGCGTAAAGGTATGAGTTATCATCAGCAAGTGCTGCGGCCCGGTTATTCTTCAGAGCGTTAAATTGTTGGGTCTTCGAATCAAACTTCAATAGTTGAACACTTGGTTGCTTACTAGTGAAGTAGTTTTCAGCAGTGGTTCCCTTAGTAACAATGACCTTCTTGCCCTTTAATTGACTAACTTTAGTGATTGCCTTCTTCTTTGGCGAAACAACCCCAACGGATACTTTCATGTAAGGCTTAGCAAAGTCAACAACCTTCTTCCGCTCAGGGGTAACGGTGAAGTTAGCCAAAACAATATCAGCCTTATTAGAGTTCAACGTATCAACCCGGTTGTTAGCGTTAACCTGAACAAACTTGGGCTTAACACCAAGATCCTTCGCCATCCGCCGTGCCAATTCAACATCGTAACCTACACGCTTACCATCCTTGTTCACCCAGCCATATGGTGGCAGGTCACCAAAAACGGCAACCCGTAAAGTTCCCCGCTTCTTAATCGCGGAAACGGAACTAGAATCGCTCGCAGCATTTACGGTTGCTGGCTTAAGATAACTTGAACCAGCAAGCAAGGCAATTGTTCCTGCTACAGCAACAGCACCGGCAATAATCTTTTTCCAATTAATCTTCAACATATCAATTCTCCCTTTCTAAAACTCCATGCTTGATAAGAATTCTTCTGCCCGAGCAGTTTGCGGATGTTCAAAGAACTGCTTCCCTGGTGTCTCCTCTAAAATTCGACCGTTTTCCAGGAAGAGAACTTGATCCGCAATCTGTGCCGCAAAATTCATTTCATGAGTAACAATAATCATCGTCATGTGATCCCGATCAGATAACTCCTTAATAATTTCGAGAACCCCACGCACCATTTCTGGGTCGAGGGAAGCGGTGACTTCATCGAAAAGCATTAATTCAGGATGCATTGCTAACGCCCGGACAATTGCAATTCGTTGCTTTTGACCACCTGACAACTGACGAGGGTATGAATTTGCTTGGTCTGCCAAGTCAACCCGTTCCAACAAGGCCAGTGCTTCCTTCTTAACCTCTTCCCGATTCCGCTTTTGAACCTTTGTCGGTGCCAAGAGGATATTATCCAAGACAGTCAGATTCGGGAACAGGTCATAACTTTGAAAAACCATCCCAATCTTTTGGCGCAACTCCTGCCATTCCTTTGGTGAAGGATTAACTTTATTTCCCTTGAAATAGATAGTCCCGTCACGGAATGGTTCCAGACCATTCAGGGTACGGATCAACGTACTCTTTCCAGAACCAGAGGGACCTAGTAACGTCACAACTTCGCCCTTTTTCAATTCGAAATTGATGTCATGCAGGGCTTGCCAATCGCCATAGAATTTATTTAAATGTTCAACTTTAAGAATTTCTTCTGCCATATTACCACCTACCAAAATTAATGCTCTTCTTTTGTAGTGAGATGCTTTGCCCAGAGGGATAATGGATAATCAACAATGAAGTAGAGGATGAAAATCAGACCATATACCCAGAAAATACCGGTCGGGTGTGTTTGGTTATTTGCTTCGATGATCTGTTGACCAACGTTGATAACATCCATAACACTAATCATTAGCAAGAGCGAGGTTGTTTTAATCACCCGCGTTGCTAAGTTAATCGTTGCCGGGAGTTCCAACTGGATTGCTTGGGGCAACAGGACATAACGGAACAGCTGCCATTGATTGAGTCCCAATGCTAACCCTGATTCACGCTGGTGCTTGGGAACTGACTCGAGTGCTCCCCGAACAATATCGCTAAATTCAGCTGCAACCCATAAGGAGAACGCCAGAACCGCCATCCAAGTTGCCGGTAAATTGACGTTAAATTGTCGCGGCAAAATGTAGTAAACCAGGAACAAGAGAACCACTGTTGGAACAATCCGGAAGAACTCGAGGTAAAGGAGCAGGATAAAGCGGATAATTCGGCTAGGCAGGGTTCTTAACAGGCCGAAGATGGTTCCCAGTAGCAAGCCAATCGCTAACGAAACAACCGCAATCCAAACTGATGTCCACAGCCCACCCATTAACCGGGCAAAGTTTGTTCCTTCAAATAAGACACTAATTCCCGAATGAGCCATACCGAACCCTCCTTTCAAGCCAGTCAAGCAGTAAGATTACCGGAATTAAGATAATTGCGTAGGCGATTACCAATACAAACAAGTACTCGTTCGACCGGTAGTACATTCCAATCAAGTCAAGAGCTGTGTTAGTCAGCTCCGGAATTGCAATTACGGAAAAGATTGACGTTTCCTTGATTAGGAAAATAATGTTAGCCGCTAACGCTGGAACACTCAATGACAATCCCTGCGGAAGGATAACGTACCGTGCAAGCTGATACTGATTCATCCCCAGTGCTTCACCAGCATCAATCTGGGTTTGACTAACCCCATTAAATCCACCGGTGAATCCTTCAGCCATGTATGCTCCGCCAAGGAAAATCAACCCAATAATCCCACAAGTTTCGGCCGTCATCTTAATCCCCATTACTGGAAAAGCATAGTATAAGAAAAATAGCTGAATTAGTAATGGAGTATTCCTCGCAACCTCAACGTAAACGTTAAGAACCTGCCGAAGACCCGGAACCCGAAAGTACTGTACTAAACTGGTGATAATTCCAACAATGATTGAGCCAACAATCCCAACTAGTGAAAGCCAAAGAGTTAATTTAAACCCTTGGACAAAGTTAGGGAGGCTCTGCTGGATAATCGTCCAATCCATATAAAGATCATCCTCTCTTTTCTTTTACCGCGAAGTGAAAAAAGGCTTACAATTCAAATTCAGAATTGTAAGCCTAGTTTATTAATAATCAATCCAAAAGTAGCTTGATTACTCTTGATTTTACTAGAATACAAATTACTGAATTTTAATCACGCCAAAAAACTTGTTACAAGCAACGCAACAAGCAGGACAGAATTCATTTGGCATGACATTATTCAGCATAATCTGTACTCCCTTCGTGATGAATTAATTAAATTCTACCCGATAATGGCTAAAAGTCAATAGAATATCCTAACTTTTTGTAAGTTATCAATTGAACAAGGTCTCGTTTTAGCTAGAAAATACTTACCAACGAGGTTAGCAGAACAATAATCAGGATAATCCCCATAATGATCTTGGCCGGACTAAACTTTTCAGGTTTCTTAGCATACGCTTTTCGGTGTTCCTTTTCAACGTGGTTCAACCGGTCAAGAGCATGTTTCTCTACCATTGATTCATTATCTTTATCTTGCTTTGCCATTTGTCAACGCTCCAATCACTTCTTTGTACTGTTCAACAGTCGCATCATTAGCATGTTCACGCTGGGTATCGATTAGTTTCTCCATCAATGCTGGCTTAAGCAACGCTGTCAAAATCGTTTGGGTCATTTCTTTGGCCTGGTTTTGATCAAAGATATTTTGTGGCGCAACAAATTGCGGTTCATGCAAGGTGTCCTTAAAGCCAAGGATTAACATGTTTTGTTCAAACGCTGCCCGGACACTGTCAAGGATTTCACTCCCCCGGTTAATATCAAGGTAGACGTCACAATCTTTCAATAATTGCAAAGCCCGTTGACGGCTAACGTTTGGATAAACCGTTACATTTGGTCGTTCACCAAATACGAGGAGCTTCCCGGACATTTCAGTCACCGCAGCAATATGGAATTGAATATTTGGCATTGCCCGCACTAATTCATCTAAATGATCAATTTGGTCAGAATTAGTCATAATGAGAATGCTTGGTTGCAGCTTATTCCCCCGTGGATGCGGGTAAATCATCCCCAAATATTGGAGATCGTCAACATTACCAGTACCATTAGGGAATAATTCCCGTCGGCGCATCCAATCACGATGACGTTGAAAAACGATATGCTTCGTCCTTGTCTTCTTGTCCAGCAAGTACTGCATATTCCCGGGGATCTTTGCGCCAGTATCTTCATTCCAGAAGAGCGTATCTGAACCATCAGCCGGCAATTGATCCATTACCCATAACGGGTAGCTAAGGGAATTGTAGAAGATGTGATCAAGGTTATACTTTCGTAACTGAAGGTAGAATGTGACGAACTGCGGTAATGAAGTAAAGTGACGGTGAATCTTCTTGGTATTTAAAAAAATATCGCCAGCAGTAAGGTTCCACTCAATCACAATTTTGCCGTGATTATCAAAATACTTCCGGTACTTTGCCTGACCATTCTCATAGTAGGTTTTAGCAAATAAGTGCCCATGATTATTGTAATGGTCGACCCATGAAACCGGACCAATATCATCAGACCAGCGAACTTCCTTCACTAGCCGCGTATTGTTTGTAGAACTATAAAAGATCTGGGCCTTTCTCTTATCTAAATCATAAATCCGGCCCTCAGAGGCTGTACTCAAGATCCGCCAATAATACGGAATCTTAAGCTGATCAAAGTACAACGGATCATGGTTATCAGTCAAATTACAGAAATACTTAAACGGCGAATCAACATCGTCAGGCAAGAAGCCATCATCAACCATCGCTACTGACGGAATCTTGATCTTTGCCGTTTTTTGTGAAAAGAGGAAGTCACGAGAACTG
This sequence comes from Limosilactobacillus urinaemulieris, assembly GCF_932750685.1. Taxonomy (NCBI): domain Bacteria; kingdom Bacillati; phylum Bacillota; class Bacilli; order Lactobacillales; family Lactobacillaceae; genus Limosilactobacillus; species Limosilactobacillus urinaemulieris. The sequence continues at coordinate 95,880 of NZ_CAKOBX010000004.1, read as the reverse complement.
CCATCATATTTTTCAAATAGGTTAATCATGTTTTAATTCCTCCAATAGCTTTCCCCACCGCTTAGCGACGTTATCGGTGAGGTATGGTTCCGCAAGGTCATAGGAGTGCTGGATAAATTTCTCCTGATCAGCGGTGGTAAAGAGTTTGATAACTGCATCAGCTAAGAGGTCAACCTTCTTATCATCGCTCCAATCTTGGGTATATGGTAACAAGTAGCCATTCTTGCCATCATCAATGAAGGTCTGGTTACCATATGGCACGTCAAACCCAATCATTGGCAAGCCCGATCCAACTGCTTCCAAAAGGCTCAAGCCAAAGCCCTCACTGGTAGAACCAGCAATATAGGCTGCATAATTCTTATAAACATCGGTAAGGTCATGTTGCCCCATCAACCGAATATAATCATTTGCATGGTACTGGTTGATTAGCTCAGTCAGCCGGCCCATTTCGCCACCCTGACCGTAGATATCCAAGGTAACGTCTGGAACTTCCTTATGTGCCTTAGCAACTGCCTTTACTAACCAGTCAATATGCTTTTCAGTAGCTAACCGCGAGGCAGTAATTAGTGAATGCGGCTTCCGCTTAGTAGTTGGCTTCGTCAGCTTCTGCAGGTTTCCCACTGGAATAGTAGTAACGTTCGGTGTCACGTTCTGGTATTGCTTAAATTGCTTGGATAACAGTTCACGCTGCTTATCAGTGGCCACGATGAAACTAGCAACATCCTTTGTATGAGTAAACTGGTACTCGTAGAAGTTATTCCACAAAACATTCTTCTTGTTGGTATAGTGTTCATCATAGTGATCTGCATGAACAATAATTACTAACTTAGCCGGATTATGATGTTCAAAAATTAACTGACCATTAATCAGAATGTTTCCATCATCCTCACGGTCAAGAATAATTGTGTCATCCTTCGTCAGGTGAAGTCGTTTTAACATTTCAAGGTAAAGAGCGTTCTTTGAATAATAAATCTGATCAGGAAATTCAAAGACTTCATGCTTTCCCCGCAAATGTTGAGTATAAGCAACACTACCATCCTCATTATAGAAGTCACGGTAAACAACATGGTTGCCATTCTTTTCGCCGCTATAATATTCGGTCGCGTATTTCGTGTATGAATAGAAATCACGTTTTACCATTGCCCCATTAGCAACGTAGGAAACCTGATCAATCGTCTTCTTTTCGGGATCATGGAAGCGAACATTGATCGATAACCCTTCTTCATCAGAAGTATAGAAGTAATTCTTCCCCCCATTGATCTTCTTACAGTTAAAGCTCCGGTCTTTAAGATTAATATCATCCTCAAACTTACTCAGGGGATAATCTGATGGTGCAATTTTGACATCAGTAAAGAAATTGTAGAACCAGATGATCTCATCGTCAGAATAACCAAGGTTTTTCGTTAAGTCCTCAATGTTGTTTGCCAAGATTAGATCCGAAAAAATAAACTTGGCTGGTATTTTTAATTTTCGTAATGATTGGGCACGGTAAGCTTGGGCGTACTCGACACCGCTGCTTGCCCAACCAATTCCGAGGTTGACATTATATACAGTCATCTAATCGTCCTCCCGTTTACCTAGTTGAAACTAACCACTAGTTGGTTCTTCTTGTTTAACTTAATCCGACTAAGCAGCAAGTTATCAACCGCTTTTTTCCGTGCTTCACGCAGCATGTTTTTGTATGATTCAAAGGCCTTTACTTGATAAATATAACCGGGATCACGACCAGAAAGCGACCATGGCTCAACAATAATCCGTAAATCATTGAGATAATTAACCTGATTAGTCCAACAACTATCCAAGGCGGTTAACAAGGCGGAACGATAAAACTGGTTTAATTGTTCAGTATTAATTAGCGTCTTGTATTTCTCCTTAAGAATATCTGTACATAAATTTTCCAGGTACTTTTTCAGCGCCTTACGGTTATACATTAAATTATCGGGAATCTTAACTTCCTGATAAGTAAAATGCTCATTAATCAAATGTTGCAATTGACTAGGCGACCAATCTGTCTGGGTATTAAGGAAGTCGTCAATTCCTTCGCTTAGCCAGTTACCAACTGTTCGTTCGAGGCGGGCATTATTCATTAACTTTTCCCGTTCCTTATAGAATTGGGTTCGTTGGATTCGCAGGGCAACTTCGTACTTGTTAGTCTTTTTCCGTGACCGAACTTCACCATCAGCTACCCGGCTCTTTAGCATTTCCAGACTTAAGCGAATCCGAGAACTTGTATGCTCCTTCGGCATTGCCCCCTTACGACGCTTTTCAACTAACTTGCGGTACATCTTCTTAAACCGCTTTGTACTTGCCTTTGCAATATAACTATCTTCCAACGAAATGTAGAATTGGCTAGAACCAGGATCCCCCTGCCGTCCAGCACGACCGGCAAGCTGCAGCTTAACCCGTTCTGGTAACATTTCAGTCCCAATAACAGCAAGGCCGCCCTTCTCCTTAACACCAGGACCCAACTTAATGTCAGTCCCCCGTCCGGCCATGTTAGTTGCGACCGTAACGGCTCCTGGCTGACCAGCATCCTTAACAATGGCAGCTTCACGGGCAATGTTAAAGGCGTTCAAGACGTTGTGCGGAATTCCGCGGTCAAGTAAGAGTTCCGAAATAATTTCGGAATTTTCCACCGAACCGGCAACTAGCAGGATTGGTCGTCCCGCTTTATGGAGCGTGATGGCATCATTTAACGCATGCATTAACTTTTCGGAAGTTGTTAGGTAAATCTTTGGCGGATAGTCTTTCCGAATAACTGGCTTATGGGTCGGAATTTGAACGACTTTCATGTTATAGACGTTGATAAATTCGTCTTCATCACCCTTAACCGTCCCACTCATTCCAGAGATCTTATCAAATAGTCCGAATAAACTCGGGAACGTGATTGAAGCAGCTGTTTTTTGGTTATCAGTAACCTTCACGTGTTCCTTTTGTTCAACAGCTTGGTGAAGACCGGTATTAACCTTAACCCCGTTTTTCAGCCGACCATCGGTTTCATCAAGCAGGACAACTTTTCCCTTTTCAACCAAGTAGTCATGACCATTTTTCATGAAGTAGTGGGCCCGCATCGCCAAAGCAATATGACGGTAAACCTCACGACTTTCATCATCATACAGGTTGCGGATCCGGAAATATTGTTCGGCTCGTTGAACCCCGTTATACGTCAACCAAATTGCCTTATCCCGACGACGAACGGTAAAGTCTCGTTTAGGAACCAGTGTCCGGACAAAGTCATCACACAGCCGGTAAAGGTTAGATTGAAGCATCGGGGCACTCGCAACAACAAATGGTGAAGTAGCTTGATCCAACAGAACATCATCCACTTCATCAATAATAACGTAATGGTACGGCCGTAAGTATTGACCGTCCTTATTGGCTGCTAAGTTATTGAATAGGTAGTCAAAGGCTAGGTTACTAGCGGTCGTGTAAAGAATATCTGAGTTATACCATTGCCGTTTTTCCTCTGGTCGAACCTTTCGCTCAGGATCATCCTTGGGGAACCCAGTACTTACCGTTAGTCCCATCCATTCATAAACGGGTGCCAACTGTTCCTCATCACGTTGCGCCAAGTAAGCGTTTGGTGTAACCAGAATTGCACCCTTGCCACTCAATGCATTCAAGTATAGTGCGAGGGTCGCGGTTAACGTTTTCCCTTCACCGGTTTTCATTTCAGCGATGTACCCTTGATTAAGGACAATCGCCCCCATTACCTGAGCATCATATGGGAACATCTTTAGCACCCGTAAATCGGCCTCACGCATAGCAGCGAAAGCACGGGGAAGGATTTGGTCAACAGTTTTCCCATCAGCCAATTGCTTTTGGAGAATCTTAGTTTGTGACTTTAATTCCTCATCACTCATTTTACGCATCTTGGGAGCCCATTTATTGACTTTCCGCAGCTGGCGCTTAATTTGGTGACGTTCAAAAGCATCAAGAATCATTTAACTTTCACCCCTCCCCATAATCCATTGATTGCGTGAGTAATTGTAATCCAATCTGGATCAACCAAGTTAGCCGTACTCCACTCAGGAATATCACGACTGGCATAAATTTCATAGTCAATATGCAATTTATCATCCTGACTTGCTTCCGTCAGTAACAGCTGGGTCTTTGGACTAGCCTGATGAACTTTTCGTAAAACCTTATCCAGATCAGCAGCTGTACTAATTAAGTGTGCATAAAGCTGGTTTTTCTGTTCAATCCAATGAACAATTGCATCAGCCAGGTCACCATCATACTGCCACCCAATACTGATGATCTGTAAAGGTAAGCCATTAAGCATCTTACCAACTGTTTCCCAGGTTTTCTTTACCCGCTTTGGGTCATGCATTACGACAATATTAATCGGCTGGTCAGAGTCTGAATTAACTGGCTGATGAAACCATAAATCGTTATGAACACTCCGTGGAAGCTTAGCCGGGCAAATTTCAAGCCGTTTAAATTGCAGGCTAGTACATCCCGTATTAACGAGACTAACTTCATAATGGACAGCACCCTCCGGAAACGTAAACGCCTTTTCAAGGTTATGAAATTCAAGCCGACTAATTTCATCTCCCTGGCCATTAAAGAAGATGATTCGGGTAAAGAAACCCTGTGCCGGTTCGGACGACGCCTTAATTGAAATCCGGTAGCGCTGGTTAATTCGTAGCAATGGTAATTGGGGAACAATCTTATTCGCCTGAAAATTATAGACGGACCCCCACTTAATAATATCCTTCCCGGGAACCATTAACGGATTATTAAAGTCCACTTCCTTTTTGGCGGAAATCGTTACTTTGGACCCGTTATAATAGGTATTCCACGATGGTCCCCAATATACTTGGTTAATATAATTCTGCATCTTATTAGCCCTTCCTGCCAAAATCGTTTTGCATTAATTCCTTTAGTCGACTGACAAACCAACTAACAACTTCTGGATCATCATTGTGTCGTCCAGGGAAGCCCTTATAGATAAACTGTCGTGCTTTCTTTACCGCACGATTGTTTGATAGATCATGATATGCCAAATTATCGTAGTCATCATCTTTCATGTAAGCGATAAATAACTTCGTATTCGTCAGATCACATTCAGTAAAGTCCTCCCAGAATGTTTGGTCAATCATGTTTAGATCGGCAATGCTTAATTTTTTCGTTAGCTGTGAATCAATATCAAAAATCGTATCAAATTCATCTGGACGGTGAAGACGCCCACGTAATGCCACGTAACCCAGGTTAGTAATCGGCTTCGAAACGATGATTGCATGGGCAGACAATTCAGCGCCATACTTCAATGCCGGATAAGTCCCCATTGAAATTCCATTCATCACTAACTGATCCTTGGTGAAGCCCAGCTCTTTCAAGTGGGTCATAATCTTTTCCTTGATTAACTCTGAAATTTTAGCGCCAGTATAGAACTGCCCAACTTCAAGCCGGGGATCCGTAAACAGGAGGGATGGTGCATGGACACTCCTGAATAGTGGGTAAGCTTCAAACCCTTCCAATTCACGGGCACCAGAAAAGTAAACATTCAGCGGTGGCTTTAGATCGCCAGGGTTAAAGTAAACGCCAACCTCTTCTCTTGTTTGCGGATCAACTAATCGATCTCCACCAACAATATAATGACCAACACCCCGTCGCGACCAGCGAAGGTGAAGGTTACCAAGAATCAATACTCCCTGACCGCGAGCCTCCAACTGAACATTGGTTAACCGACCAACTTCAAGCGGCTTAAGCGGTAAGTCTTGTTCCTCCGAGGTATCCATATCAAGAATAAATGACTTAGCGGGATCTCCATCCCCACCTAGCGGACTGTAAAAGGCTCGCAGACGAAGATGCAAGTCATCAGTATTTTGGTGCTCAAGCCAAAACTTAATTACCCGATTTGGGTCAATGTAAAGTGAGGGCCGGTAATTACCTAACGAGCGCCACTCTTCTGCTGTATCAACGTTCAGGATCAGGTGTCCCTCATCGTGAAACTGCATTTCTTGAATATACTGATCGTTTAGTATCAGGCTTTGTGGTGAAATCCGCATCCCCGATTGACCAAAGTAATACTTACTAGGCAGGCTGTTAATTAGTGCTTGTGGCTCCTCATCAATTGGCTTGGCTAGCTGGAGGCGGAGATATGTTTGTCCCGCAAGACTAATTTGTTCCTTAGCTTCCGGAACATAAAGGACGGTATAAGGATCAGATAACCACTGTAATTTCGCCCAATCCTCGTCACTCAACTGGGTTGCCCCAGTAACAATAACAACCGTATAGCGATGTGGTTTATCCTCTTTTAGCGGCCGAGGATAAGCATTATATTCCCACTTAACATCTTTCGGAATCGCGTAATTTACTGACCAATCACTTGGCCCTAATTGAAGGACATTCATTAACTCTCACCTCACTTTGCAGTAACTCGTTGCCAAACCTTTAGCATATTCTCTTCTGAATACTGGTTAAGCATTTGAACATCATACGTTAGCGCCATATTCCAGTTCTTCAAGCTATCCATGTAGTAACTTAAAGCTACTGGCAGTTGAAGCATATTCTCACAAACAAAGCCATTTTTCCGATCAACAATGGCGGCCGTCCCAACTTGACGAATTTGCGGAATCCCAACGTTAATTGTTGCCATTTGAAGGAAACTATCCGGACGTTCTCCCCAATCAATAACGAGACGGATCTTGTCTAAGGCACTCATCACATCATTATTGTTCGTCCAACGATGAACCCGAATTTCTAGTTCAGGTGTTTGATCATCTTCATCGGGAATGGATCGCTTTAACATTGGCTTTTCTGGCTTTAACTTAAATTCTCCTGGGTGGGCGGCCTTGAGTTCTTCAATCATCTGGTTTGCTAACTGCTCTTTTTCGCTAGTATAGGCAAACATGTATAAGGCCTCTCCCTTAGGATTCTTGAGAAGGCGTTGGTAAACCAGTTCGATAATTGGCCGCAGCATGTTCGGGTCAACATCTTCCACAAAGACACCGATCCGTTGCTGACTAATCCGCTGACTGTGCCCCAGTTTGAACTGGGATGGAAATAGCGGAATTACCCCTGTCTGGATGGCAACCACGTATGCCTTCTTTAACATTGCGGAAGTTTCTTCTGAATCAACAAGGATTCCTTGATTAGCCTCCCCACGCAATACTTGAAGCGTTTTTTGGAAAGGATGCCAGCCACTGACTGAATAAACCGGCCGTAACTTAGCAAAGGTTTCATTTTTAACCATGGATTGATCGTCCATCGTTACGATTAAATTATCTTCTTTATGAAGATGCGCAAGAAATTGGGTTTCTACGATCTCGGAAACTAAATCGGTCAACCGTGAATATTGAAGTTGCTTAGTAAATCGTGGCAAATCAGCATTGATCTCTACCTCATCACTTTGCAAGTGGTGCTTAAAACGCCAATGCCCCTGCTCATCATAATAGATGTGGAGGACTGGGCGCTGATTGTCTAGCCGTCTTTCACGGGAGATAAAACCGCGACTATCAAAATCGAGGATACGGTTAATCCGTCCCTGCTGATCATAGTATTCAACGGCTAAGATTTTCCCTTGATTATCAAATGCCACCTTAGCGTAAAGCCTATCCTTGCGAATCGCATATACCCGAAAGGCGGTGTAGTTGAAGCTAGTATCATCCGGCCAGTTAAGATCATGCAGATCAATAATCCGACTGGCAAAGTGATTAACCCCCTGTAAATAATCAAACACAGAAAAGATCTTTGAAGGTGCTAATGCCATCTCGTTTAGTTTAGTCATTAGCTGGGGCTGGTAATCAGTTATTACTAGTCCTGCTTTATTCTGGGTATTTTGTAACAACTGCATGTGACTCGTTGCATCGTCAAAGGCAATCTTTGGGACAGTTGTCGCCCAGTCCTCCATCAATTCATGCCAAGCTGGTACTAAGTAATCCAAGATTATCCCTCTTTCTTCATTAACTTCTCGTAACGACTTGGGAACAGCAAGGTCAACAGTTGATCCTTAATTCCGGTCATAAACATAACCAACATAACAATATTCATTGGGATAACAGCAAAACCAGCAAATTTCCCCAAAAGCTGGTTACCGAGTAATCCGAGGGTCAATTGAATAGCGTTCAGAAGTGCTCCCCAGAATGAGACCCGTAAAAGTTTTTGCTTCAAGTATTCTTGAGTTGGCTTCCCTGGCCGAATTCCGAGAACATAATTGTTGCTGTTCCGAAGCTGCTTTGCCTGTTCCTTAGGATTAAATTGCATAAACGCAAAAAAGTAGAATAAACCAAATGCCAACAATCCACTAATAATGGCATCAAAGTAAACATTAGCAAAGATCGAATCTCTGCCGAGGAGGCTTCCGATCATTGTTGGGAACATCAATAAAGCCATCCCAATCATGTATGTCATCATTGCTCCTGAGTTAAGTCCAATTGGTACAATAATCGGTTTGGCACTGCTTGGCATTGATGTATTAATTGTCTTAACCGGGTAATAGGCATGACCAAATGCGTTCCAGAAAACAATTGCGAGAATTCCAACAAGGATTAGGGCAACGATCCAGAATGCCGGGTGACCTAAAGTAGTGATTCCCTGAACGGCTTTTTTAAGGTTTGGTAACGACATCGTAACCATGTTAAAAAGAACGATCGTGATCGTCCCTCCAATACCAAATTCCATGTTCATGTACCCCATCCAGACAACAAACAAACTACCAGCAGTTAAAATAATTATTACGGCAATCGCTTGCAGAATATCTGAAGTCAGGTGAAGACCAATGACCAGGGTAACGGCCTGAATTAACGTTAAAATTAAGGTCACAAACTGTTGAACCACCATCATCTGACGCATTGATAAGGAATCCAGACTGAAGAGCTTCATCATCATTAAAAGCTGCATAATCAACATTGCAATCATCAGTGGGTTTAGTCCGATCATGAACAGCGATAGCTTTTGGAAGTTAGCCCCACTCATGAAACTAACAACGCTCAACGGCGTATTGTTTAACAAATGATGAAACGACTTGGTAAACCGTGCAAACGGAACTGGGATTGACGATCCGAGCATGTAAACCAGTAATGTAAGCAACGTCACCGCAACCCGACGACGCAAATTAGACAACTGAGATGTTTTTCGCATTTTTCACACGCTTTCAAATATATTTCTAGAAATACGGAAATAGTGGTTTTGTTCTTTGCAAACTTTCCCCAACAAATAATTAAAATTTGACCACTAAATCTTGCTAACATCTTAATTTTAATGCAAATAGATCATAAATAAAACACTTATTACCATATAAACGAAATTCATGACAAACTAAAAGAGGTTAGGGATTGACTCCAACCTCTCTGCTATTTAAAGCTAATAATGTCACAACTTAGATTTTGCGATCATTCTTAATTTAAAATCAACGTCTTGGTACTCATGGTACATTCCGGCATTCAAGTATGCTTTTCGGCATCTCTTTAACCGTTTAATATAAATTTCCTCTAGGATCCGCGGATCGTACCCTAAGATATGAAGAAAAGCAATTTCCTCCTCCAAGCTCCGTAATGGCCGAATGTCTTCTTGGTTTCTGCGATGCGAAAGACCCTCTTGATTAAGGCGATAAATATAATCCTCATCATCTAAGTAAACAATTTTGCTAGCCTGGAGGTACGTTTTCCAGGTTGTAAATTCATCATCAATTTGGGTATCTTCTGGGCAAAAGATCTGTTTGAGAACTTCTTGGCGAAAGAGTTTTCCCCAGAGAACAGTATAAATTAATTGAAAAAAGTCATCCCTATTAGTATAAGCAAAGTCAAACCATTCTCGTGGGGTGAAGGTATGCCGACTAACCTTATGCTCTGGCATATGCACAAGTAAGTGACCATTCCCCTTATAATACTGAAAGTCACTTATTGCGATCTGGCTTCCAGTTGATTTCAAGGCCGCAAATAACTCTTCTAAATAATTAGGCATTATGTAGTCATCACTATCCACAAAGGTAATGAAATCCCCAGTAGCAACATCCATTCCATAATTCCGCGCCTTGCTAACACCTTGATTTGACTGATGGAATACCCGAACTCGTGAATCCAGTTCCTGATAATGAGTGCAAATTGCAAGTGAGCGATCCGTTGACCCATCATCGATCAAAATTAGTTCAAGGTTCTGATACGTTTGTTTCAATATACTTTGAATACATTGATCTAAATACTGTTCAGTGTTATAGACTGAAACAATAACTGATATTTGATCTTCTCTCATCATTATTTACCCAGCATTACTAATCATAAAAAGCCTTAAAAACCGCTTCAGTCAATGCTCGTTTTACAAAGTAACCTCCACGAATTAGCTTTGCAAAATCATCAATTGAGTCAACCATTTGATCGTACTCCGCGGTCGTCATTGTTTGAACCTGTTCAATTGCTTCAGGGAGTGAATCAGCAATAATTCCCAAGTTCTTTTTCTCAATAATGTCACGAGCTGGGGTCCCGCTATTGACAATGACTGGCAACCCAGCAGCCAAATAAGTTGACAGCTTAAATGAACAATTATGCTTCATATATTCAAGCCAGTATGGATCGCCAGACCAAATCAGACCAAAGCCACCCGTCCGGCGAATATTATCTAATAAGGCGATATCTGGCATGCTGCCAACAAATTCAATATTACGACCGACTCCCCAGTCTTTTGGCGATGTAAAGACTCGAAGCTTAACGTCTGGATTAAACCAGGTTCCACCAAAACCAAATTTATCTGGATTAGTTGGATCACCAGCAAAGTTAATAATTGGAGCATAATGAGGCTTTTCCTTCCCCAGCTCATTGTCAACCATATGGTCCCACATTTTTTGGATAACAACTTTCTTAACAGTTAAGCCATGCTGACGTAAAAGTTCAACCATGGATTGGGATGGAGCAATGATCACATCAGCCATGTTGTAATACTTAATCCATTTGTCCAACAAGTACCGATTGCTCTTCCACATTAACGGAATCACATCATGGATGAAAATAATCCGTTTTAACCCATCATAAATCATGGTTCGTTCAATAAGCGCTGTATCCCATTCAACTGAGTTCCAGGATGGCGATTGAAAAACGATCACATCACCCATTTCGACTCCCGCTAACATTCCATCAAAGCGAGAAATTAATGAACGCTTGCTCTCGTTTTTGTCTTGATACTGAAAAACACCAATTTCACGAAAGCCGAGTTCTCTCGTCGCAATGTCCGTTACCATATTCTGGGCCAGTCTGGCAACCCCAATCATATGGTGCGTGTTGGTAATGTGTACTCTCAAATTATCCATCCTTCTTTCTAAATCCAATTATAGCAAACTTAATCATTTTTATAAAAAAAGCTCCAGCATTTTAAAGCTAAATGCGTGGAGCTTTATTCTGATACAGATTCAATCATTATCTAGTATAAAATGAAATGACTATTCTGCAAAATTTAAGGACGAGTGTTCTCAACAGCCGTAACAAGCTGATCCATTGTCTGACTACCAAAAATGACAGGTCCATCATTAATCATTGTTGCAGGGACACTCATGATGTTCTTAGTTTTCCGCAATTCTGGGAAGTGTTGTAAGTCAATCATCGTTGCCGTAATCTTTGGATTTAATGCAGCCATCCGTTGGCAAGCAGCGACAACATCAGGGCAGAAGTGACAGGTTAGTGAAACACCAATCTTAATGGTTGCTTCAGGAAGTGCTTTAATCCGTTCAACCATTTCCGGTGAAATCGTCTGTCCAGGTCCCGCAACATTATAGATGCCTAAAACAAGTGAATTTAACTCATGACCTGTCGGAATTCCTGCATAGTGAAGTCCAGTATCATTACCATTAGCATCAAGCAACCGTAATTGTGGCAAGTACTTAACATCTTGCGGAGCAGCTTGCTTCTCGACCTTCATATGTTGCTCATCCAAACTAGCAAATTCCGTTACAAAGCCAAGCAACTGGTCACTTAATGACGTTCCGTTAGCTAAGACTTGTAAAGTAACGGTCTTTGTCAAACGAGCAAGGATTGGCTTCAATTGCTGATCAATATCTGCAGATAACCAATTGCCAGCATGCGGTGTAACTTCCTCTTCATTATCAAGAGAAGAGGTTTGACCGACCGTTTTGGTTGGCTGTTTAATTTCTGCATGGATTGGAATTCCAAGTCGTTGTTTTTGATCAGCAATATACTTTTCAGCAGCCGTGGCAGCTTCGGCACCGTCAGCAGTAGCCGTTACTATTTGCCGAAGCGACTTTTCAATAATATCGCCAGCAGCAAAGACTCCTGGAATGTTTGTCTGCCGTTGACTATCAGTAATAATATAGCCTTGCTGATTAAGCTTAATGACTCCTTCAAGGTTCTTTGTTGCCGGTTGGGTCCCAATGTAAATAAAGACACCAAAGGTTTGGTCACCATCATTAAGGTGGTAAGTTGTTTTTTCACCGGTCTTATTATTAACCAGGATGGCTTCGGTTAAGTAATCATCACCAGAAACACTTTCTACCTCAGTGTTGTACTTAACGCTAACCTTTGGATTATCCAATGCCCGAGATGCGATCAGCGGCGGACAGGTAAAGTGATCGCCCCGAACTAAAACGGTAACGTGCTTTCCATAACGACTTAGGTAGTCAGCTTCTTCTGCGGCAGCATAGCCACCACCAACAACGAAGATTTGCAAACCGGTGAACAGCTCACCATCACAAGTTGAACAGTAGGCAACGCCCCGGCCACGGAACTTTTCTTCACCAGGGAAACCAACCTTTCTTGGGTTAGCCCCGCCAGAAATGATAATGCTCCGTGCCAGGTACTGCTGCCCATTAGTATCAGTTACGGTTTTAACGTCAGCAGTTAAATTATCGTACTTGGTAACTTCAGCGTGTTTGATTTCAACACCGAAATCCGCAACCTGCTTTTGCATTTTATTCATCAATTCAGTGCCGTCAACTTCTGCTACCCCGGGATAGTTATAAACAACGGATGTCGTCGTTACTTGACCGCCAACACTGTTTCCCTCAAGGATTAGCGTATCAAGGGTTGCCCGACCAGCATAAAGACCAGCTGTCAATCCAGCTGGACCGGCACCAACGATGATCAAATCATAGATATGCTCACTCATCGGTGTTTCCTCCTATAAATTAAAGCTTACCAACAAGGTCCAAGCTTGGCTTAATTGAGTCTTGACCTGGCTTCCAGTTTGCAGGGCAAACACGATCACCATGTTCACGAACAAATTGAGCAGCTTGAAGTGTCCGCAGAATTTCATCAGCGCTACGACCAATTCCCATGTTGTTAATTGTGTAAGATTGAATCTTGCCATCAGGATCAACGATGAAGACACCACGGTAGGCTTGGCCAGCGTCTTCATCCAAAACATCAAACATCCGGGCAAGCTTACCAGCAGGATCAGCTAACATATTGTACTTAATCTTGCCAATCTTTTCTGAAGCTTCAGCCCATGCTTTGTGGACGAATTCAGTATCCTCTGAAACTGAGTAAATATCTGCATCAGCCTTCTTAAAGTCATCATACTTATCTTGGAGAGCTTCAAGTTCTGTTGGGCAAACAAATGAGAAGTCAGCTGGGTAGAAAAAGAAGATACTCCACTTACCCAAAACATCATTCTTAGTAACTTCCTTGGTCTTGCCGTCTTGGTATGCATTTACCTTAAAATCATCAATTTCGTGACCAATAAAATTCATCATAATAACCTCTCCTTAATTTAGAATCATTCTTAACTACATCTTAAGTATAACTAATTTCCAATTAAGATCAAGGCTAAATTAGAATTATTTTAAATCAAATATTTTAAAAATAAAAAAGGGGTTGTGGCATAAGTCCTATTACTTAGATAAAACACGAACAGCGCAGTACATAAATGGCTTCTGTCACGCTCCCTCGCAATGGTTACCTAATAATATAGATAAACCTCTTAAACCAGTAAATTTGCTGGTTTAAGAGGTTATACCATACTCTCTATCTAAATTAAATTCTTATTTACTTAACTATTACAGACAATAGTATAGCACATGATCGTGATCATGTTAACAATGGTTTAGTTGGATAATAGTGGTCGCGGGCTAGGCAACTGAGTCGGCCTATGCGCAGTAGCTGATTGACTTCTTTCATCAACAGATTGATAGCAAGAAGTCTAATCAGACTTGCAAGGGTTCACAGACGAAAACAAGTTTTCTGGTTCACTCCTTCGCCCTAACCTTCCTCGAGCTAACAGACTAGGTAACTGAGTCGAAATGTGCTCGCCAGGAACTTGCTAGGACCAGCAACCTACGACTTTCTAATGCAGCTAAGTAGAAATGTGCTCGCCCTAACCTTCCTCGAGCTAACGACCTCCGACTCCGACGACAAAACGTCGTTCGTCGGAGAAATCGTTAGCCACCGGAAGGTTTTAACGGGCTCGCACTCTGTTTCTACTACCAACTAGCCTTTTTAACACCAGGAATTTGACCTTTGTGGGCAAGTTCACGGAAAGTTAATCGAGACATGCCGAATTTACGCATGTAAGCGTGAGGACGACCATCGTAACGGTCACGGTTGTGCAAACGAACGGCACTTGAATTACGTGGTAACTTGGACAAGGCGATGTAGTCTCCTTGTGCCTTCAATTGCTTCCGCTTTTCAGCATACTTCTTTACCAATGCTTCTTGGTGCTTCAACTTAGCAATTTTTGACTTTTTTGCCATAAATTAAAGATCTCCTTTGTATTCATATTATTTGTAAATAAGCTATTAATAACAAAACGAACGAAATATTAACAAACTAATGGTTAAGACCCGTATTAATTTTTCCGATTAGTTTAGCTAGTATTTCCAAGCGACTGTAACAGCATAACGTGATCTCATTAACTTGTGGCGATAATGAGACCCCGCGTCATTAATCAACATTTGCGAACAATTCATTAAGTATTATTATACTAACTTTTTGTAAGACTTACAAGAAAAATGTCTGACTAATTTTGACCAAGCCGTTTACAGTAGTCTAAATACTGAGCAGCATAACCGTACTTTTGATTCAGCCGAGTTAATTTTTCGGGATCATGAGTATACGCCCTTCCGGTATGCATCATCAGATCGTACAGTTCAACATAGGGAACGGCAGACTGATCAGCAATTGCCTGCTCCGCCTTTCGATCATAACCAACATGGCGGAAGTTAACGGA
This sequence comes from Limosilactobacillus urinaemulieris, assembly GCF_932750685.1. Taxonomy (NCBI): domain Bacteria; kingdom Bacillati; phylum Bacillota; class Bacilli; order Lactobacillales; family Lactobacillaceae; genus Limosilactobacillus; species Limosilactobacillus urinaemulieris. The sequence continues at coordinate 80,769 of NZ_CAKOBX010000004.1, read as the reverse complement.
TGCCATCCCGAGATCATCAACCTCAATTACTAAGTAGTGGGCCCGCATATCGCGGTGCAGCTTATCCCAGCCATTAAATGGTTCACCAACAGCCCCGGGATTCATAACAATTCGTTCGTCGCTTGCATACCGCATAATCTCATGGTGGACATGGGCATAGATTGCAACATCAATTGGTGGATTAGCTGGGGTAAACACTTGATCGAAATTCTTAGTTGATTGAGTTGGAAAAAGATCCTGGCCCATATTTAACCACGGTAGATTATGGGAAATACCGAAATTTAGGGGACCAACCTTCTTGGTAACGTGGAGAGGCCAGTTAGCTATTTCATCGACCATCCCCCGTGGAGCGCTTTGACCGACATACTGGGCTAACCGAGCAAAGTAAATATGAGATGGATACTTAACATCTATTTTCCCCCGAACGCCATTAACTACCAAATCGTCCCAGTTTCCCCGAACGATTACACTTGGATTAATGATTTTAAGCAACTGCCAGATTTCACTAACACTTGGTCCTGGCATCAACAGATCGCCCACAAACCAATACTGATCAACGTGCTGTTGACGGCTATCACGGTACATTGCACGCATTGCACTCAGGTTCCCATGAACATCTGAAAAAACTGCAATCCTCGTTTTCATTAAGTCCGCTCCTTCTCCTACAAATTACACTTCACCGATAATTGTACCAAAGAATCCGTTAAAGAAGCAGCAATTGATTTGACACTCCATGGTAAACTATTTTAGTAACCTCAAAAAGCAAAGGAGTAATAGTGTGAATCAAAATGGAGAAGTAAGCCCACAGGTCCGGAAAATTATTACGGTTGTACTGCTCGGCTCTTGTTTTATTAGTTTAGCAAGTCAAACAATGATGGTAACAGCTCTTCCCGTTATTCAAGAAGATCTTCACGTCTCATTAAATGCCGTTCAATGGTTGACAACCGGCTACACCCTGATTATCGGGATTGTGACCCCGCTCTCATCAAACATGTACGAAAAGTTCACTAACCGGCATGTCTTTATCGGAATTATTGGAACCTTCCTTGTCGGGACACTAGTAGGCTGTTTTGCCAGTAATTTTACAAGCCTTTTAATTGCTCGGTTGATCCAAGCATGTGCCAGCGGGATGCTAATGACCTTTCAAATGACAACAATGATTTCAATTTATCCAATTGAAAAGCGCGGATCAATTCTTGGTCTTTCAAGCCTTGTCATTTCTGCCGCTCCAGCCCTCGGTCCTACAATTTCTGGATTAATTCTTGAGTTTCTTTCATGGCGCTGGTTATTCATCCTTGTCCTGCCACTAATGATTTCGGCCTTTATTATCGGTTATTTTAAATTGCCTAACTTCTCCACTCCACGACCGATCAAGATCGATTACATCTCTGTTATCATCTCGTTAGTTGGTTCTGGATTAGCCCTCGGGAGTTTAACCGTCTTCCAGATCAATTTCTGGGATGGCCTGGTAATGTTAATCAGCGGTTTCATTATTATTTGGGGCTTTGTCAAACGGCAGCTTCACTTAAAGAATCCAATGCTTAAAGTTCAAATTTTTGCTTATCCATCTTTTCGCTGGATGACGATTGTCGGCGTGTTTACCTTTATGGTTCTTTTAGGAACCGAGCAGTTAATTCCAATTTATACAGAAAAGATCATCGGAATGGGTAGCTTCCTCTCTGGATTAATTCTTCTTCCAGGAGCGATTGCTAATGCCATTACTGCATCAATTGTTGGTCGACTCTATGATCAATATGGTCCAAAATGGCTGATTACGATTGGGGCAGTCATTATGCTGGTTGCATCGATTCCGTTGGTGCTTGTTAGCCGCCATTCATCCATTACCCTCCTTACCCTGACCTACATGCTCCGAATGATTGGAAATGCCTTTGTCTTTAGCCCGGCCCTTTCAGAAGCTTTTTCTAACCTGAACCAGGAGGAAAATAGCCACGGTACAGCGCTAAACAATACTCTTCGACAAGTTTTCGGGGCTGTTTCAGTTACCCTCTGTGTGGTTATTGCCAACACACCGGCCTCATTAGTAACCGGGATCCGCTATGGAATGTGGGCAACTGTCATCATGGTTATTCTCATGATTCTTAGTTTCTACCATTATTTACGAATCAAGAAGGCTGAACAAAATTAGCTTCTTTCCCGTGAACTTGCTATACTCGTAGTTACTACAATTAAAAAGGAGCAAATATCTATATGGATTCTGAGCTATCTCCCCTGTGGCGCAAAACATTCTATTCACTATGGATTGGCTGTTTTATAACCGGGATGGGATTCTCAATGACGATGCCATTCGTTTCACTATTTATTAATGAGCTTGGTAACTTTTCAAAATTCCAACTAAATTTCTACTCAGGATTAGCATTTGGGGCCACCTTTGTTAGTCAAGCAATCGTTTCCCCGCTTTGGGGCAGTTTGGCCGACCAAAAAGGACGTAAATTAATGTGTATGCGGGCCTCCGGTGTAATGGCTTGTACAATCTTTATCACTGGACTTTCACAGTCAGCATGGATGATTATTGGAATGCGCTTTTTACAGGGAGCCTTCTCTGGGTACATCAATAACGCTGCGGCCTTAATTGCTGGAGAAACTCCCCACAGCAAGTCTGGTTGGGCAATGTCAGCAATTTCAACCGCCGGGATTGCCGGAAATCTTGTTGGACCGCTACTTGGTGGGGTTCTTTCAGGAGCATTCGGCTACCGGGTTCCCTTCTTCATTACTGGTTTTTTGATGTTCTGTGTCTTCCTAAGCACGACATTCCTAGTTAAGGAACGACATTTCAAGCCGATTAAGAAAGAAAAGATGCGGCCAATCAAGGAAGTGATGGCTGAAATTCCTAACCGCAAGCTAATTTTCGTTACTTTCCTAACGACACTTATCGTTATGGCATCGTCAATGTCAATTAGCCCAATTATTAGTTTGTACGTCCGTCAATTAATGCATAACCATGGCAACATTGCCTTTGTCGCTGGGATTGTTGCTGCAACACCGGGATTGGGAACCCTTATCGCTGCCTCAAAAGTTGGTCACACAATGGACGAAATCGGTCCAGAAAAAGTCTTACGAATCGGATTAATCACTGCCTTTATTCTGTTCGTCCCAATGACCTTTACCCATTCACCATGGTCGCTAGCTTTTTGGCGCTTCCTTCTTGGTTTAGCCAACGCAGCATTAATGCCCGCTGCCCAGACTGTCTTGACACTGAATGTACCAACGGAAGCCTTTGGTCGGGTCTTTAGCATTAATCAGTCGTTCCAAGCTGGTGGAGCCGTTTTTGGTTCACTTCTGGGATCGATCATCTCTGGACTTTCCTCATACCCGATGGTCTTTGCGATTACCGGACTAACACTGTTAATTAATTTTATCTTGATTGTATTAGTGCAACCAAAGAAACCAGCTACTAACAAGAAAGGTTATTAGTATGACAAAAACAAATCACCTCAAAAACGAATCTGAAGTTAATGAAATGTTTACCAGAGTTGCTCCCAATTATGACAAACTTAACAATATTATTAGTCTTGGGACACAAAAGCTCTGGCGAAAAAAGCTTTTAGCCGGCTTAGAATTCAAGCCAGGAATCACGGCCCTTGATGTTTGCTGTGGAACCGGAGATTTAGCAATTGCCCTGGCTAACCGGCTACCACAAGGACGTGTTACCGGGGTTGACTTTAATGCCGCAATGTTAAAAATTGCCGAACAAAAAGCTAAGACGATTCCAAATCTTATCTTGATTAATGGGGATGCAATGGCCCTACCGTTAGCAAACGAATCATTTGATATTGTTACAATTGGTTTTGGCCTACGGAACGTTCCAGATGCCGATAAAGCATTAAGCGAAATTTATCGGGTACTGAAACCTGGCGGGCAATTAGGTGTCCTTGAAATGTCCCAGCCGACAAATTCGCTGATTAGGGTTGGCTGGGAAGCTTACTTTAAAGCGTTCCCTTACTTAGCCAAACTTGCTGGCGGCCACGTCAAAGATTACCAATACCTTAAAAAGACAAGTCAGCAATTCGTTTCCGCTGATCAATTAGCCAGAATGATGGCTGATGCCGGATTTAAAGCCGTCAACTATTCATCACTTAATTTTGGCGCTGCAGCGATTCACTTTGGGATTAAAGAATAAATAAAGAAAGCCGGAAAAATAATTTTTTCCGGCTTTCTAATGCAGCTGAGTGGAAATGTGCTCGTCACAACCGCCACCTCCGTCTAACGGTTCTAGGCAACATAGTCAAGATCTGCTTGCCCTAACCTTCCTCGAGCTAACGACCTCCGACTCCGACGGCAAGACGCCGTTCGTCGGAGAAATCGTTAGCCACCGGAAGGTTTTAACGGGCTCGCACTCTAACTCTACAACACCCCCACCCCATATGTTATTACTTGGGCGAGGGAGCCGACGAGGAGAATTTTAACGGCACAGGGGAAGGTACGCTTTTTGACTTGTTCATGATACAGAAGCTTGGTTTGTTTGATAACAAACGGAATAATCAATAAGGTAAGCAGCATTGTCCAAGGGGCTAGGCGTGCCATGACAGCGGTAATAATTGCTAAAAAGGCAATCACATTTTTAGTAGTAAAACTATTTAGCCCCTGCTGAACACCAATAAAATGGATAATGGTGTGACGGTGATTATCTTCATCTTCTTGAGCATCACAAATATTATTAGCAAGCATCAGGTTTGAAATCCACAATTCACATGGTAAGGCCACTAGCCAAATCTTGATTAAGTTAGTCCAGCTCCAATCAAAGTTACCAGTTTTATTAATATAAACCGAAATCAGCATAATCATAAAGCCCATCGTAAAGCCAGAAAAGAATTCACCAACCGGTAACCCGTTCATCGGGAATGGTCCTGACGAATACAAAATTCCTACAGCAAAACAAAAGATTCCCATCCAAAGCAGTGGCAATCCAACCCGGGTAACAAGGTAAATCCCCATTCCAGCAGCAACAATGCTAAAAAGAAGAATCAAGGCTAAGACAAGTTTGGGAGAAATCTTTTCCCGACCAATAATATTGGTATTTTTCTTGTAATCCTCAGTATCAACCGCATGATTATAATCATTATAATTATCCATCATATCAACGGCCATATTAAAGAGGAGCATTGCAATAAAAAAGAGAATTGAGTTAATGAGGTTAAACGAGTGGTAATAATAAACACTCATGCAGACCCCGAGAAGCATCGGGAGGATACTAGCAGTTTTGGCTTTAATCTCAACTAACTCTAAAAAGACATCTAATGACACATTCATACTTCCCATTCATTTAAAAATATTGTTACAATATGATAGTACACCAATACAAAGGAATTATCATTCAATGGACAAACATTATTTCCGTAGTGACCCACAGCTTAATAACGCACTTCAGGAAGTCAATCACCTGATTAATCAGCGGATAACCGTTAATAATAGTGATTTACAAGTAGCACTGAAACAAATGGCTTCAAAGGGCGGTAAGTATCTCCGCCCTGCTTTCTGCCTAACCTTTGCCCGATTAGGCGGCAAGGATAGTTGGAACAGTTCTAAGCTAATCAAAATTGCTTCCTCATTAGAAATTCTCCACATGGCAACTCTGATTCATGACGATGTGATTGATGACTCCCCTGAACGACGAGGAGCGCCAAGCATTCAAAAAGCTTTTGGCAAGGACACAGCAGTATACAGTGGCGATTTACTATTTACCGTTTTTTTCGATTTATTGGTTGAAACCATGGAGAGTTCACCGTACCTAGCAACAAATGCTCTAGCAATGCGTAAAATTCTCGCTGGAGAGCTAGGTCAAATGAATCAACGCTATCGTCAGCAATCACTTCTTGAATATTATCGGAATATTAACGGTAAAACAGCTACTCTTTTTAGCCTGGCCGCTCAAGAAGGAGCTTATTTCGGTGGTGCCGATGCTAAAACCGTTCACCTTGCCAAACATATCGGGCAAAATATCGGGATTACTTTCCAAATTCTGGATGATATGTTGGACTATACTACCAACAAAAAATTGAATAAGCCAATTCTTGAAGACCTCGCTACTGGTGTTTATTCCCTGCCGCTTCTCCTGGTCTTAAAAGAGCACCATGAAGAACTTAACCCGTATCTCGCCAAGAAACAGGAAATGACAGTCGAAGATACTCAAAAAGTTCAACAATTAGTTAACCAGTATGGCGGTGTTAAGCAAGCTCATGAATTGGCTGGTAAGTTTACTAATAAATCATTACAATTAATTGATGAATTACCAACAAGCCCTACTCAGAAACTTCTTAAAAAAGTAACCATCCAACTCTTGAACCGCTCAATGTAAGAATAAGGAAGTTAAGCCAAATTGAAACGTCAAGTATACATTTTATATCTTCTTACCATGGCCCTATTAGCGGTTGTTTCGGTTCTATTAATCGCATTTGACTTTGCCCATGAGCTTAATATCAATAATGAACCTTTTAAGGCAGTGAATAACGGGATCCTGGTTATTTTTACAATTGATTACTTTACCCGGTTTTATCTTGCAAAGGATAAGAAGAAGTTCTTCAAACATAATATTTTTGACCTGCTTTCAATTATCCCCGTTAATGGCCTTGCATGGATCTTCCGGTGGAATCGGGTTAGTCGAGTCTTCACCTTCTTACGAATCGTTCGTCTTATTGGGTTAACTGGGCGGTTAAACCGGTTTATCGAAAAGGATGGTCTGCTGTACTACCTTTATGTAACTTGCGCGGTTCTTTTGATCTCTGCTTCGATGTACAGCATCTCTGAGGGCACTCATTTTTCCACCGCTCTTTGGTGGGCAATCACTACGGCTTCAACAGTTGGTTATGGTGACATTTCGCCCACCACCACGATCGGCCGCATTGCTGGTGTCCTATTAATGCTCGTGGGAATTGGGTTAATCGGGGTTATTACCAGTACAATTACCGATTATTTCTCCCAAGAAGATAATAATCAAATTCAAGATAAATTAGACCAGATTGAAAGAGAAAACCGAGAATTACGCAAAGAATTGCAAGAGTTAAATGAACACTTGAATCACCTTACTAAATGATCAGCATCAACTGATCATTTTTTTAATTATTTTTTCTTAGAATTATTTTGCATATATACATTTAGACCAATATTATTCTTTATGTTAACCGGTTATCATAAAACTGGAATTGATCAATTGCTTACCAATTCACTAGTTTCTCTTTTAGTAAAATTTTACGTTTATAAAATGAGAGTTTCTTTACTTGTAAGCGTTTGCAAGCACAATAAACCTATGCTACATTAACCATAGTGATTCGGATCATAGTTGTTAACTAACTGTTTTACTAAAGTTGGGAGGCTAATGAAATGAAAGCTGCCGTTGTTCGTAAAGATTGTGATGGATACTTTGATGTTAAGAATGTTACTCTTCGTGACTTAAAACCGGGTGAGGCCCTAGTAAAAATTGAATATTGTGGTTTATGCCATACTGATTTACACGTTGCTGCTGGTGATTTTGGTAAGGTTCCTGGTAGAATTACCGGTCATGAGGGAGTTGGCCGAGTTGTTAAAGTTGGACCAAATGTAACTAGCCTTAAAATTGGCGATCGGGTATCAGTCGCCTGGTTCTTCTCTGGCTGTGGTCACTGTGAATACTGCATTACTGGTAACGAGTCACTTTGCCGTCACGTTGAAAATGCTGGTTACACTGTTGACGGGGCAATGGCTGAATACTGTATTGTAAAAGCTAATTACGCCGTTAAAGTCCCAGAAAACTTGGATCCAATTAAGGCTACTTCCGTTACCTGTGCTGGGGTAACCACTTACAAAGCAATCAAGACCAGTCAAATTCGCCCTGGTCAATGGTTAGTAATTTACGGTGCTGGTGGCTTAGGCAATCTAGGTGTTCAATGGGCAAAGAATGTTTTTAAGGCCCACGTAATCGCCGTTGATAGTTGATATTAGTGATGAAAAACTCCAAGCAGTTAAGGATGCTGGTGCGGATATGATTATTAATTCTGCAAAAGTTGATCCTGCAAAGGAGGTTCAAGACAAGATCGGCGGAGCACAGGCAGCGGTTGTTACTGCTACTGCAACGATTTGTTATGATCAAGCACTTGCTTCTGTTCGTGCTGGCGGAAAGGTTGTTGCAATTTCACTGCCAAAGGGAAATATTGATGTTCCAATTGCTAAAACAGTCCTTGATGGGATTGAAATTGTTGGCTCATTAGTTGGTACCCGGCAAGATTTAGCCGAAGCATTTAAATTGACTGCTGAAGGAGCCATTAACCCAATTGTCCACACGCGGAAATTATCCGAAATCAATAATATCGTTGACGAAATGAAGAACGGTAAAATTGTTGGCCGAATGGTTGTTGATTTCACTAATGGTGCTAATTAAACGTTAAAAAATAAATAATAAAATCACCTTTAACTGATATAGCTAAAGATGATTTTATTATTATATGAAGAATTTTTTACAAGCAAGTTCAGACTGTAATTTATATTCTCAGCTCTGCCAGTGAGCCAATGCCAACTCGAGCCATCGCTTGCGGCAACTGCTCAATAATGTGGGGCATTGCTAAAGCATCATGAAAGTGCGCAGAACCGACCTGAACAGCTGAAGCACCAGCTAAAAAGAATTCAATAACGTCTTCTGCAGAGGAAATTCCCCCTTCACCAATGATTGGAATGTTCACTGCATGGGAAACCTGGTAAATCATCCGAATAGCCAGTGGCTTAATTGCGGTTCCCGAGAGGCCACCCATGATATTTCCCAGAACCGGCTTCCGGGTTTTCGGATTAATCTTCATCCCCAATAAAGTATTAATCATACTTAAACCATCAGCACCCCCTGCTTCAACTGCCTGAGCAATCTCCACAATATCAGTAACATTAGGAGTTAGCTTAACATAAACCGGAACATCGCCACTAGCAGTTTTAACTGCCTTGGTTAGTTTCTCAGCAACTTGCGGATCAGTTCCAAAGGCCATCCCACCATGTTTAACGTTGGGACATGAAATATTAAGTTCCAATGCATCAACTAATCCGGTTGTGGCCAGGTGTTTAGTAACCATTACATAATCCTCAACACTTGCGCCACCAATACTTGCTACTAAAGGAAGATCAGGGTATTGATGCTTAAGATGGGGAATCTTTTCTTCTGCAACTACCTTTACCCCAGGATTAGTTAAGCCAACTGAATTTAACACCCCATCACTCAATACCGCAATCTGTGGTTGGGGATTTCCCGTTCGCGCTTGGGGAGTCGTAGTTTTGATTACGATTGCGCCCAGCCGGTTAAGATCATACTTTCGTGCTTGTGGAACATCACCGAAGCCAAATGTTCCAGAGGCCGGCATTACGGGGTTCTTCATTTTTAACCCCGGCAAATTTACTGCAAGACGAACATCAGTCATTATCCTTCCTCCCCATTTCGTGAATAAGCAACTTCCCCATTAACTAGGGTTAAATCTGTTGTTCCATAAACTCGTTGACCGGTGAATGGATTGTTAACACCCTTGGAAAGGTAAGAGTCTTCAGTAATTTCCCGCTCCGTATCTAGATCGAAAATTGCAATATCAGCTGGCTTGCCAGGTTCTAGGTGCCCTGCCTGGTCTAAGCCAAACTCTTCTGCTGGAACTGTACTCATCCAATTTAACAGCTGGGTTAAACTAAAGATTCCCTGACGAACAAAATGCGTGTAAAGCATTTTAAATGCGGTTTCACTGCCGGTAATTCCGTTAGCTGCCCCCCGCATATCGTCTTGCGGTTTTTCTTTCCGTGAATGAGGAGCATGATCGGTCGCAATCATATCAATCGTCCCGTCAAGTAGTCCCTTAATAACGGCTTGACGATCCTCCTCATGCCGTAATGGCGGATTCATCTTAAAGTATGAGTTATTTGCTGGAATGTCTTTGTCAGCAAGCAAAAGATGGTGCGGTGTCACTTCACAGGTAACATTAACTCCCTCTTTCTTTGCCAAGCGAACAAGTTCAACACTTTCCTTTGTTGATACATGGCAAATATGGTAGTGAACTCCGGTTGCCTTTGCAAGGACAAGGTCACGCGCGACCTGCGCTGATTCGGAAACACTCGGTGCCCCGGGTAAACCTAACTCCTTAGCCCGCTTTCCGGCAGTCATTACACCACCAAAGAGAAGTGAATTATCTTCAACGTGAGCTGCTAATGGCAGACCAACCTTAGCAGCCCCCTCCATTGCCCGATACATGGTTCCAGCAGTCTGAATTCCGCTACCATCATTACTGAAAGCAAAGGCTCCTGCATCCTTCATTGCCTGAAAATCAACTGGCTGGTCCCCCTGACGGTTAATCGTGACACTTGAATATTGGGCCACGTGAACAAGACCAGTCTTCCGGTTATGATCAATCATTCGACGAAGCTTTTCAGGAGTATCAGGAACGGGATCAACATTTGGCATCGCACCAACCGTCGTAAAGCCACCATGGGCAGCGGCCTTACTCCCTGTTTCTACCGTTTCCTTATAGGTAAGACCTGGATCGCGGAAGTGAACATGAACATCAACTAAACCAGGAGCAACCAATTTTCCGCTAGCATCAATTACCCTATCCACACTTTCGTCAGCAATTAAATTCTTGCCAAGCGCCTGAATTTTGCCATCCTTAATCAGGACATCCGTATCTATTAACCGGCCGTCAACAAAGCAGCGACCACCTTTAATTAACATTCTCATTAATCTAAGCCACCCAACTTTCGACCGCGAAGAACTGCTTCTAACATTGCCATCCGCATGAAGACACCATTTTGCATTTGTTCATAGAACTTGCAGTTAGGTGCTTCAACCAGACTACCTGCTAATTCAACATCGTGGTTGATCGGACCTGGGTGCATGATAATTGCATTCTTTTTCATTCGATTGTAACGCGCTTCATTAATTCCGTACTTTTCGTGGTAAGATTCAGCAGAGAACTTTGCTTCGTTGGCATCCCCGGCATGTCGTTCATGTTGAACCCGAAGAAGCATGAGAACATCCATTTCACCGACTAAATCATCAAGTGGCATAAACTTACCGTACTTATCGTAAGCGTGGTCATACCAGTAATCTGGACCAGAGAAGTAAACCGAAGCACCAAGACGGTTCAAGATTTCCATGTTACTTCCTGCAACCCGTGAATTAGTAATATCACCGATAATACCAACCTTTAAGCCATCAAAATGACCAAAATGTTCATGAATGGTCATCATATCAAGCATACTTTGTGAAGGGTGCTGACCTGACCCATCACCAGCGTTAACAATCCCCATGTTCAAATGAGAGCCTGCTTGGGGATGAATCAATGGTTCATAATAAGCATTCGTTGAGTGACGAATAACTGCGAGGTCAACACCGAGGGCATCCATTACTAACATTGTGTCATACATGGTTTCACCCTTCTTGACTGAACTGTGTTGCGGGTCAAAGAAAATATCAGTTAAACCAAGGCGTTTTTCCGCAACTTCAAAACTCGTGTGAGTCCGAGTTGAGTTTTCAAAGAAGGCATTGGTAACATAAACTGGTTTAGTCAGCTTTGGCGTTTCACCACCATCTTTGTAAAATTCAGCGCGATGAATCAATGATAATACTTGTTCAGAAGATAAATCTTCAACAGTAACAAAGTGGGGGAGCTTAACTAATGGTAATTCAGTCATAATTAAATTAACTTCCTTTATCTAAAAATTTGTCCTAAAGAAAAACACCAGACGCAATAGAGGCCTGGTGTTAACGAATTTTTTAAAGTTAGTTAATCTTACTTTGAAAAAGTCGTCTTTCTAGCCTCACGGGACTAAATTAAAGGACATTGATTGTTGCTAATAATGTACTCTGATTGGTGTCAAATGTCAAATGAATTTTTAAATTAACTATGCTAGAAAGAATAGTTAAAAGAACAGGCTCCCTTCCCAATTTAACGTATAATAAGAGTAAGAAGATTACGGGAGGGATAATGGTGAAAAAATTATCAAATAAGCAGAAGCTCTGGTTAATCATCATCATTGCTGCTGTTGCTGTTATTTTACAGTACGCATGTGGTTATCCGCTTTTTGCACAAATATTAGTAACGGTGGTTGGGGCAGTAGTTGCTCTTTCAATGTTTATCGGAATGGTCAAGTCAATTCGTACCGGTGACTACGGTGTTGACCTCCTTGCAATTTTAGCCGTAGTTGCCACCCTAGCTGTAGGCGAATATTGGGCTGCAATGGTAATCCTGGTAATGTTAACGGGTGGGGATGCACTGGAAGACTATGCAGCCAGGAAAGCGAACACTGAACTGAAATCACTACTGGATAATACTCCCCAAATTGCTCATGTCGTAACTGATGGAACAACCAACGATCTCGCTGTAAAGGATGTGCAGATTGGTGCTGAGGTAATTGTTAAACCTGGAGAAATTGTTCCGCTAGACGGAAAAGTAGTCACTGGTCAAAGTGAGCTAGATGAATCATCCCTTACCGGCGAATCACGACCAGTAAGTAAATTTCCTGGTGATGAAGTGATGTCAGGAGCAATTAACGGTGCTAACTCAATCACAATCAAGGTAACCAAACTTGCCAAGGATAGCCAGTATCAACAACTGGTTAAGCTGGTTAAGACCGCTGAGGAATCTCCTGCTCACTTTGTCCGATTGGCAGATCGTTACGCAGTGCCATTTACTATCGTTGCAATCTTGATTGCTCTAGCTGCTTGGTGGTGGTCCGGAAATCCGGTACGAATCGCGGAAGTTCTTGTAGTAGCTTCGCCTTGTCCATTAATTTTAGCTGCCCCAATTGCAATGGTCTCAGGAATGAGTCGGGCCTCCCGAAATGGGATTGTGGTTAAAACCGGAACCGTCCTCGAAAAATTGGCCAACGCCAAAACCGGGGCTTTTGATAAGACTGGAACAATTACTAATGGGCAATTAGCTGTTGGAGAGATCATCCCTGCTTCTGATAGCCATTTTTCTCATGACCAGCTCCTGCAACTGGTAGCGAGTGCTGAAAGCGAATCTTCACATATTCTTGCCCGGTCACTGGTTGACTACGCCAAAAAGCAAGCAGTTTCCCTTAGTCCGGTTCAAGATCTTCAAGAAGTTACCGGTAAAGGAATCACGGCTACAGTTGATGGTTATCAAATGAAGATCGGTAAATTAGCATTCGTCGATCCTGAGGGAAAGCAAGCCATTCTCCCTTCGACTGCGGTTTACATTGAAATTAATGGTCAATATGCTGGAGCAGTAACATTCGTTGATCATATTCGTCCAGAAGCACGGCAGACAATGAATGCACTCCGTAAAATGGGTGTTACTAATCTGATGATGCTAACTGGTGATCAAGCAGCTTTTGCAAAGGAAGTTGCTAAACAAGTTGGTATTACAGACGTTAAAACGAACTTACTGCCACAAGGAAAGATTGCCGCACTGAAAGCAATTCCATTAGATCAACATCCGGTCTTTATGGTTGGGGATGGTGTTAACGATGCCCCATCGTTTGTAACTGCTGATGTTGGAATTGCCATGGGTGCTCATGGCGCCACCGCTGCTAGTGAGTCTGCATCAGTTGTGATTATTCGCGATGATCTTTCACGAATTGCCAAAATTGTCGAAATTGCTAAAGACACAATCAAGATTGCTAAACAAGCAGTCTTAATTGGGATTGCAATCTGCATCATTTTAATGTTGGTTGCCTGCACCGGGATTCTTCCTGCCTTTGTAGGTGCAATGTTCCAAGAAGTGATCGATACGGTTTCAATCTTGTGGGCACTGAAAGCACGCAGGGTTAAGCTAGATTAGAATGGTGCGTAACCCCTTTAGAAAACACAAATGATGAGCTCCAGTGCTCGGTTAGGCCGAACTCTGAAGCTCATCATTTGTGTACTGCGTTATCAAAGTAATGAGGTCATATACCATCATCCTTACTTTGGCGCATATAATTTTTTAACTGCTTGAACATCAGCTGGCTGAATAGTGTAGAAAGAACCAGCAGGTTGCATTACTGAAACGTGATTTGTGTGATCAAGACCAATTGCGTGGCCAAGTTCATGCTCTGCTGTATTAACTATTCGTTGTTGATCATAACCATAGTCAGGGTCAAGAAGGTATCGCTGGTTTAAATAAACATTAGCATGGACAAAGTGGTTATTAACCGAATTCGATGAAGTTTTAGTCAAACCGGCCGCATTAGTACTATCGTTATCCATTGCACTCACAACGATTTCTGCTTGTTGGCGGCTATTAACTTGACGAAATGTAAATGCTCCGGTCTGGTTCCATTGTTGGATTGCCGATTGGGTTGCTGAATCAAGGGTTTGATTACCAGTATTAATATAAATCGTTGCGGTATTTGTTGCCCACCGTCCATTAGTAGGAATCGTTGTTGAATCGGTTTGTTGCTGACCCGTTTGCTGGTTCTTTTGAGAATCCGAATCACTCAGGTTAAGGTTCTGGGTAGTCGAATCATCCCCATGACCAATCAGATTAACAATTCGTTGCCGAAAGTTCCAAATCATTGCAGTTGATGCCGCTTGAATTCGTGAATTGTTAAAGTAAAGCCAGCTGCCACCGATAATTAGCGTCAAAACGACCAATCGTTTAAAAAGACGAAAGATCCTGATCTTGGCCACCTTCTTTCTCAATGATTAATATTCTAACTAGCAATATTTACTAAATTGTGACCAAGATATTAAATTTTTATTAATCATGTTTTTAAAGATCGATATCTAATTCAATCGGCGTATGATCACGTCGTTTACCAGAATCAATCATTGTTGAACTCTTAATCTGATCGGCAAGCCGGTCACTAACGAGCCAGTAATCAATTCTCCAGCCTGAATTATTTTGCTTACTAGTGATTACCCGTTGTGCCCACCAAGAATAGGCGCCTGTTTTTCCTGGATTAAGATGACGAAAACTGTCGGTAAAACCAGCCGCAAGTAATTTAGTAAAGTGTTCCCGTTCCTCATCCGTAAACCCTGCGGAATGATGGTTATTTTCTGGATGAGCCAGATCAATTGGTTCATGGGCAACATTAAAATCACCACTTGCAATCACTGGCTTTTGTTGATCAAGTTTCTGTAAATATTCACGATACCGATCATCCCAAACCTGACGATCGGCTAACCGTTTCAAGCCACTTCCAGAATTTGGTGTGTAAACCTCAGTAACGAAAAAGTTAGGAAATTCAAGGGTAATAATTCGCCCTTCATCATCCATCGTTTCTGGTGCCCCAATTTGGGGATAAGTAACTGCCGGTTCATATTCCTTTAGGTAGAGGTACATTGTTCCGGCATACCCCTTCCGTGCGGGCTCGACTGAACTTCGCCAGACAACCTGGTAGTCAGGAAACAACTCTTGCAAAACCGCAAAATGTTTCTTTGTTGGTCCATTTTTGGATAATTTAGTTTCTTGAATTGCAATTACATCTGGATGCTGATCTGCAATCTTATGGAGAACGGTTCTCGTTTCTTCAGCCCTTGTCGATGTTCCGGTTAAGGCCGCGTTAATCGAATCAATGTTCCATGAAATTAACTTCATAAATAACTTCCTCCTAATTTTTCCTTTCAAGATCGCTCTGCTTAATGAAGACACCATCAGAAGTAGTTTCACCCTGACGATCCGCAATTTCCCGATAAGCAGCTGTTAATGCTTTCTTATGGTCAACACCAACTAACTGGCAAAAAATTAACAAGGCGATTTGGAGATCACCAATACTATCAACTAACCGCTCGTGATTTTGTTTATTATAGGCAGCTGATAGTTCCCCGAGTTCTTCAGTCATCTTCATAAATTCAACTCGTGGATCAGCCCGATCAATCTTTCGGTGGTGTGCCCAATCATGGATCCTATTAATTAGCTCTTCGTACTCCACAACGATATTCCCCCTCAGCTGATATATTCTTCTTGTCTATTTTACATTATTTCAATTAAAAGCAATAACAGAATAATAGGTTTCAAATTTAAACAGTATTCGTTAAACCCGAACTAAACTACCCTAAAATTGTCAGAGTTGTCTAACAATTTTAGGGTAATCAAAATAGGACTATTATTCTCCCATATAATTATGTAACAAGTCATCAGATGCCGATTTCAGTGTTAAATAATCAATATTATTAGAGAATAACATGATCATCTTCTTGGTCTTGTAATTAGCAATGAAACAGGCATTATAGCCTGGAATACTACCGTTAGCCCGAATGATATCACTATCAATGTACACTCCACCAAAGTAGGCAACTTCTTGTTTCTGTGATTCTTGATAAAATTCATTTACCATCTGAGGATTTTTTAAAACATAATTGTAAATGAATTGCCAATAATTATTCGGTGATATAAACAAGTTTCCCGCACCGAAATCAGAAGATGTAGTAACGGTTACCCGGTGCCAATCAACAGTCGAATCCATTGTCTGGGGAACATTCTTCTTATTGACTTCAGAGAAATCCTTAATCTGCCGTAAATGAAGTGGCTTTGCAAATTTTCTTTGGATATAGGCATTATAGGTAGAATGTGTCTGCTTACTAATAATTGCAGCTAACAGTTCATAATCAACATCTTGGTAATCCCAGGTATGAACGTGATCATTCTTCAAATGGGCAAGCATATAATCAATTTGTTGCTTCTGCCCTTTGAGTGGCATTAAGGGACGATCATTATTCACTAAACCACTGGTATGGTTCATTAACTCGCGAATTGTTATATCCTGACTACCATCAATTTGTGGAAAATACTTATGAAGTGACGTATCATAAGTTATTTTTTTCTCTTGCTTTAGTTGGTAAATTGCAGTTCCCGTTATGATCTTTTGGAGCGAAGCGGTTGGAAATAATCGGTTTGTTTTAACAATCTGGTTCTTGTTAGCATTTTCGTTATTCGTTATGGTAACTGGCTGTTTTCCCTTATCATTAACCAATATCACCCCATTAATGTGATGTGACTTTAGATAATCATAAAGTTGTGTTTGCGTCTGCATATCCACTGTGGCCGCTTTACTTTGCTGCTGAGTTGATACAAAGAATAACCCGAAAGAACAAAACGTTAGAAAGATAAATAAATTAAGTTTTTTCATAATTGTACTCCAGATAATAAAAGCCCAATAATATAAATAGTATAATTTTATTTTATTCTTATTTAATAACCCAGGCAAGAAAATGAGAGTATCAGGAATTGAGTAAACTTCATTTATGCAAATCATACTATATATTTGATTTGCATAAAATATAATATAAATTGTATTAAGGAATATACCACCGTGCAGTGGGTGCTTTCTAGCTCACAAGACGGTATGAGTGGATGCTTTCTTGGCACCCACCTTTCATTTTAAACTTTGATCTAGCTGCCAACTGGAGTAAAATATACTTGTCTTATCAAAGACACACCATTTATTGGTCCTTGAGGCCGAATTCAAGTTATCCTCCCAAAAATAACTTGAAACATATAGAAAGTGCTAATTTGCTGATTCGAATTAGCATTTTTTTATGATCAATTTTAATTTAAAATAAAAAAGAACCCCTGCTACACAAGGGTTCCAAGCTACTACTTGTCGCGACGCTTTTCAGCGATCCGAGTAGCCTTACCAGTACGTTCACGTAAGTAGTATAACTTAGCACGACGTACACGACCATGACGAAGAACGTCAATCTTAGCAACACGTGGTGAGTGAACTGGGAAAGTCCGTTCAACACCAACACCGTTACTGATCTTACGAACAGTGTAGGTAGCACTGATACCAGCACCGTGACGCTTGATAACGATACCTTCAAACATCTGAACACGTTCACGTGAACCTTCAACGATGAGGGCGTGAACCCGAACAGTATCACCGGCACGGAAATCTGGAATGTCATCTCGTAATTGACTTGCAGTAATCTTTTCGATTAACTTGTTTTGACGCATAAAAAATTCTTTCCTTTCGCCGACATTCATGTCCGATGTGGGCAGCGGAATACCGTTTCTTATGGCTAAACAGCCACCTACTACTATACTAGCTTTTTATTTTCCTTTCAAGGGTTATTTTGACTGATGTTCCTGATTAATAATCGAATGGTGAATACCATAGGTAAAGTAAATAATTAAGCCGATAAGGAACCAAAGAACCATCATAATCTTAGCATCGGCATTTAATCCCCAGAAAATCACTGCAGAAAACAAAGCAGAAATCGCTGGCAATACCGGATAACCGGGCATTTTAAACTGGGCTGCAGGCAGATCCTTCCCTTCTCGAGGACGGAGGGCGTAAATTCCCAGCGAAACAAAGACAAATGCCACCAGAGTACCCGCTGATACTAGTGTTGCCAAAAATGTAAACGGGAAAACAGATCCTAAAATCATTGCCAGGAACGTAATCATCCATAATGCACGATTAGGAACGTGTTTATGGTCAATATGACCTAGGCCGCGAGGAAGAAGGCCATCCCGACCAAAGGCATAGATAAGTCGTGATGAGGCTAATAAAATCGCAATTAACGCCGAAAAGATTCCAACGATAGCAACGATTGATAATAGGTTAGCGGTAAGATAATGACCAGACTGACGGAGTGCCCAGGCAGCAGGTTCCGCGTTATTTGCATAGCGACTGTACTTAAACATCCCCACAAGGACAAGGGACACCGCAATGAAGAAACCAGTGCCTAAGACTAGCGTCCCAATTAATCCCCGTGGCATTGTCTTCTGGGGATTAATCGTTTCTGCCGTATTAGCTGCAATCGCGTCAAAGCCAACGTAAGCAATAAAAATTTGGGCTGTCCCAGCAAGGATCCCCTGCCAGCCACCAAATGTTGTTCCAGCAACATGAGGGGGAATAAATGGCGAATAGTTTTGCGGATGAATAGCCGTCATCCCGACAACAATAAACATTAAAATAACCAGGAGCTTCACACTGACAATAATATTTTCAATCCGGCTCACCTGGTGAACCCCACGAGAAATTAAAATTCCCACGGCTAAAATAGCAATCGCAGCTAAGAGATCAACATATGAACCCCGTTGCGGATTGAAGCCCCCGGTTAATGCTACTGGCAACTTAATGTCAAAACTAGCGAGAAATCCCTGCATATAGGCTGACCAGCCTGACGCAACGAAAGCAACTGAAATAAAATACTCAGCCAAAAGCGCCCAGCCAGCAATCCACCCGAAGAACTCGCCAAAAAGAACATTAATCCATGAAAAGGCTGAACCAGCAAACGGCAATACTGATGATGTCTCTGCATACGCTAGTGCTGATAAGCCGGCACCAATTGCTGCAACGATAAATGCCAACGGAACTGCTGGCCCCGTATGTTCAGCAGCCACGATTCCTGGCAAGGTAAAGATTGCTGTTCCGACAACCATCCCGGTCCCCAGACCAACTAGATCAATTGTCCGCAAACTGGGTGTTAGTTTGGCATCCTTACTACGGTAAAGAGCCGGATCCTGTTTCCATAATAATCGCTGAATAAACTTTTTCATTTGAACCCCTTTCTAGTCCGGTACATCCGGGTCTTGATCGAGTTTCAAATCTTCAAGCATCAACTGTTGTTCACGGGTCAGTTTAGCCGTCTTTAACAAATCAGGGCGCCGTTCAAGCGTCCGTCGTAATGCCTCACGTTGACGCCATTCTTTTATTTTCTGGTGATTACCACTGGTTAAAACTTCAGGAACCTTCATTCCCCGAAAGTCAGCAGGTCGAGTATATTGTGGATATTCTAGCAAGCCATTACTAAAGGAATCGCCCATCGGTGAAGACATATTCCCCAAAACACCAGGAACAAAGCGGACAGTAGCATCGATCATCACCATTGCAGCCAGTTCACCACCAGTAAGGACATAATCACCTAATGACGCTTCATCTGTCACTAAGCTCCGAATTCGCTCATCATATCCCTCATAGTGACCACAGATAAATGTAAGGTGTTCTTCCTGTGATAATTCTTGGGCATAGTCCTGATCAAACTTTCGTCCCGCAGGATCCATCAAGATTACCCTTCCTTTGGGATAACGATCCTTTGTCTCTTCATCAATTGCTGCCATTGCATCAAAAATTGGTTGCGCTTGG
Organism: Limosilactobacillus urinaemulieris; assembly: GCF_932750685.1. NCBI lineage: Bacteria > Bacillati > Bacillota > Bacilli > Lactobacillales > Lactobacillaceae > Limosilactobacillus > Limosilactobacillus urinaemulieris. The sequence goes on along the minus strand of NZ_CAKOBX010000004.1, from coordinate 60,783 downwards.
AGAAGCATTCCCGCACCACCACCAAATGGCGTATCATCAACCCGGTTGTGCTTATTATCAGTATAATCACGAAAATCCGTTACCTTGATATCGAGGAAACCATTATCCTGTGCTTTACCAACAATTGATTCGCCAAGAGTTGCCTGAAACATATCAGGAAATAGGCTTAAAATATCAATTCGCATTATTCAAGTCCCTCCAATAGTTCCACCTCAACTACGCCATTATCCAGATCAACCTTTTTTACCACATCATCAATCTTGGGTAATAATAAGTCGGCTTGGTGTGGTCGTTGAACAACCCAAACATCATTGGCGCCAGGAGAAAGGATCTCCTTAATCTTCCCTAATTCACGACCATCAATTGTCTTAACGGTCAAGCCAATAATTTGGTGGTAATAATAACTACCTTCTTCGAGTGGCTGCTGATCCTCTTCACTAACTCTTAACTCACGATCGCGGAAGTTTTCAACATCATTAATATTGTCATACCCAACAAACTTAACAAGAATTGAACCCTTATGTGGACGTGACGATTCAATTGTTAACTCTAATGGTTCAGCCTGTTGATTATCCAAATATAGTTTGGCACCCTTAGCAAACCGTTCATCAATAAAGTCGGTCGTTGGGATCACCCGAACTTCACCACGGATCCCGTGAGTATTTACTATTTTTCCAACATTATAAAATTTCATTCAAATTCTCCTAAAATTGACAAAAACTCCCACAGATTAGTGTGGGAGTTTTTATTTTAGTGACGGTGGTCATTTATTAGTAACCGGACCTTTTTTGAATTGGAGCGTCGTGGACGTGCTCCTTCAACGACCGTACGCAGTGCTGAAGCAATATGTCCCTGCCGCCCAATTAAGCGACCAACATCTTGGGGATGAACATCAACAACGTAGCGCTGAAAACGATCATCCTCAGACTCGGTAATTGTTAGAGCATCCGGATGTTCTAACAATGGAGTTACTAAACTACGAACCAGCCCTTCAATATTTGTCTCAGTCATGACTAAACATCACTACTTCTTAGCATACTTTGATTCGTGGAACTTCTTCATAACTCCAGCCTTTTGAAGCATGTTACGAACAGTGTCAGAAGGTTGAGCACCCTTTTGCAACCAATCCATAATGGCATCTTCGTCAAACTTGATTTCCTTAGGAGTGGTCAATGGGTTGTAAGTACCTAAAGAAGTAATGAAACGACCATCACGTGGTGCACGTGAGTCAGCTACAACAATACGGTAGAATGGACGCTTCTTTGAACCCATACGCTTTAAACGAATTTTAACGGACATTCTTTGCACCTCCCTATAAATTTCTTAACAGGTAATAATATACCAGTCTTCCAAAAGAATGTAAAGTATTTTTTCTTGACAGCTTAAATATTTTTCTTTTTCTTCATTCCAAAGCCAAAACTAGTCAATAAGCTGACAATCCCAAGCGCCATTAATCCCTTGCCTTGGCCTAATCCCGTTTGTGGTAGTTGGCGATGACCAGTTTGAACTAACCGTGTCTTCGCTTTAGGTTCAACTAAGCTATCAGACTTAGGAGAAGGATTATCTATCCCTGATTGTGGTGCTGGCTCTGTACCGGTGTCGACTCTGAGCTATTAGGAACTGGGGTTAGTTCTGGCGCCGGAGTGGGAGTCGGAATTGGATCAGGTTTAGGTTTTGGCCCTGGCTGTGGCTGAGGTTCTGGTTGCGGAGCTGGGGTTGGTGTCGGAGCTGGATCAGGTTTAGGCTGAGGTGTTGGTATTGGATCCGGCTGAGGTTCTGGAGTTGGAATTGAGTTTTTAGTATAAATAACTGTTTTTACAATGTTGTTATCTTCTGAGGTTACCTTAATTTCACTAATTACCTTTATATCAGGAGTATAGCCCTCGATTTCAGGTGATTCTACCTCAGCGAATATTCTTTCTGCAGGTGTCCAGTTATCCCAAGTAATACCTTCAGCTGTTTTGGCACCATTTCGCGTAAAGGTGACTTGCTGCGTTTTATCATCTGCCACTTTGGTTTCATCCTGATAGACATAGTGAATCGTTTCAGTAATTGTTTTACTATCTTTTACTGGAATTGGTTTTGGCGTCGGCTCTGGATCAGGCTTCGGCTTTGGATCCGGCTGTGGTTTTACTGGAGTTGACTCACTATTCTTAACATACACAACATATTCAACAAAATTATTATGCGGGTACGTGAAGCGGCCTTCATCACCAATCTGAGTAATCTTTCCGCCACTGTAAATTACCTTCTTAGCATCTGACTTTTTGCCCCGATAAGTTGAATAACCCTTTACTCCAGGAATGTCGATATCGCTGAAGTAACTGTCTGTCTTAAAGGATCCGCTTGCTCCAGTATCACTAGTAAAGGTAACCTGCCGAACTTTATCAGCAATAGGCTTCCCTTTATCGTCCATCATTTGATTACCATCTGCATCAACATAATGAATTGTTTGGTTAACGAAACCATAAAATGTGGAATTAACATCTGCCTGATTTACTGGCTTAGAATCGGTCCCCATGTCAATCCAGTAGCCACAATCAGTATCATAGTTTCCATTTTGGCTAGTTACAGTTACATGCCAAGGATGGGTATTCATGTAATTACGAACATCCCGATCCCGAATTGAGTAACCATAGAGCCAATTATGAAGATCCTGATTGAAATAAGTAGCTTGATCATGATCTTCCTTTGAATTATTAATTCTCTTTTCAGGTAATAACGCACCTTTTCTGGTAGGCATCCAGGTAATTAAAGTAACGGGAGACAGTTCAATCCCATTCGCAGCCGAAGTGACTTTAAATCCTTTATAGTCACCATCCACTGTCACGTGGTATGTTATTTTATTCTCATCATTTTTTACAGCCGTTACGTTAACTTTTGGTTTCGGATAAACAAACTGATCAGACAGGTAGTAATTACCAGTAGTAGTCAATTTATCCACTAAGTTTGAAGATACTTTGGAATCCAGCGGAACAACTAGATCTTGTAATGCTTTCTGTAAGTCACTAGCACTGACAAAATTAGTTGTTACATCATCATTAGAAGCCGGTTTTGTAACAGTAATTGTAAAGGTTTGACCTAAATTATCTAAAGAAATCCCAACACCCTGTGCTTGATTATTGGTAACTTGCAGCGCCTCTTTACCATCAATTGCCCGCCATAAATGTGCTGGGGTATTACTCGTATGATCAATTGTTTGAGACTTTGAAGTTACTGGAACAGAACTTTCCCCTTTCTTCTTTGCAATTACACTAATGCTAATTCCGCTGGTAAATGTTTGATTACCAATTTGAAGATCATTTTGGGGAGAGTAACTTGTCTCACCATTATCACTATAAAGGGTAATTGTCTCACTTGGCTTTAAAGCCTGCTTATCACCATTACTACTGGTGTTGTACCAAACCATCTTAGCCTTAATATCAATCACACCGCTTTTTCCAGAATGGTTCTTTAAGTACTTGCTTAAGACATCGTTAAAAATTATCCGGTAATAACCATTGCTTCCGGCACTACTTATATCATCCTTATTCTGATTATCAATTACTGTCCACTTAATTGCCCCAGTCGAAGAGGCTTCAGGAAATGACTGCTTATAACTCTCGGTATCACCAGCAGGGACAATATATCCAATTACCTGATTTTGATATTTAAGGGCCTTAATATTATCCTTACTATCATTTACGGCACCATAACTAAAGACGTAACTATTTCCATCTTCTGTGGTATACGGCATCCCCAATCGAATATCAATATAATCACCAGCTTTAATTTGCTGCGCATCTTCAGCTGATATTGTCATCTTCAGCTCAAGGTTGGTCGTCCCCCGTTGTCCTGTCGCCTTATCCCCAGTAGTTTCGGTAACGTTATGGGTAACAACATTAATTGTTTTGCCAACCTGATCATTAATTGAAGTAGTTGGGGTAATGGTTGTTTGAACAACCTGCTGAGAATTTGTATTCGCAGTAGTTGATTCTACTGGTATCTGGTCCTGATCTTGGATTGTCGAAGTTGCAGTCGGTACTTGATTATTTTTCAAGGTAACTGAATTAGTCGCATTGTTAACCAAAGATTTATCAGTTTGACCAATCTCCTGATTAGTTTCTCCGTCAACAGTATCAGCCTGTGCTTTCGTGGTCATCCCCATTAAAATTGACGTTGATAGCAATACAGAAGCAACCCCTACGCTTAACTTCCGTAATCCATAATGCGGAATCAACCGTTCCTGCTTTGTCATTAAGTACTTTTTATTTCCCTTTGAAACCATATTAATCACTCCACCTATCGGCTAGATTTCTCTATATAGCTTGTAGTTTTAGAAAAAAGCTAATTGCAGATCCCCAAAACTCCGTAATTTTAGCCCTTTAAGTTTTTGATAGCAAGATGACTATTTTTAAATCAATCAATTGATAATTAGAAAAATTGGAATTTGATCATTTATCGACTTAATTAACTTTTCACAATCTAGGATAATGTTTATTAAAGTACGTATTAGTTTACAATTTTTAATTAATTATTTTCTTTATAATAATTCAAAAATAATAACCAGTTAGTTAATCACTTATTGCCCTTAACTAACTGGTTATTGCTTATTTAATGTTTTTTTCGTAATTTCCGTAACTTCTTAATCCGCTTCTGCTTATCCTTTTTCATCTTCCGTGCCATGTGGTTCATAGCCATTTGTCCCATTCGGCCACCTGGCATTCCCGGCATTTGCCCGCCAAACATGTTTTGCATCCCATTAAAATTACCATTGGTAACCTGCTTCATCATCTTCCGCATCTGATTAAATTGCTTAATCATTCGGTTAACTTCCACAATCGGCCGGCCAGCCCCAGCGGCTAACCGCCGACGCCGACTTGGATTCATCAAGTCAGGATTCTCTCGTTCCTCTGGAGTCATGGAATAAATGATAGCCCGAATATGGTCTAATTGTTTTGGATCAAGGTTCAAGTTCTTTAATGCAGGGTTATTAGCCATCCCCGGCATCATTTTAATGATATTTTCTAATGGTCCCATCTTGGTTACTTGATCCATCTGTGATAAGAAGTCGTTGAAATCAAAGGTATTTTCACGCATCTTATCCATTGTTGCTTGAGCCTGTTCTTCATCGAAATCCTTCTGGGCTTTTTCAATTAGGGTCATCATGTCCCCCATTCCCAGGATTCGTGAAGCCATTCGGTCAGGGTGGAAGACATCAAGATCCTCCATCTTTTCCCCTTCACCGACGAATTTAATTGGCTTTCCAGTAACGGCACGAATTGACATAGCAGCACCACCACGGGTGTCACCATCAAGCTTGGTCAATACTACACCGGTAATATCAAGTTTGTCGTCAAATCCCTGAGCAGTATTAACAGCATTTTGTCCAGTCATGGAGTCAATTACCAACAGAATTTCATCAGGGTTAACGAGTTGCTTAATATTTGCTAACTCATCCATCAATTGTTCATCAATTTGCAGCCGACCAGCAGTATCGATAATTACATAGTCGTTATGATTTTGCTTAGCAACTTCCATCCCTTGACGAACAATTTCAACTGGATCAACGTCAGTTCCCTTTTCAAAAACAGGAACATCAATCTGATCAGCTACCTGCTTTAACTGGGTAATTGCGGCAGGTCGATAAACATCGGCAGCAATAAACAGTGGTCGCGCTTTATCTTCATTTTTCAAGCGGAGAGCTAACTTACCAGCAGTCGTCGTTTTACCGGCCCCTTGAAGGCCAACCATCATAATAACGGTCGGAATATGAGCGGCCTTATTAAGCGGCACCGCTTCTTCACCCATTAATTCAGTTAACTCATCATTAACAATTTTAACAATTTGTTGGGCTGGATTTAATCCCTTAAGGACTTCCGCACCAGCGGCCTTCTCCCGAACCTTCTTAACGAAATCTTTTACAACAGCGAAGTTAACATCGGCTTCCAATAATGCTAGCCGAATTTCTCGCATTGTTTCACGAAGGTCAGCTTCGGTAACTTTAGGCTTCCGTCGTAGCTTTTCCATCGCCTTTTGAAGACGATCTGTCAATCCTTCAAATGCCATCTTTTATTCTTCCTCCAAATTTTCCAAACGGCCCACAAGTTTATTTAACTGTTGATCATCTGGATAATGTCGTTTAACGTATTGCTGAATCTCATCAGCCTGCTTATTCCGCGCTTGAAACTCAGCGTCTAAATGTAACTTAGCTTCATAAGCTTCTAAGATCTTTTCAGTCCGTTTAATATTATCATACACTGCTTGACGACTTACGTTGAAGTTTTCAGCAATCTCACCAAGCGAAAAATCATCAGCATAATAAAGCTCAAGATACTGGTTTTGCTTCTCCGTTAAGAGCGGTTGATAAAACTCAAACAGCGAATTAATCCGCTCGTTTTTTTCAATTTCCATCAGCAACTCCTTAACTAATCAACTTCAACTAAATCCTTAAATAGGCCATAGACAAATTCACTTGCATCGAATTTCTGTAGATCATTAACCTTTTCACCCAAACCGACATACTTCACCGGAAGATGGAGTTCATTCCGGATAGCTAGGACAATTCCCCCGCGAGCAGTTCCGTCAAGCTTAGTCAGGACAATTCCGGTAACATCCGTGCTTTCCTTAAATAATTTAGCCTGGTTCAAAGCATTCTGACCGGTTGTTGCATCCAATACAAGGAGAACTTCATGCGGGGCATCAGGAATTTCACGAGTTAAGATCCGCTTCATCTTGGCCAATTCCTTCATCAAATTAACCTTATTCTGTAACCTTCCTGCGGTATCAACGAATAAAATGTCATAGTTCTCTTTTTTTGCCTTCTGAACAGCATCAAATACAACCGCAGCCGGATCACCATTCTCTGGGCCGGTAACGATATCAACACCATCACGCTTAGCCCAAATGTCAAGTTGTTCAGTAGCACCTGCCCGGAAAGTATCAGCCGCTGCCAAAAGGACTTTCTTCCCCTGGCTCTTAAATAATGCCGCCATCTTTCCAATGGTAGTTGTCTTCCCAGCACCATTAACACCAACAAACATGATCACGGTTGGCCCTTCCTTGGCAAAGTTCAGGTCGGACTTTTCATCTTTTCCTGCTCTGTCATAAAGATCAACCATTTTTTCAATAATAACGTTAGAAACTTCCTGCTTGCTCTTAGCGTTTTGCAGTTTTACCTCTTCACGAAGCTCATCACTAAGTTTCATTGCCATATCGTAACCAACATCGGACTCAATCAGTAAATCTTCCAGATCATCAAAGAAGTCCTCATCAACATGACGAAAATTAGCTAAAAAGCGATTAAGACGAGCACCAAATCCTGTCCGTGATTTTTCTAGTCCCTGATCATATTTTGCTGCTGTGCTTTCCTCATCAACAGTTTCGTCATCACTTGCAGCTGCTGATTCTTCTGCTTCTTCCTGAACATCATCATTAACTTCACTTTCAGGTGCAGGAGTCGACACTTCTGCTACTTGAGAACTACTTTTTGTTGTTGGAGCCTCTTCTTCTGGTTCATCATTTCGACTTATGACAGTTTCTTCTTCAATAGTACTTGCTGATTCTGCATTTTGTTCAACAGAAGATGAAGATCCCGAAAGTGAATCATCAGAAACTTCTTCATTTTGCGGTTGCGCTTCTGTAGTTGTAGAGGAATCTTGATCAACCTCAGGAGCTTCTTCCTGTGCTTCGGATTCACTACTAGCACTTTGTGAAGTCGTTGCTACCTCACTATCAACGTGAGCATCAGCGACTTTCTGCTCTTCTTTCTCTTCCTGTTGGGGCCGCTCCTCCTGCTTATCTTCGTGCTTTTTATGCCGACGAAAAATATCAAATAATCCCATAAATTACGCCTTCTTCCTAGTCGTTTGAACTTTCTAAGGTATCGATCACATCAACGGAAACCATTCTGGATACTCCTGACTCCTGCATTGTTACCCCATAAAGGACATTGGCATTCATCATTGTTCCCTTACGGTGAGTAATAACAATAAATTGCGGACCATCATTTCCAAAATGGCTCAGGTAGTTAGCAAAGCGCTGCACATTGACTTCATCAAGTGCTGCTTCAGGTTCATCGAGAATTGCAAATGGTACTGGCCGTACTTTGAGGATTGCAAATAACAGAGTAATTGCGGTTAACGCCTTTTCACCACCTGAAAGGAGACTCATTCGCTGATTCTTCTTCCCGGGTGGCTGGGCCATAATATCAATTCCCGTTGTCAAAATATCATGGGGATCCGTTAGGACTAACCGCGCATGACCACCGGCAAAGATCTGCTGGAACGTCTGGTCAAATGCAGCTGAAACCTTATTAAACGTTTCGCTAAACCTTGTTTTAACCTGCTCGTCCATTTCATTCATTGTTTCATTTAATTGATCACGCGAAGCTAATAAGTCTGCTTGCTGTGTTGATAAGAAATCATACCGTTCCTTAACCCGTTTATATTCAGCAATCGCTCCAGTATTGACTTCACCAAGGTCAGCTAATCCCCGCCTTAACAGTTTCAGCTTAATCTTCAGTTGATCATCCGGGAGATCGCTAATCTTTTCCTTTGCCTCACCAATGGTCATTGAATACTGCGAACTCAAATGATTCAGGTAACTATCTAACTGTGATTCATGACGAATCCGTTGAGCATCAAAATGGTTCAATTCATTTGTTGCTGCCGCTAATAAATCGCGTAATCGGTTATGTTCTCCTTCAGCATTAGCAACCTGTTCACTAAGCGAGGTCAGTTTCTCCTTAGCAGTAACTAACCGTTGTTTAACGGCCGCTAATTGCCGAGTCGCATCCTGCAAAGCTGTTGTATTTGATTCATTATCTGCATGATCACTATTAATTTGTAAATTAAGCTGTTGAATTTGTCGTTCAAGGTAATCGGCTTTGATTTGCAGTGAGTTTTTCTCCTGTTGCAGAGCATGACGACTACTCTTAAGTTGTTGCAACCGTTCCTGAGCAACCGCAATCCACTGCTCCATCTGATGAAGCTGCTGACTTTGCGCTGATTCATCACTTTGCAACTGCTTAATTTGTTCCTGTAGTTCAGTAGTCCGCTGCTTATTAACATCAAACTGCTGCTGAGCATCTTTCAACTGTTGAACATTTTGCTGTACTTTTTGCTCATAATCAGCGTGCTGATCATCCTGCTGTCCCGATTGAAACTTAAGAGCAGCTACTTGACGTTCAACTGCTTGACACTGATTTTGTAACACTTGCTGCTGGCCGATTGCTGAATGAAGCTTTTCACTTGCCTGGTGCAAATGAGTCTGTAGATCGGTTAACTGCTCGTCAATTTCTTTTTGGGTAGCCTGCAATTGGGCAACTCGTTTTTCCAATTGACCTGCCGTAACTTGTTCCTTATTAAGAGCATTTTGCAGCTGGCTAGCTAATTGCTTTTGACTAAGCAAGCCGATTCGTTGGTGACGATTGGCACCCCCGGTCATTGATCCGCTAGCATTAATCAATTGACCATCAAGCGTTACCACCCTGACATAGTGATGACCGTGTCGAGAAATCTCTGTTGCATGATCAAGATTGTCAACTACAGCCGTATTTCCTAGAAGGTGTTGTGCAACCACATCATACTTAGGATCATAATTGATTAATTCAGTTGCCCGGCCAATATACCCAGGCAATGACCGTAATTGGTTAAAAATTGTTGAAGCCTGATAATGCCTTAACGTATCAAGGGGCAAGATAGTCACACGTCCCGCACGACGACGGACCAAATAATTAATGATCTGCTTAGCAGTCGCCTGGTGATCAACTACTAATTGTTGTAACTGACTACCGAGAACCGTCTCAATCGCCGTTGTATATTTTTCTGGAACATCCAGCAGCTCGTTTACAGCACCATCAAGGCCTGAAAACTGTTGCCGTTGCTTCAAAACGGTCTGAACACCCTGATAGTATCCAGAATATTCTTCCTGCATTGAATGATAATTTTTTAGCCGTGACTGGAGTGAATGAACATCCCCAAGTGATTGGTACCAAGAACGTTGAGCTTCTTGATACTGTCTCTGTATGCTTTCCTGCTTCTCCTGCTGGCTTTTTAACTGGCTTTGAAGATTGGTAACGTGGGCTTGCTGGTCCGTTGCTTCTTTTTTAGCGGTTGCTTCTTGAGCTTTAATTTCAGTTAATCGTTGTTGAGCAGCCTGAAGCTCAGCATTACTTTGCTGTTGTGCGTTGATGGTTTGCTCGTGATTACTTTTCAGAAAAGCTTGCTGGTTTTGCAGGGTTGTAATTTGTTGCATTAAATCAACTTGATTTCCCCGCAATTCTTCTAGTTTTTCATTAGCATGCTGAATCCGTTGACTACTAGTCATTCGCTTGGCAGCAGCTAATTCTTCCTGATGATTGGCAATTGCCCCTTTTTGTGACTGAACCTGTTCATTAGCCTGAGTTAATTTTTGGTCAACCTCTGTTTGTTGCTGTTTAAGCTTCTGCAGTTGATTAGTTAATCGCTCGCGTTCCTGAAGCTGCTGCTCACGTTTAATTGAAGACACCGATTGCTGATTTTGCAATTTACCAATCATTTCGGTAGTCGTCAGAATTTGAGCCTGAAGTTGGTCTTTTTGCGTCTGCAAATTACCTTGTTGTTGCTTTAACTGGTTCAATCCCGCTGTTGACTTGGTAAGTTGAGCAGTATAATCACTGACCAGCTTTTGATCAGTCGCTAGCTTAGCTTTCAGATTTGTTAATTCCTTACTAGTTTGCTCATAAAGACGTACTGTTTGGGTCCGGTCGAGAAGATCATATTGCTCTTTCTGCTCTAAATAATCCTCAGCAAGGGCACTTTCATCAGCTAATGGTTCCAGCTGACTCGTCAACTCAGCAATAATATCGTTAACCCGGTTAAGATTATCCATAGTTGAGCTCAGCCGTTTTTCAGCAGTATCCTTATTTTTCTTGTATTTTGCAACTCCAGCCACCGCTTCAATAATTGAACGACGATCAGCTGGCTTACCGTTAAAAATTGCCTCAATTTGTCCCTGGGAAATAATAGAAAAGGACTCCCGACCTAACCCAGAATCAATGAATAAATCAGTAATATCCTTTAACCGAACTTCTTGACCATTAACCAGATATTCACTATCACCATTTCGATACAGCTTTCGAGTAATTGTTAATTCAGTAAAATCACTGGCAAGGTAATGATCGCTATTGTCAAAAGTGATTGATACAAGTGCCCGATTAAGCGGTTTGCGGTCACTGGAACCGTTAAAAATCACATCAGCCATTTTATCACCACGAAGCTGATGAGCGGATTGTTCACCCATTACCCAGCGAATTGCTTCAATAATATTACTCTTTCCACTGCCGTTTGGGCCAACAATTCCTGTCATTCCTGGTTCAAATTTAATTGTTGTCTTCTGAGCAAAGGACTTAAAGCCATCCAATGTTAGAGATAATAACTGCATAGTGCCTACTTACCTTCTTGACGGAGTTTATTAAGTGCTTGACTTGCTGCTTGCATTTCAGCATGTTTCTTAGAGGAACCAGTTCCCTCACCAATTACTTTCCCATCAGCTGAAACGTTAACTTTGAACTCTGGATCGTTTTCCGTCCCCGATTCCTGAAGAAGGTGGTATTCAATATCAACATCACCATCACGTTGTAAAAATTCCTGAAGGCTTGTTTTAGCATCAACGGCATGGTCAAACCAACCCAAATCAAGCTTAGGGAAGATTACTCGTTGAACAAACTTTTCAACGGCAGGTCGTCCCTGATCTAAGTAAAGGGCCCCAATAAATGATTCAAAAATATCACAAAGCAATCCTGGACGTTGACGAGCACCGGCCATTTCTTCACCATGGCCCAAGCGAATGTATTGGTCGAAATGACATTCTTTAGCGAATTTAGAAAAACTGTCTTCGCAAACCATTGCAGCCCGTAAACGGGTCAACTTTCCCTGTGGTAATTCTGGAAAACGTTTATAGATGTATTCGGAAACAATCAATTCCAACACAGCATCGCCAAGAAATTCAATCCGTTCATAAAATTTAAGTCCTTGATGAGGATGTTCATTTACGTATGAAGCCTGAGTAAATGCTTCCGCTAGCAAATCAGGATTAGTAAAATGAATATCAAAGTCCTTGGCCAGGTAGTCTTGTAAATTCTTAATAGTAAAAACTTCCTTTCTCTTCATTAAAGATGTGAAAAAAGCCGCGATAAAGTACAAGCCTTCATCGCGGACCTCAAAGAATTATTAATCAGCGGTATGTTCGGCAATGTAGTCAACTACTTCACCAATCGTACTTAACTTTTCAGCATCTTCATCATCAATTTCTTCACCAAACGTATCCTCAAGCTCAAGGACAAATTCAACAAAGTCAATTGAATCAGCATCTAGATCTGTTTTTAAATTTAATTCATCGGTAATTTTTGCCCGATCAACATCAAAGTGATCAGCCACGATTTCTGAAACCTTATTAAAGATTTCTTGCTTTTTATCTTCAGCCATTGACTGTTACCTCTCTTTATTAGTTCGCTACTATTTTAGGCGTTTTTTGCCTTCTTGTCTACTCATTGTTTTGGTTAAAAAATTTAACGGTTTCCTCAATAACACCAGTTTTTAGCATTGTCCGAATCTGACTAATGGTATTTTTAACGGCTGTGGCGTCAGATGAACCGTGTGTTTTAACTACGGGAGCTTTTAATCCCAGGAGAACGGCGCCTCCATAAGTTGAAGCACTCATTTTCTGCCCAATCCGATGAAAGACCGGTTTCAACATTAAATAACCTAGCTTAGCACGGATACCACCATTTAGGATACCATCCTTAATTAATGTCATCATCATTTTGGCAGTTCCTTCAGTTGCTTTCAAAGCAGCATTGGCCGTCCAACCATCGCTAACAATGACGTCAGCCTTACCAAATAAGAGGTCGCCGGATTCAACATTACCGATAAAGTTAAGTTCTTTTTCTGTATTAAGCAGCTGCCAAACATCCTTATGGAGCTGATCGCCCTTATCTTCTTCAGCACCATTATTAAGCAGTGCAATTCGCGGATTAGCAACTCCGAGAACCTTTTCTGCGTAAAATTTACCAAGATAAGCAAATTGAACAAGATTCTTCTCTTTACTTTCAGCGTTAGCACCGGTATCAAGGTAAACAAAATTTTGACGTTTAGATCCCGGCTTAGCAATGGGAAGGATACTGGTTAGTCCTGGTCGATCGATTCCATGAATTCGTCCAACAATAAAGATTCCCGCAGCCAGAACAGCTCCCGTATTCCCAGCAGAAAAGAATGCATCCGCATCCCCTTCCTTAACCGCTTTAGCAGCCCGAACAATTGAAGAATCCTTTTTCTTGCGAATCGCCCGAACCGGCTCTTCACCCATCGAGATTTCTTCAGTAGTTTCAACGATTTTTAAACGATCCTGATTAGTAATCACGGCTTTAATTTTATCAGGGTTACCATAAAGATCAAAGGTCAAATCAGGATACAAATCCCGTGCCTCTTCGACCCCTTCAATAATTGCTTTAGGGGCATTATCACCGCCCATTGCATCTACAGCAATTTTCATTATATTAATCCTCCTAGTCAAAGTGTGTCTCAAGTTGGTTTCGTTTTAAGTAGAGTACTAGTGGCTGATTATCATCCACCTGATCCCAATGGGGAGTCGCTAATAGGTTAGCGGCATCTTCCTTAGCAATTTGTAAAATCTTCAAATCACCAATCGGGTCCCCAACCTTAAAGTCAGGAAGTCCCGATTGCTTGGCCCCAAGAACATCACCTGCTCCACGAAGTTCAAGATCCCGTTGGGCAACCTTAAACCCATCAGTTGTTGCAACCATTGTTTTCATTCGTGCTGTTCCTTCATCGGTTTTGGGATCAGCAATTAACAAACAATAACTTTGTCGTTTTCCACGCCCAACTCTCCCGCGCAGTTGGTGTAATTGGGCAAGGCCAAAGCGATCAGCGTTGTAGATAATCATCACAGTTGCATTAGGATTATCAACACCGACCTCAACAACCGTTGTTGAAACAAGAACCTGGATTTTGCCGTCTTGAAAGTCTTTCATTACGGCATCCTTTTCGTCCCCACTTAAGCGACCATGTAAAAGGCCAACCTTATAATCTGGCTGAAAGTAATTGGCTAATCGTTCATAAAGGTCAGTCGCGTTCTGAACATCCAATGCTTCTGACTCTTCAATTAACGGACTAACAACATAAGCTTGAGCCCCACCAGCTAATTGCTGACGAAGAAACTTTAAGGCATCATTACTTTGCTTATCTTTTAGCCAACGCGTTTCAATCGGTTTCCGCCCTGCTGGTAGTTCATCAATTACTGACACGTCCATTTCACCATATGAGGTAATTGCTAATGTCCGTGGAATTGGTGTAGCCGTCATGGCAAGAACGTCCGGGTGTTCACCCTTTTCCCGTAATTGTTGACGTTGGTTAACACCAAACCGGTGCTGTTCATCCGTAATCACCAAGCCAAGATTAGCATACTCTACATCCGATTGAATTAATGCATGCGTTCCAATTATTAAATTGATATCACCTTTTTTTATTGCGCTAACTAATTCACGATGCTGCTTAGCGGTTAGTGAACCAGTAAGCAGACCAACATGAACATGCGTACCCGCGAAGACTTTAGCTAATTTTTCTGCATGTTGAGTTGCTAAAATTTCAGTTGGCGCCATTAAAGCTGCCTGATAACCTGCACTTATTGTCGCATAAATGGCAATCGCAGCAACAATCGTCTTTCCAGAACCAACATCTCCCTGAAGAAGGCGATTCATTTGAATTGGTTGCCGTAAATCACGACAGATTTCATTGACAACCTTCTTTTGCGCATTGGTAAGCTCAAACGGAAGCCGAGAAATAAATTCTTTTAACTCGTCATTATGGTATAAGATTCGTGTGCCGTCTTCCTGACGATGCGCTCGTCTGATCGCCTGTAGACGCAGTTGAAATAGAAAGAACTCCTCATATGCCGCAGTTCGTCGTGCTGTCTTAGCAACCATTTGACTTTCCGGAAAGTGAAGATCCTTAATCATTTCTCGTCGATCTAATAACCGATATTTTTGGCGAAGCGTGGTGGGGAGTAATGTTGGAATAACCCGCTGGTAATCTTCATATGCTTGACGGATTAACGATCTCAAGGTACTTTGGCGAAGATGCTTATTTGTCGGATAGATGGCACCAAATTCATTCTCTGGAGTTCCTGTTGTCGTTACTAGTTTTGTCCCCGTTACCTGTTGACGACTAGCATCCCACTTGCCCATTACGGTTACCTGTCGATCTAACTCCACTTGTTTTTTTAAATATGGTTGGTTAAAAAATGTGGCCATGACCACCTGCTGGCCGACCTGTAACCGAAAACTCAGCCGATTTCGCCGGTAGCCAAACCGGCTAAACAGCGGTTCGGAAACAATCTTTCCTTTAATGGTTACCCGTTGTTTATCCTTGACCATCCTTAAGTCGTTCGGCGTAAAGTCATCATACCTTGTCGGGTAGTATGTCAGCAAATCTTCAATCGTATCGATATTTAAAGTTGCTAAATCAGCCACCCGTTTAGGACCAACTCCTTTTAACACCGAAACTGGATCCTGAAGACTTTTCATCATACTCCCTCCCCACTGTAAAAAGAGTTGGATGGACATCAGTTGACTGGTGTTCTGCATCCAACTCCTTAATTTAAATTATTCAACGGAAATCAAATATGGGTATACTGGTTGGCCACCTTCATAAATTTCGGTTTCCAATTCATCATCCATTTCTTCAACAGCTGCCTTAATTTCTTCAGCTGTCTTTTTATCACCGTCTTGTCCATATAGAATTGTTACGATTTCACTGTCTTCATCAAGCATTTTTTTAACCATCTTGATAGCAGCTTCCTTGAGGTCTGGATCGGTATTAACAATCTTTCCATCAACAATTCCCATGAAGTCATCTTTCTTTATCGTTTGACCGTCAATTTCGGTATCTCGAATAGCGTTGGTAACCTCACCACTCTTAACTGTAGAAAGATTGACCTCCATATTAGATTGATTATCTTCTAATGATGCTTCTGGATTATATTCAAGAAGTGCAGTCATCGCTTGAGGAATTGTCTTACTATGAACCACGACGGCTGGAATATCCGCAATGTCAGCAGCCTGTTCTGCTGCCATAAAGATATTTCCGTTATTTGGCAAAACGATCGCTTGCTTAGCACCACTATTATTGATTGCATCCGCAATATCCTGAATACTTGGGTTCATCGTTTGACCACCCTTAATAACGTGGGTTACTCCAAGACTCTTTAACAGTTTAGCAATTCCATCACCAGACGTTACCGCAATTACAGCGGTTTCTGGCTTAGGCTTAGCTGCTTCACGGGCTTTGTCAATTGGTGTTTCTGAGCGTTCTGCTTCTTCTTCATCGTGTTCCATAATCTCTTCTTGTTGCCAAACCATGTTATGGATTTCAATGGTTTGAAGATCACCAAATTGCTGACCCCATGATAAAACTTCGCCGGGGTGTTCAGTATGAACATGGACCCGAACAACAGAATCATCGTTTAGGACAAGGAGACTGTCACCCATTTTAGCAAGGTAATTGTAAAAAGTATCGTAATCAAACTTTTGCTTAACCTGTTTTCCCTTACCAATTCGCACAAGCATTTGCGTACAATAAGTATATTGAATGTCTTCCGGATTTAGCTTTCCCTGGACACTTTGGTGATCCATCGCCTTAACCATTTCATCAACTTCGGCATTATCAGGCTTGTAACTATCATCCTTATCAACCTTACCACTTAAGGCTTCATCAAAAGCTTGAAGAACAAAAACAAGTCCTTGACCACCAGAGTCAACAACCCCGACCTGCTTAAGAACAGGCAATAGTTCAGGGGTTTTCTTAAGAGCAACCGTTGATGCCTCATAAATTGCATGCATAATCTCGACAATATCGTCGGTCTGCTTGGCTTTATCCAATCCAGCTTGTGCTGATTCACGGACAACAGTTAAAATCGTCCCTTCAGTTGGCTTCATAACAGCTTTGTACGCAACCTTCGCACCATTGGCATAAGCCTCAGCAAAATCATGGGCGTCAAGAACTGTTTTCCCTTCTGCTCCCTTGGCAAAGCCACGAAAGATTTGTGAAAGAATCACTCCTGAATTCCCCCGGGCACCCATTAAAAGTCCTTTAGCTAAGGCACCAGCTAAATCGCCAACCTTAGTACTATTTGCATTGCGTTCGTACTTAGCACCACTAGCCATTGAAGATGTCATGTTTGTCCCCGTATCACCGTCAGGAACAGGGAAAACATTCAGTGAATTAATAAATTCGGCATTCTTGCTCAGCTTACTAGCAGCAGCTTGAACCATTTTGCCAAATTCAAGATTCGTAATTTCAGTTACAGCCAATTATCTTTCCTCCTAGTAACGCAAATTAATCATCAAGTGAGCGAACACCTTGAACACAAACATTAACCGAGTTTGCCGTAATGCCAAGCATTGATTCAAGGTTATATTTTACCTTTGATTGAACACTCTTTGAAACTTCCGAGATCTTAGTACCATAACCGACGATGATATTCACATCAATGGCAACACCGTTATCTTGTTGACGAACAACAACACCACGACTAAAGTTTTCGCGACGCAAGATCTGGTTAACACCATCACGAAGTGGATTACGTGATGCCATTCCAACTACACCATAGTTATCAGTAGCAGCACCACCAACAACTGCTGAAATTACGTCATTGTTGATATCGATCATTCCAGATTGTGTTTTAATTTTAACCGCCATCATATGGCCTCCTTATATTGGTCAACCAATGCTCCATTAATATAAGACGAGCATCGATTAGCAATCATCCTGTTAAAAACTCATATTAATAATACCATAGCAGACGGAATGAAAAAAGTCGTCTACTAATAATGGTTAATGGCATATACTATTTTTAAAATAAAAAATAAGCCGCTCATCACTGAACGACCATATTTTCTGATTTAATTAAACCCGAGTCACTTTACCGGACTTCAGTGTACGTGCTGAAACGTAAACCTTCTTAGGCTTGCCGTTAACCAAAATGGTTACCTTTTGCAAGTTAGGCTTCCAGCTACGACGACTTGAGTTAAGGGCGTGAGAACGCTTGTTACCAAAGCGTGTCCGTTTACCGTTGATAAAATCTTTAGCCATTGGTGGTACCCTCCTCTTCTCATCTATGTTTTTTCGTTTTACGCATCTGCGCTATAACTCACTTAAACAATTTACCATAGGCTGAGTAACAATGCAACAGTTTTCTTTCAAGTAATTTTCCTTGACAGGCTACTTAATTGTTAAGTCACGTGACTTAATCACCGCCACAATCCCTGATTGGAAGCTGAAATGGTTTACCTCACCATTGAACTCATTACTTGACCAGCAAAAGGGAATTGACGAGTTCCAGTTAGTTAGCGGGTATTTTTCGTCAACCAGCGTTAATCCGGTTACTGGCGTTAAATTAACAAACGCAAGGTACTTAAAACCTGCCTCAGCCTTGATCGCATATTTTCCCGGTAAATAATAATCAACAATGTTTTGCTTATCTATAAGTTGAATTTTTTCTAAGTAATCCTTAAATTCCCTTTCTAACGGTAAAAACAGGTTACTCAAATATTGGTCTAGCCGCCCTCCAGTCGCGCCAAATATCGTAATTTGATCCGGATTATAAAGCTCGATTGCATTTTTCACACCAAGCTGCGTATCAGTATAGTCTTTTACAGGAGGAAAAAGGTGAATGTCATTAATTGCCCTTTTCACCCGCTTAAATTGTTGATCATCCGTTGAATCAAAATCCCCAACAGCAACTGCTGGTGTTATTCCTTCATTGAGTAAGCGAGTTGCACCAATGTCAACGCCTACCCATTTTTCGTTTTGCCGTGCATGGACTTCTGATAGTGGAATTAATGAGTCAGGTCCACCCACCATAATATTTACCCGCATTCATTTCTCCTTATAAAGAAAAGGGACTGTGACATAAGTACTTTTACCAAGTTCAAATACGAACAGCGCGGTACGCAAATGGGTTCCAGTGTCCAGTATAACCGAACTCTGGAACCCTATTTGCGCTCGCGGGGGCGTGAAAACGAAGTCATAAATGACTTCTGTCACGCTCCCTTTTCTACTAATTATTTAGTTGCATCCCTTAACGCCTGAATCCGCTTAGCAGGATCAGCGACGTTGTATACATATGAACCGGCAACAGCAACGGTTGCTCCAGCCTTATAGCAGTCCACAACGGTTTGATTGTTAACACCACCATCAACTTCGATGTCAAAGTCATAACCCTTATTCTTCTTAATTTGATTAAGTTGGGCAATCTTTTCTACGGTTTCAGGAAGAAACTTTTGACCACCAAAGCCGGGGTTAACGGTCATCACTAATACTTGATCAACCATGTGAAGAACTGGTTCAATCATGGCAACTGGTGTGCCAGGATTAATAACTACTTCTGCCTTTACCCCACCATTTTTTATAATTTGGAGTGCCCGATGAATATGTTGAGTAGCCTCAACTTGAACACCAATGATATCAGCACCAGCATCAATAAATGCAGGTAAAATGTGTTCAGGATTTTGAACCATTAAGTGGCAATCAAGAACCATCTTCGTAATTGGGCGAATCGCCTTTACGAATCCTGGACCATAAGAAATACTTGGTACGAATGAGCCATCCATCACATCAATGTGAAGATATTCGGCACCCGCCTTATCTACTTTTTCAATATCCCGTTGCAAGTTAACATAATCAGCACTGAGAATCGAAGGTGCTACTTTAATCATTTTATCAATCCCTCATTTCTTATTCTTACCATAATCTGGTTTTTGGTTAGCAATTAGGTTATGAAATTGAACATAATCATCATACCGACTTTTCATGATTATACCATTTTTTACTGCATCTTTAACTGCACATTGAGGTTCTTTTAGGTGAAGACATCCCCGAAATTTACAATTAGGTGCTAACTCTTTCATTTCCGGAAAGAAATTTGGCAATTCTTCAACGGTCATATCAAAAGTTTCATACGATGAAAAGCCAGGAGTGTCCGCAATCCAGGCACCTGCAACATTTAGTAAACTAACCTTTCGCGTTGTGTGCCGTCCACGCTTTAATGCCGTTGAAATTTCACCAGTTGCTAAGTCTAAGCCCGGTGCAAGATGGTTTAAGAGTGTTGATTTCCCTGCACCTGTTTGCCCCATCATTGTAACGATTTGACCCTTTAAAAGTTCTTTTAGTTGATGCAACTGATCTTCAGCAAATGATTTCCGACTAAAGAATACCTGATAACCAATTTTTCTGTAACCGGCAACGATTTCTCCCAATCTTGTATATTCATCATCATCAAGGAGATCCGTTTTTGAAAAGTAAATTACCGGAATGATTTTTTGCGCTTCAAGAGCAATCAATTGTCGATCTAACAAATTAGTCGAAAATGTCGGCTTCTTAGCTGCCGTTACTACAACAGCAATATCAACATTAGCTACTGGCGGACGAACTAATTCGTTTTTTCGTGGTAAAACACGAAGAAGGTAGCCATTCTCAAATTCAACTCGATCACCAACAATTGGTTTAATTTTCCGAGCACGAAAATTCCCCCGTGCCCTTGTTCGGTGAATTTCACCATCAGTCAAAATATCATAAAAGCCACTTAAAGATTGTTGTATTATTCCCTGTTTCACCTTTATCCTCCTTAAGCGGTAATATTAGTCGCACTCATAATCGTTCGTCCATTGCGAACAACCCGGTAAGCACCCATTTCACCTTGTCGAAGGGTAAATGGAACATTAATTGTTGTTTCCTGGTTAATCGTAATATCTTGATACTGCATGGTTAAATTATGCTGAGCATCCTTAATATAGACTTGAACACGATTTTCACGTTGACCACCATTACCATCAAATGGAATATTGATCTGGATATTAGTAGTCTTAGTTTCATTCCCTGAGTTTGCAACAGTCACCGTTAACGTATCATCACGACTTAAAGTCGAACCAGCCTTAGGTGTCTGTGCAATTACGTGGTTTGTCGCCACCGTCTTAGATGTTTTTTCTTGGGTCGTTAACTGTAGGTGGTGTTCATTGGCAAATTTTTGGACAACACTAACATCTTGATTCTTAAAGTCAGGAATCTTAATCTGCGTCTTGCCCGCACTGACTTTAAAACGAATGGTATGAGATGCCGTAGCAACAGTCTTCCCTTTTGCATAATTTTGTTTCATGATTTGTCCAGGATCAACTGTCTCTGAATGAACCTTGACCTGTTCAACCCGAAATCCCTTAGCGCGAAGGTTGCTTGCAACTTCACTATAATCTGAGCCAACATAATCAGCCATTGTCATTTGTTTAACACCCTGGCTAATCTTGAGATTAACATAACTATTAACCCGTGTCTTGTCACTTCCGTTTGGTGAGCTGCTAACTACATGATTCTTGGGAATACTTGAATTATATACCCGTGTAATGTTGCCAACTCGCAGATTATGCTTATGTAACGTTTGTTCTGCCTTTACCGCACTTTGTCCATCAACATCAGGCGTCACTACACTCCGGCCGAAAAACCACCAACCACCAAAGCTAGCTACAATTAAAACCACTATTACAATTCCTGACCAAATATACTTTTTATAGTGGTGCCAAACATTTTCGTGCTTTTTCTGTGGCTGCTTCTTGACATCTTGTTGTGGCTGCTTTTCATGATGACTTGGCAATTCAATTACCTTAGTTTCACCGTCATCATCTGCATTAAATTCCAATCGCGGTTCATTTTTTCTTGCCGGATCCAAAGATGTTTTCAAATCTGCTGCCATCGCTGCTGCTGATTTATAACGATCACTCGGATCCTTAGCGGTCGCTTTGATAACAACATTTTCTAATGCTTGCGGGATATCACTATTAAATTCACGAACTGACGGGATATTTTCCTTAAAATGCTTTAAGGCAATTGAGACGGCTGTTTCCCCCTCAAACGGAACCTTTCCGGTTAACAATTCATAAAGAATAATCCCTAAAGAATAGATGTCAGATTGCTTGGTTGCAATACTTCCCCGTGCCTGTTCAGGAGAAAGATAATGAACAGAACCCATCAACGTATTCGTTTGGGTTAATGAGTCCTGATACGCAGCAACCGCTATTCCAAAATCAGTGATTTTAATGTTTTTATTTTTATCAATTAAAATATTTTGTGGTTTTAAATCACGGTGAATAATCCCATGATCATGAGCAGTTTGAACGGCAGACAAAACTTGTTCCATAATGTCGACCACTTGTGGCAATGGTATTGGGAAATTTTTCTTAATATAAGCTTTTAAGTCCGTCCCTTCAACATACTGCATTACCATAAACTGCATTCCATGATCCTCACCAATATCATAAACGCCAACAATGTGAGGATCATTTAATTGTGTCGCTGCCATTGCTTCTCGTTCAAAGCGACGTTGAGTGTTTGGGTCATCACGTAAATCTAAGCGAAGAAGCTTAACCGAAACTTTACGATCGAGCACTTCATCATATGCTAAATAAACATTCGCCATTCCGCCTTCACCAAGCGTGCGAATAATCCTGTATCGTTTACCGATCTTATATCCAGGATTCATTTACTACCCCTCCTGGTCTTCTGCTAACCCAATCAGGACAGTGATATTATCAGGCCCACCAGCCTCGTTTGCCATTTTCACTAATTGCGAGCACTTCTTTGTTAATGAAAGATCTGATTCGAGTACCCCCATCATCTGTTCTCGAGTAATCATCTTTGATAAACCGTCAGAACATAGCAAAATTTGGTCACCAGCACCCAAGTCAAAGCGATTAACTTCAATTCTAGCATCAGCTGATACACCAATAGCACGAGTAATAATATTATTTTGTGGATAATTACGAGCTTCTTCTTCTGTAATGTCACCATGCTTGACCAGCTCATTAACTAATGAATGGTCGATTGTTACCTGTGTCAACAAGTTATCATGGAGGACATATCCCCGACTATCACCGATATTAGCAACTACCATTGCCTGATCAAAAATAATCGCAGCAACTAATGTAGTACCCATCCCCTGATATTTTGGGTTTTCTTTTGATTTTTGTAAGATTTCGTCATTGATTAATTGGACCTCACGTGCGAACCACCGGATTGCTTCCAATGATGAGTTTGGTGAGGCCGCTTGGAATTGACGACCAAGATGATCAACAGTAATTTGGGCAGCAACATCGCCACTTCTACTACCGCCGATTCCATCGGCAACGACCACCAAAAGAGTCCCATCAGGGGCAGTGAATTTGGCTACCCGATCCTGATTTTCCTTTCTTTGATGACCAATATCTGTTTGATAAGCAACTTTCATAAATAATGCTTTTCCCTTCTACAGATTTCGCTTAAGGCAACTAATAAAGAAGCCATCGGAACCGTAATCACTCGGCAGAATTGTTAAAGTTGCCGAATCTCGATCGTCCTTAAGAGCACGCTTTGTTACTGTTCGCTCCAGTGTGAAAGCTGGATGTGCTTGAAGAAATTCTTGAACTGTATGTTCATTTTCTTCAGTTAAAATTGTGCACGTGCTAAAAATAATTATACCGCCTTTTTTCACTTTTGGGGCAACAGCATTTAAAATTGCTAATTGAATTTGATGTAATTGTTGACTGTCATGAGCAGTTTTTGTATAACGAATTTCTGGTTTACGTCGTAATAAGCCAATTCCACTGCACGGAGCATCAACTAAAATTCGGTCAAATTCCTCATCAGCAAATTCGTCGTTAATCTTCCGGGCATCAAGCGCTAACGGTTTAACAACGCTTTCGACCCCCATTCGTTGAGCATTTCTCTCAATTAGGCGAACCTTGTGTTGGTGAATATCTAAGGCAACAACTTGACCATTCTGGGCAGGTGAAAGCTGTTCAGCAATTTGAACAGTTTTGCCACCTGGTGCTGCACATGCATCAAGTACCTTAAATTGTGGATGAAGATCCATACTTTCCACCGCTAGCATGGCACTTTCATCCTGAATCGTAATAACTCCATCCCTCAGTAATGGAGAATTGACAATATTACCTGATGTCACAACTAGAGCATTGGTGGCAACTTGACTTTCAGTCGTCTCAATACCATCATCTAATAACTGCTGTTTTACTGCTTTCAGATTGCTCTTTTTAGTATTAACCCGAATGGAAACATGAGCAGGCTCATTAATTGCTTGCAGAATTTTTTTCGTTGTCTGTTCGCCATTTTCTTCAATAAATTTTTCAACTAACCATTGTGGAACGCTTGCCTCGATTGATAATCGTTTTGCAATTGGCTTAATCATTGAGAGTTCAGGAGTTCCTTGCCGTAATGCAGAATGAAGGACTCCCGTAACAAACTTTCTAATTCCCGGATTTCCACGACGCTTAGCAATTTTTATTGTTTCATCAGTTACTGCCCAATCGGGAACACGATCTAAATAATTATATTGATAAAGCGCTGTTAATAAAAGCGTTTCAACCCATGGATCCAACCGTTTACCTGGTATTAAAGATTTTAGCCAATATTCCAAAGTAAGCTGATGCTGAAGAGTTCCATAGACAATTGTCGTTACCAATCGCCGGTCTGCAGGGCTTAGATCATGTCGACGAAGCGTCTCGTCTACTTGAAGATTAGAATATGCCTTTGTTTTACGAACTCGCTCTAAAGAAACAAAAGCTAATTCCCGCGCATTTTGTGGGGTGAATTTAGTCATCAGTTACCACTTGCATCCCTTCCTTAATGTTTTGGTGACCATTTAAGTAAGCTGTAATGTCCATCTTTTGCTTACCAGCAGGCTTCAACTCATTAATTTGATATGTAGTCCCATTACCAGCAGCAATAACTAAATGGTGTTTGTCGACTCGAACGACCTTACCCGGTTCCAATTCAGTTTTTTCGGTTAATGGTGTCACATCATAAATCTTAGTTCGCAACCCATCAATCTTCATATTGCCAATTGGTGCAGGACGCAATCCGCGAACCTTATCGTCAATTTGCTGTGCCAACATTGTATAATCAATTTTTTCTTGTTCACTTGAAATATTTGGTGAAAAGGTTACCTTTTCTGGATCTTGTTTTTGTGGTTTGACGTTCCCACTAATCAAGTCAGGCAGTGTGTCTAATAGGAGATCTCGACCAAGGATACTTAATTTCTTAAACATTGTTCCATTATCATCATTAGGTTCAATTGGAATAGCCCGCTGAGAAATCATATCACCAGCATCCATTTTCTTAACCATATACATAATTGTAATCCCTGTCTCCTGGTCACCATTGATAATGGAATATTGAACTGGAGCACCACCACGATACTTAGGCAATAGTGAACCATGGACATTAATTGCAGCGATCTGTGCAGCGTCTAATAACTTTGTTGGTAAGAACTGACCATAGGCAGCAGTAATCAGCAAATCAGGATGCAGTTCGATAATTTCTGCCATCTCTTGACTGCCACTAAGCTTAGTTGGTTGTAAAACCTTAATGTGGTTTTCTACTGCAAGTTTTTTCACTGGAGACGGCGTTAAAATATGTTTACGGCCAACACGATGGTCAGGTTGGGTTAAAACAGCTTTAACATCATACTCAGGTGCGTCAATAAGACTTTGAAGAATTGGAACCGCAAATTCTGGGGTTCCCATAAATACGATTGATGTTGACATAAGTAAATCATCCTTTCATTACATAAAGTATTGTGGATCAGGATCAATTGAAATTTGAACATCATTTTTTCCCTTACTCTGTGTTTCTTGAAGAATTTTTTGCAAGAGTGAATGCAAATGTTGATCCTGCTTATATTTAATTACAATTTGGTAGTAATATCGCCGTTTCATTCGCGCAATTGCCCGTGGCGTCGGTCCAAGAATAATTGTCGAGGGCATCAGACTCTTAGTTAACTGTTCTTTAGTTTGCGCCATTGCACGTGCGGCAATTGCTTCATCTTCATGGCTCGCCATTAACCGAACAGTAAAGTAATACGGAGGATAGCTAGCTTGGTGGCGCAGTGCCATCTCACGCTTAAAAAATCCTTCATAATCATTTCTTTGGGCAAATCGGATAGCATAGTGGTCAGGATTATAGGTTTGAATTATTACTTCCCCCTTCTTATCGGCTCGGCCAGCACGCCCACTAACCTGACTTAGCAAGTCAAAGGTTCGCTCACTTGACCGAAAATCGGGAAGTCCTAATCCTGTATCTGCGTTAAGCACTCCCACTAAGGTAACATTGGGAAAATCAAGTCCCTTAGCAATCATCTGGGTCCCCAAGAGGATATCAGCTTTGTGCTGACCAAATTGTCGTAACAGTTTTTCGTGCATTCCTTTTCGTCTGGTAGTATCAACATCCATCCGAATAACGCGCGCTTGAGGAATTAAACCAGCCAGTTCCCGCTCAACCTTTTCCGTCCCTGTTCCATAGTAGCGAATTTCACGACTACCACAATGAGGACAAAAGCGGGGGATTGGTTCCTCATGGCCACAATAATGACACTTCATCGTGTGACTATCCATATGCAAAGTCAGAGAAATATCACAGTTTGGGCACTTAAGGACTTCCCCACAATCACGACACATCATAAACGATGAAAAACCTCTTCGATTAAGCATTAAAATACTCTGTTCATTTTTTGCCAAACGATCAGTTAACTTAGTTAAAAGCTCCCGAGAAAAGTTACTCTCACCGCGTTCCTTAATTTCAGGACGCATATCCACCACTTTAATGGGTGGTAAGGGTCGTTTATTTACCCGATGTTTTAATTGAAGGAGTTGATAAACACCCTTCATTGCCCGTGCCCGACTTTCTAAACTTGGGGTAGCAGAGCCAAGAACAACAGGGGCATTATTATACTTTCCCCGCCACTTTGCAACTTCACGAGCATGATAGCGAGGAGCCTCATCTTGTTTATAGCTTGATTCATGTTCCTCATCTAAAATAATCACACCGATATTAGTTAAGGGAGCAAATATCGCTGATCGAGCGCCAACCACAACCTGAGCTTCTCCACGATTAATCCGTCGCCACTCATCAAAACGTTCCCCAGCGGAAAGGCCACTATGGAGGACCGCAACCTTTGAACCAAAACGACGACGAACCCGGTTCACAATTTGAGGAGTCAATGAAATTTCTGGAACAAGCATTAGAGCTGTTTTATGATTTTGAAGTGCTTTAGCAATCGACTGAAGATAAACCTCGGTTTTCCCACTACCCGTCACTCCTTCAAGAAGGAAAACACGACTACGGGAATCGTCAATTGCCTGTTCAATCTCATTGGCAGCTGCTTGCTGTTCATCGTTCAAAGTTAACGGCTTGGCAAGGTGGTGATCATCTGGCAAGGGTTCTTGTCCAAGCGGTGTTCGATAAACTTCAATCGGGACCTTTGCCAACCATCCCTTTTGAACACCAGTATTAAAAGTTGCTGCTTTTAATCCGCTAATCTTTTCAGCATCTACCTGTTTAACTGTTTTACCAATAATACTTTGTAAATAAGAAAGCAAGCGGTTCTGTGCATGAGCATTAGCATGAAGGGATGTTCGTGCTTCCTCAAGTTCCTCAAAACTTAGTTGGGGGCGAATTCCTACCGTTGTTTTGGCCTTTGCTTTATCTGCCACTACATATTCAAAACGGACCTTCTCCTGCCTTTGCAGTTTGAGTAGCAAACTAACTATCTGAGGATTGGATTGAACCGTTGCAAAATCCAGTTCATCTTTACCATGAAAAACATCAAAAGCAATCTGTTCATCCACTTCATCAATAATTTTAACGACTCGTGTTGACTTAGCTTTTAACATGTTGGGTAACATTGTATAAATACTGGAAATCCAAAAAGCATATGTCCGATCAGCAAGCCATTTGCTGAGACTTAATAACTCATCCCCAATTACCGGTTGCAAATCCATTAAGGCATCAATTGCCTTTAATTGACCGTTATACCTCGTTGGTTGATCAAGACCAACAATAAACCCTTGTACCTGCCGCTTACCATTGCCAAACGGGACGACTACCCGCATCCCTAATTGGACCTGATTTTCGAGCCGAGTTGGCACTCGGTATGTATAGGGTCGATTCGTTTGCATTGTAGGAACATCAACAATTACCTGTGCTAACTGTGCCACACTCTCACTCACCTTACTTTATCTTGGTAGCAAGTAACTGAATTAGTTTGATTGCCACTTCTATTTTTGTCATTTTTGACCATTGAACCGGCTCAGTACCTAATTGAAGAATTGTTACTTGATTTAAATCACTGCCAAATGCTCCATTATCCCCAGCAACACTGTTAGCAATGATTATATCAGCATTCTTCCTCCTTAACTTACTATTAGCATTTTGTACTAGATCTGTGGTTTCCGCAGCAAAACCGACTACGAGCTGATCTGCCCGCTTCTTTTCCGCAACAGTCTTTAAAATATCTGTCGTTTTTACTAACTGAAGCCCCAACCGTTCTTGATCATCCTGCTTCTTTATCTTTTGGTTAGCAACTTGTGCCGGACGAAAATCAGCAACTGCAGCTGCCATAATTAAAATATCAGCTGCAGGAAAGAGCTCCGTCACTTTTGCCTGCATTTCCTCCGTACTTTCAACCTGATAAATATTAATTCGTGGGTTTACTGGTTGAGGAACTGAAATTTGACCAAGAACCAATTCAACAGTAGCACCTTCATCTGCGGCTGCTTTAGCAATGGCAATCCCCATTTTTCCCGAAGAGCGATTACCTATAAAACGAACAGGATCAATTGCTTCGCGAGTTCCACCGGCAGTAATTAATACTTTTTTCCCAAGAAGGCTTCCACGAATTGAACCGTTAATTATCGACCGTAACTGACTAATGATTTCAGAAGGTTCCGGTAAGCGTCCTTTCCCTCGGTAGCCTTCAGCAAGCATTCCAACTGCTGGTTCAAGAACCGTCACCCCATCTTGCCTTAGTTGAGCCACGTTCCGCTGAACAGCGGGATTATTCCACATGTTGGTATTCATTGCTGGAACAACAATTTTAGGAACTACCGTAGCTAAAATGGATGTTGATACTGCATCATCAGCAATTCCGTGCGCCATTTTACCAATAATATTAGCAGTTGCTGGTAACACGATTGCATAGTCTGACCAGTCTGCAAGCTCAATGTGGGGGACCGGGGAATTATTATCATTCCATAGGGATGTCAGTACGGGATGGTGTGTTAGTGCATGTAACGTTGAAGGAGTTACTAGTTTAGTTGCGGACTCAGTCATCGCCACGCGAACCTGATGTCCATCCCTTTCTAAAGAACGAATTACCTCAATTCCCTTATAAAGAGCAATTCCTCCTGTCATATATACCGCTATTTTTGCCATCTAGCACCCTCCAATCGTTTAACTCCAAATTTGATTATATCATTCTCACTCAGCTTTTCCGTGACTTCCACAATAATTATTTAATAGAAAAAAGCATTCGTAACCCCGGTGAATTAATCATTCAGAAATTACGAATGCCTCAGTATAATAGTGCCCACTTAGTAGTTAGTCTTGTAAGTCTTCAAAGTGATCTGGATCAATTGTTACCTTGTCGGCTTCAATTTCTTCTAGAGCCTTTCCAACCGGCTTACTTGAGTAGTAGTGATCAAGAAGTGGTGCAGATCCACGTTCCAATTCATGTGCTCGCTTACTTGCAAGCATTACCAAAGAATACCGTGAATCAATTCGTTTTAACAATTCATCAACTGATGGAAAAAGAATCATTGTGCTGAATCTCCTAACATTTCAAGATAACGTGGCATTACTCGATTAACCCGGAGCCGTTCCGTGCGAATAATGTCCTTAATTTTAGCAACAGCATTTGGTACCTTATCATTAACAACCGCATAGTCATAATTTTGCATCATTCGAATCTCATCAAAAGCCTTTCGAATTCGCTTGTTAATAACATCCATACTATCAGTACCACGGTGAATTAATCGTTGCTTCAGCTCATCCAAATCAGGCGGCGTTAAGAAAATAAAGACACCATCTGGACATTTTGAACGAACTTGCATTGCACCGTTAACTTCGATTTCAAGGAAAACATCCTTTCCCGAATCTAAGGTCTCATTAACATATTTTAATGGGGTTCCATAATAGTTGTCAACATACTTTGCATATTCAAGCATTCCACCCGTTTGAATTTCGTGTTCAAATTCTTCTTTTGAAACAAAGTAGTAATCAACCCCGTTTTTTTCGCCAGGCCGTGGTTGTCGTGTTGTCATTGAAATAGAATATTGAAAGTCATTATCATTAGAATCAAAAATTGCTTTACGTACAGTACCCTTACCTACACCAGAAGGACCAGAAAGTACAATTAACATTCCCCTTTTTGCCATGCTAATTCTCCTATTCAAATATAACGTATTATTACTATAATGCACTAAATAAACGATAAAATCAACTAGTGAAATTGTCATTTTTTCTAAATTGGTACTTGCATTTTTGAACATCCGTTCGTATACTATAACTACAAACAAATGTTCGGAGATGTGTGAAATGCAAATGGAACAATCTTTATTTAAATCAGCATCAACTATCATTAATGATAAATTACAACAGTTACTGAATAATGACTTTTCGTTTCACGAAGAGCCAATTAAATTATTAACTCCCCAACCAGCAAAGCAACGACTTTCTTTTCTCAATAAAACTATCAGTAACGGTTTGCGGGTGTTGATTCAATTAATGCCCGTTAATAACGATGGCTACCCTGTTAACGTTCGTGGCACCGTTAAGAAATTAGATAGCAAACGGTACCTTATCCAAAACCAAAACGTAAGTTACGTAGTTAATTTTAATCAAATTCGTTATATCGCGAATTTTTAATTTCTTCCAAATTAATAGTAAGCGAGTAAAAGAACGAGGTCAGGAAAAACATAAATTCCCTGATCTCGTTCTTTTTGTTCTCTAACTAAAATTATTCCACATTGTCTGCATTATCTAATCTTGTGCCATCTTCAATAATTCTTCCGCATGTTCTTTGGTTAATTTGGTTACCTTTTCACCCGACAACATTCGTGCTAATTCATTAACCCGTTCTTTATCACTAAGAATTGTCACCATTGTGGTTGTCCGCTCATCTTTAACGTGTTTCTGAATTAAAAAGTGGTGTTGAGCTACCGCGGCAACCTGTGGCAGGTGAGTAATACAAAGGACTTGTGACTTATTTGCAATTACCTTAATTTTATCCGCAATTGCTTGAGCAACACGACCGCTAACTCCAGTATCCACCTCATCAAAGATAATACTCGTCACACCTTCATTTTGCGCGAAGATTGTTTTAAGGGCAAGCATTACTCGCGAAAGTTCACCACCAGAAGCAATCCGTGCTAACGGCCCCATTGTTTCTCCAGGGTTAGTCTGAATATAAAATTCAACCTCATCAATCCCATTTGGAGTAAAGTGAGCTCGTGACTGCTTTGCAAAGTGAACTTCAAAAACCGCCTTATCCATATAAAGTTCTTTTAACTGCTGGTGAACTAGTTTAGTTAACCGGTGAGCTGCCTGTTGGCGAACCTGACTTAGCTGTTGACCGGTTTTAATTAATTTTTCTTCAGCGGTTGACAGGCGTTCCTCTAAATCGCTGTTTGAATCCGCAGCTTCTTCCATTGAATCCAGTTCTTGCTTAATTTGATCATAGTAATCAAGAACGTCCTTAACACTATCACCATACTTATGCTCTAAATCGCCAATCATGGTTAATCGCTGGTCAATCTCACTAAGACGGTTGTCATCAAACTCCAATAAGTCTAACTGCTGACTAGCTTCTGTGGCAACATCTTGGAGAGCATAGTAAGCATCATTCAACGATTTACTCAGTGAATCATATGCGCCATCAAATTCTGCAATTTCGTTAATTGAATTCATAACGGTTGCAATTTGATCAAGAACTGCTCCCTGGTCACCACCATTGAACACCGTCACTGCCTGTTGAAGCGCATTATTAATCTGCTGAAAATGCTCTAAACGATCCCGCTCACTTGTTAATTGCTCTTCCTCATCGGCTTTTAGATTAGCCTCTGCAATCTCGTTAACTTGGTAGCGAAGCATATCTAAGCGTTGAGCCCATTGCTGTTCATTATTTTGTTTTTTACTAACTGCCGCTTTTAATTTTACATAATCTTGATATTCATTTTGGTAGCGAGTTAATAATTTCTGAACCTCATTATGAGCAAATTGGTCCAGCATTCCGAGATGCATCTCTGGTTGTAATAATAACTGGTGCTCATTTTGCCCCTGAATATCTACCAATCGCGAACCAATTTGGCGTAAAGTTGCGGTATTAATTAATTGACCATTAACCCGGATAACATTTCGCCCGCGACGATAAATTTCGCGTGAAATAATTAAAATACCATCTTCATGATCAATTCCTAACGAATCTAACAAATGGTCAAACTCTGGATCTTGAGGAAGAGCAAACTGTCCTTGAAGAGATAACTTGTCGGCTCCACGGCGAATATATTCTTGGGAACCACGACCACCTGCCAGCAATCCTACGGCATCAATAATGATGGACTTCCCGGCACCGGTTTCCCCCGTTAGAACAGTCATTTGATCAGAGAAATCCAGCGACAGATGCTTTATGATTGCTAAATTATCAATTGTTAATTCTTGTAACATTTAGTCACCTTGATTTATCAGATTCTGAAACATCTCTTCGACATTAACCGCCGCATCAGCTGACCGACAAACAACAAGGACCCCAGCATCATCACCAATTACCGAAAAGACGTCATCAATTTCCAACTGCCGAATCAAACTTGCCATTACTGGTCCATTCCCCGGACGCATAACAATGGACAGGAATTGTGTTTGTCGTTCTAAAGAAAGCATGTTGTTAGATAATTCGGTACTTAATCTGGTTTGATTATCAATGTTTCCTTGTGCAGGCAGTGCATAGCGGTACCCACCATCATTGGAGGGGACCTTAACCAATTGCAATTCTTTAATATCACGTGAAATTGTCGCCTGAGTTGCGCGAGCACCACGAGCCATTAATGCAGCAACTAAATCATCCTGCCGTTCAATTTGACTTTTAGTAATAATTTCCCGAATTAATTGTTGACGCTCAACCTTTCTCATCATTTTTCACTCCTTATGGTTAAGTTCTTCATCAGCATGAGCCAATACCTGATCAATATTAACCTGTTCTGCAACTTTGCCAGGTTGTCCCGTTAATTTTAAATGGACAAGAAATTCAATATTTCCTTGACCACCCTTAATTGGTGAGAAATCCAAATTAAGAATATCAAAACCATCTTCCCGAGCAAAGGAAAGAACATCTTCAAGGACCTCCCGATGAACAGCGTGATCCTTAATGATTCCATGTTTACCTACTTTTTCTTTTCCCGCTTCAAATTGTGGCTTAATCAATGCCACTACTTCCCCACCAGGAATAAGAATTTTTGCTAACGGCGGTAGTATTAAACGCAAAGAAATAAACGAAACATCAATTGAAGCAAACTCAGGCTGCCCGTGGTCAAAATCAGCTAACTTGCTGTACCGAAAATTAGTTTGTTCCATAACAACCACTCGTGGATCCTCACGAAGCTGCCACACTAGTTGATTTGTTCCAACATCGAGTGCATAGCTTAGCTTTGCCCCATTTTGTAACATTACATCAGTAAAACCACCAGTTGAAGAACCAATATCTAAAACAGTCTTATCTTTAACACTAATCCCAAAGACTTTTAATGCCTTGGCTAATTTTAGCCCACCACGACTAACATATGGCATCTTATGACCCTTCATGTGCAATGTTGTAGTCACCGGGATCTTTTCTCCTGGTTTATCTAAGCGTTCATTATTCTTCCCTAGAATTTCGCCAGCCATCACAGCTCGCTTTGCTTGTTCACGAGAGTCAAAAAGCCCTTGTTTTACTAGTAAAATATCAACACGTTGTTTTTCCATCGTTACCCTCACAATTTAAAATATGCTAGGAACTGATCATAAGCACTGAAATCATAGCCGGTTTTCTCAGTCAGTTTTCTTTGACTCTCCTTAGCCTGCTTCAATGCTAAATGGAGTTGTTCCTCTGCCCCTCGAACACCCAGTAATCCTGGATAAGTATTCTTATGTTCTCCAGCATCTTTATGAACAGCTTTTCCCATCTGTTTTGCTGTGCCGACAACGTCCATTAAATCATCATAGATTTGGAAAGCCAGCCCAAACTGAACACCGAAATCAGCAAGAAGCTTCTTAGTAGGCGAATCCTGTTTTGTGATAATTCCACCAGCTAAAACAGCATAACTTAAAAGATCTCCTGTCTTTTGACGATGAAGGTAACGCAATTGCTCAAGAGTCAAGTTTTGGTGTTCTCCTTCAATATCCCGAGCCTGTCCGGCAACCATTCCCGCAGGACCGGCCGCCTTAGCAAGGGCCAGCGTCAATTTTGCTTGTGTCTCCGTTGACAATTGATTATCCGTTAACCATTGAAATGCCATGGTTAGCAGGCCATCACCTGCGAGCGTTGCCATTCCTGCTCCAAATTTTTTATGGTTAGTTGGTTTTCCACGACGCAGATCATCATTATCCATCGCTGGCAAATCGTCATGAATTAATGAATATGTATGAAGTAATTCAACTGCAGTTGCGGCTTTCATTACATCTTGGCTAAGCTGTCCGCCAAATATCTGGACAGTCGTCAATGTTAATGCTGGACGCAATCTTTTCCCACCAGCATTAACAGAATATTCCATTGATGATGCCAGAGTTGGCTGATCAATATCAGAAGGCATCTGCTGCGCCAAGAATTGATCAATTTGTTCTTTTAATTCTTTCAGCTCAAGCATCAGATTACTCCTCTAGCGGTTTCTCATCACTACCATAACCACGATTGCCACCACCATTATTACTTGGATCATCTGTTGCTTTTTCGTACTGTTTTTCATTGCCTTCGTCATCAATTAGACTTCCTAATGTTTTTTCAGCACTGGTTAACTTCTTTTGGAGTGCCCGCGCTAATTCAATTCCATCTTTATATTGAGTAAGCGCCTCTTCCAACGGAACGTTTCCCTGCTCCAAGTGACTAACAATTTGTTGAAGTTGGCTTAATTGTTCCTCAAACGTTGCTTTTTTCTCTGTCATTTTAGTTCTCCTTTGTGCCAATGATCTTTGCCGTTGCTTTTCCATCATTAAAATGAAGGCTTACCTGCTGCCCACTTTCTAATTCTTTAACCGTATTAACAACTGAATTACGATAGGTAACGTATGAATATCCACGTCCCATAATCTTCAATGGGCTTAAAGAATCTAATTGCTGAATCAGGCTCATTACTTGCTGCTGGCGCTGTTGCTGGCTATTTTTAGCACTACTTAATAACCGGTTCTGAAGTTGAGTAACCGTTTCTTGTGCCCGTTCAATTGTATGCTGAGGTGAGTTAATTTGTAATCTTCCTTGCAGCTGTTGAACACTGTTTAACAGCTCCTTAACAAGATTACTAACATCATTTTTTAAGGTTTGAGTTAATTGATCGAGCTTCTGAGCATAATTTTCGTATAGCCTACTTGGTTGCTGAAAAATATAACTTTGCAATTGCTTTTGTAATTGTTTTCGGTCAAAATCAATCAGCTTTTTCATTGTACTATTTAAACGAACTTGATCATCCTGGATAGTCATTAAAACATCTGCAAGGCGATTTGGAGTTGCTAATTCTGCTGCCGCAGTTGGCGTAGCTGCCCGCTGATCGGCTACTAAATCAGCAATAGTGGTATCGGTTTCGTGACCGACTGAGGAAATCACTGGAATATGGCTGTTGGCAATTGCCTGTGCAACAATTTCTTCATTAAAGGGCCATAAATCTTCCAATGATCCACCACCACGACCAATAATCATTGTGTCAAAATTCCCCATCTGGTTTGCCCGGTTAATTTGACGAGCAATATCAGCAGCAGCCTTATCTCCCTGAACAACGGTCGGGAACAGAACAACCTGAGCGATTGGATAACGGCGGCGAACTGTCGTGTTAATATCACGAATTACCGCACCATCTAAACTGGTTACAACAGCAATTCTTTTCGGGAATTGAGGGATTGGTCGTGGAATTTGGTCAAAGAGTCCTTCAGTGCCTAATTTCTTTTTTAACTGTTCAAATTGGAGATAAAGGGCACCAAGACCGTCCGGCTCCATTCGATCAACGTAAATCTGGTATCGACCGCTTTTTTCATAGAGACCGATATGGCCAACAACCAAAATCTTCATCCCAGTTTCAGGGCGAAAATTTACCTGACGGAATTGACGTTCAAACATTACAGCATCAATAACCGCATTCTCATCTTTGATACTAAAATATTGATGACGCTGCCGGAGTCGAAAGTTTGAAAGCTCACCAGTTAAATAAACAGTTTTCAGATAAGGATCACGATCAAACTTTTGTTTTAGGTAACTTGTTAATTCACTAACTGTTAAGTACTGACTTCTATCCATTATGACTCCACTCCGTAAGATCAACGGTTTGTTCCATTAACGTTGCAATCGTCATCGGACCAACACCACCTGGAACAGGAGTAATCATTTTGGCAACAGGAGCAACACTCTCGAAATCAACATCCCCCGTTAATGTCTTATCTTTTAAGCGATGGATGCCAACGTCAATTACAACTGCACCCTTTTTGACCATTTCACCGGTGATCAAGTGCTTAACTCCCGCAGCAACAACAAGGACATCGGCTTGTCTAGTTATTTCACTAAGGTTTCTAGTATAACGATTAGCAACCGTAACTGTTGCATTAGCATTTTCAAGTAACGCTGCCATCGGTTTACCAACAAGAATACTCCTGCCGATAACGACTGCACGAGCTCCTTCCAAATCCACTTGGTAATGCTTTAAAAGACTCATGATACCCCGCGGCGTACAACTAACCGGGTAGTTCTCCTTAATATTATTATATAAACGACCAACATTAAATGGATGGAATCCATCAACATCTTTACGCGGATCAATCGCATTTAGGAGTTCATTCCCATCTAGGTGATCAGGCAACGGCTCCTGAACAAGAATCCCATTAATTAACTCGTCTTCATTAAATTGACGAATATCATGCAAAAGTTCTTCTTGACGAACATCTTCTGGATAGACCGAAAGGACAGAATGAATTCCTAATTTTTTTGCCTTCCGATCTTTCATTCGGGTATAAATTTTACTGGCCGGATCTTCACCGACCAAAATCACTGCCAATCCGGGAATAATCCCATCATTAGCTAAACGGGCTACTCGTTCTGCGGTATTTTCGTTAATTTCTTTTGCCACGGCACGACCGTCAATTAGTATCGCCATTCTGCCATTCTCCTTTTCCAGTTTAACTAAAAATATTTTACCATATCAATGCCAAAAGAAGTTTAAAGCAAAAGAGAGTTTGCATTTTCACTGCATCCTCTCCCTTAAACCAATATTTAGTTGCTTTCTAATTGGCGCTCAAACTTGCCTAATGCACCATTGATAAACTTACGGGATTTATCATTACTATATGTTTTAGCTAATTCCAATGCCTCGTTAATTGCTACAACAGTTGGTACTTCATCTACAAATTGAATCTCATATAAAGCCAACCGCAAAATTACCAAGTCTGTTTGGGCGAGACGATTAATTTCCCAACCACTAGCTAAAAGTTGCGTAATTTGCTCATCAAGTTTTTCTTGATGTTCATTAACTCCTTCAACTAACGTTTGCAAGTATGCTGGAATCTTATCAGCATGGCTTGGTAATGATTCATAAATATCAGTTAACGTTGCATCTGGATTTGATTGCTTAGCAAATAAAATTTGAAAGGCTTCTTCACGAACTGCGTGTCGATTTGGCATCATTACTTTTCACCAGCCTTATCATCTTCGTGTTCTCCAAAAATATCATCCGGATCCACTGTTTGTTCTTCCTTCTTTTGAACAATTCCTTTAACGTGAATATTAACCTCACTAACATTTAGATCAGTCATTAACGTTACTTGTTGTTTCACCCGATCTTGAATCTTTGCAGCAAGCTTAGGAACTGAAACACCATAATCAATATAAACATCAATATCGATAGTCAAATTATCATTTTGGCTAGTTAACTTAACCCCACGACGCTGATCAGACCGTCCTAATAATTCACCAAAACTATTGGCAAGTGAACCGTACATTTTTGAAACACCGTCAATTTCACTTGCAGCAACGCCAGCAATAATCTCAACAACACGAGGTGCTACTTCAATCGTACCGAGAGATTGATCTTCACTGCTCAAGATGATCTTTGAATCTTCTGCCATTATAAGTCCTCCATTTTATAGTATTTCAGTATATTAACTACTAATTATTTTAGTGGTTTTACAATAATCTTCATCGAAGTATCTCAGTATTATTTTGCACTATCTATTAGAAAAAAGCAACAATCCAATCAAGTGGTTTTGAGTGAGAAACGTTCTATTAAGTGTGACCGGCGATTATACCAATCATGAATTACTAAATCAACTTCACTAGTTTGGAAGTCACCGAATTCAACATTATGAAAATTGTTAATTTCACTTAAAAATTCTTGCGGGTGAATAAGATTCTTTTTAAATCTCGCAACTGTTGCATGACCGGAAAAGGTTGCGTAACGTTCATCTAATACTAGTCCGTTCTTAAGAAAGTTTGTCCTTAAAGCATTACGAAGTTGTTGCAATTCTGAAGAATAAAATCCCTTAACAAGAATTGCTCCCGGGCTACAAATCAGTCCCGCCATATGCCAATTAATTGCATTAACATTCTCAATCGTTTTCTGAATGACTTGTTGATAGTTAATTAATTCTTCTTTGATCATACGAAAGTCAGAAACGGCACGCCGAATATCCATCACAGTAATATGGATAGTATTAGCTGGGTAATAATACTGAAATGGTTCAAGTCTTTTAAGCTCGTTTAGCACAAAATTAATGTTTCTGGTAACGTGAGCCGGTAACTTAATAAGGAGGGTTAGCCCTTGCCTGGAATCGGCTTCTAAATTTTGCAAATTAAGATCAATCTGTACTTGGCGAGTCCTAATCACCTGAATTCCCTACTGTTCAATCTGAGTATAAAGTTGATTCAGTTTACCCATTGCTAGTCCCCAACAATAATCAATTCTGTTGGTGCAGTCGTAATTACTTCTGCACCACCATGAGTCACAATAATATCATCTTCAATTCGAACACCACCAATTTGGGGAATGTAGATCCCTGGTTCAACCGTAATCACTTCATTATTTTTTAGTTTAACCCTTGTAGTTCCTGGCGCATACGTTGCCGGTAACTCATGGACAGCCAAACCAATGCCATGCCCCATTCCGTGATTAAATTCATCACCGTAACCAGCTTCTTCGATTAAGGCACGACCGTATGCATCCAGTTCATTACCATGAGTACCAACCTTAGCATGATCAATCACCAACTGGCGAGCCTCATTCACAATCTTATAAACATCACGGAGTTCAGGATCAATTGAGCCAACAGCAAAGGTCCTCGTCATATCCGCGGTGTAGCCATCAAGATAATAACCAAAATCTAATGTCACAACATCCCCGTCAGCAATCGGTTTACTTGAAGCAGTCGCATGTGGTTTTGCGGAATTAACTCCACTAGCAACAATTGTTGGAAAAGATGGTCCTGAAGCACCTTGCATTTTCATCCAATAATCAAGTTTAATTGCTAATTCACGTTCTGTTATCCCTGGATGAACAATTGAGAGAACGTATTCATAGCCTGCTGATTGTAATTCAGCAGCAGCACGAAGTTTACTAATCTCGGTGCTATCCTTAACTAACCGCATTTTTTCTATCAAATGGTGAAAGGGGACGATATCAGACGTCATCAGTTCATCAAGAACATCAAAAAGATAATACGGAATAGTGTCTTCGTAGCCAAGAACCCTTAAGTCAAGGCCCTCACAAATTTTATTGACGGCACCATAATAATCCCGGCTAATCGTTGCAACAACCTCATCAGACTCAAATTCTTCTAAAGCTAACTGGTACCGTTCATCAGTAATAATAATGGCATTCTGCGGCGTTACTAGTAAGCATCCATCACCTTGAAGGAGGTTAAATCCTGTTAGATAATAAATATTTCTTTGGTCAGTTACCAAAAAGGCATCAATGTATAATTGTTCGAACTTCTTTTGTAATTTACTGATTCTTGACATTAGCTGGTTCCCCCATTTTTGATTTAATTCTATTATAGGTAATTTTGATAATTAATGACGAGGGGTAAATTTAAAAATAAAAAGACCGAACCATTAAAGGCACGGTCCCTTATATTATTATTCGGCAACTGGGTAAACAGAAACCTTCCGCTTGTCACGGCCAAGACGTTCAAACTTAACCCGACCAGCAACCTTAGCGTAAAGGGTATCGTCACCACCACGGCCAACGTTTTCACCAGGGTTAATGTGAGTACCACGTTGACGGTAAATGATTGAACCAGCTGTAACGATTGAACCATCAGCAGCCTTAGTACCAAGACGACGACCAGCTGA
This sequence comes from Limosilactobacillus urinaemulieris, assembly GCF_932750685.1. Classification (NCBI taxonomy): domain Bacteria; kingdom Bacillati; phylum Bacillota; class Bacilli; order Lactobacillales; family Lactobacillaceae; genus Limosilactobacillus; species Limosilactobacillus urinaemulieris. The sequence goes on along the minus strand of NZ_CAKOBX010000004.1, from coordinate 20,367 downwards.
GTTCCGACCGTTGGCAGTGGAACCGCCCCCCTTGTGGTGAGAGAAGAATTGCAAATTCATAATCATAATTGTTCACCTCCAGCAAATATTTTTAATTTTCAAACATTTTTATTTCAATGTTTTGAGGATAGCTTTCTGCAATATCATTCATTCCATTAAAGAATGTCTGCATAATAACTTGCGCATCATGAGCCAAACTAATATCAGTAACATCGAGAAAGCCACCATTATCATCATCACTATCAATATTCGGCTTAGTTTTAGCAACTTGCTCCAAACCATTAATAGTAGATATTGATAAAGCAGATGCAGCTGCACAAACAATGTCTTGACCATAAGGACCAGCATCGGCATGCCCTGTCATCTGAAAAGCGGTAATTAGGTGATCCGAATTCAAATTAAAAGTTACCCGAATCATTATTTACCTCCGCATTAAGCATTGATCTTGTTAACAGTAACCTTAGTGTATGGTTGACGGTGACCTTGCTTAGTGTGGGTGTGCTTCTTAGGCTTGTACTTGAAGGTAACAACCTTCTTTTCCTTACCTTGCTTATCAACAGTAGCTTCAACTGATGCACCATCAACTAATGGAGTACCAATCTTAGTGCTGTCGCCACCAACAAAGACTACTTGATCAAAAGTAACCTTGTCGCCTTCCTTAGCATCAAGCTTTTCAACGTAGATGGATGAACCTTCTTCTACCTTGTATTGCTTACCGCCAGTTACGATAATTGCGTACATAAATTTGTGCACCTCCTTAATTTCTAAGACTCGCCGAACCAAGCAGCAAATGCTTTAAACTTGGCAGCGTGCGGTTGTAGTTGTTGGGTCACAAATACAACAGTTGCATAATATCAAAAATCAACTAATTAGTCAACTACAACTTTGATAGAGTTCAAAAAGGGAGAGGCCGGGAAATAACCCGACCTCTTCACTGTTTTAAAGGTAATACTGCAACAGCGCAGTAACTGGCTGGCAGCTCAAATGCTGATTTATCAGCGTTTGACCAACCTAGCCATCCTTACGGGGGTGGGAAGACGAACTAGACGAACTAGTTCTGTCCCACTCCCTCCTTAAACTAAGATTCATTGAATATCCTGTAATGCTGGCTCAGCTTCATGACTAAAGAAGTCAAGCAAAAGGATATTGTTAGAATCTAACTGATCGAGCATCTTCCCCACGCTTTGAGTCATGTATCGTGATGTATAAATCATACCGTCTTTTAGCCAATGACTTATTATCCCAAGAAGTGCTGAATCAATGAAGGAGATCTGCAAATTCAAGGGAACTTTTGGTTGCTCATCTGCTTCAGCCATCACTGTGTAAAACCTTGATAGCTGTTCAGATAACCGATCATAAAGTTGTTCATAGAAGAAGTCATTTCGTTCGTTGTTCAGTAATACATCAAAAATATCAACTTCACTTTCAATGTACTGAAACGCCTTCTGGAGTGAGAACACCTGCACCGTTTGCCCTTTAGAAAAACTAAGGTCCTCACTCTCTACCATCACTTGATCAAAGAATTCATCAAGGATCTCGTTAATCGCGGATCTGATGAAGTCCTTCTTATCTTTATAGTGAAGATAGAAAGTTCCCCGGGTGATGTTGGCGGTTTCAGTAATTTTTTGAACGCTGATGTCTTCTAATTTTTCTCTTCGCATTAGATAAACTAGTGCTTTACGAAGACTATTACGTGTCTTCACTACACGTGGATCTGTCTTATTACCTGCCATAAATCATCATCCCTTCGATTTCAGCTTAAGTTCCCCTCACTTTCGTACTTCTACTAATTTAAAGTATAGGTTTTGAAAGCGGTTCAGTCAAACAATCAAAGTAATCATTCTATAAAAAATGCAATATGTTTTCAAGCTGCATTGACAATTACGGACGTAAAATTATATACTATAATTTGTCTGAAACGGTAGCTCAACTGGATAGAGCATCGGTCTTCTAAACCGAGGGTTGAGGGTTCAAGTCCCTCTCGTTTCATTTCAAATGCTGATATATCAGTATTTATGAGCCAGTTGAACTTTAGGAATACTTCTAAGCAAATAGAAAAATAGCATTTCCTTCAAAATAGGAAGTGCTATTTTTTATACTAAATATCATCTATGTGAGTAAATTGGCTGGCTTAAAATAATAACACCGGATTGCCTGAAATATTTTTCAATATATGATTAATTTATCAATCTATTAGCTATTTTCCCAATTAATTACGGATTAAACAAATAATATTCTCAAAAATAAGTAATCTTCAATAATTTAATAATAATCTCTCGATAACTCAAGAAATACAGCGTCAATGAGAGTTAGACCTTTCATATTAAATCTTCTAAAATTGATAATATTTTAAACATTTAATAAAGATTATGTCAGTTTATTAGTTATTAATTGCAAAATAATGAAAAAGTCTAATAATAAAAAATAGAGAATGCTTTTTGAGGTGATTTATCATGTTACCATTCTTTGTTATTATAATAATTTTAATTGGTTCAGTTGTTGGTCAAATTATGTTTGGTGACAAAACCAATAATGATGATCAAACAGCTGGTAAACATGTTGCTTCTCGTAACAGTTATAATAGTCGGAAAGCATGATCGTTTTCGATTCAACAAAAAAGGGGACTGGCAAATGTCAGTCCTCTTTTTTTGCTTTAATTTTTTATCCAATGGGTTCGTTGCTGCTCAATCAATTCTTTATACTTAGTAGTAATTTCTTCGCCACTAAATCTTAAATCAACCAGCCCCCACTTTATTAGGAGATGCCAAGCATGACGAAAACTTTCCTGACGGTGATTGTAGTAAGCATCGTTAAGAAAGTGCTTAATTGCTAAGTATTGCTTATTAAGATCGGCAAGTTTCGTTGTTGGTTTAGTTCGTTGAATTAAATCCCATTGTTTTTGATCCATAACAACCAAATGTGTCCACTGCTGCTTTGCACTGAATAGTAACAATAATTCAAGTGATTGCAAGTAGTGCTCAAGTGACTCCTGGGGATCTTCCTTAGATTGATCAAGAACCTTAAACCAGCCATTACTATTCGCAAGCTTTGCTAGTTCTACATCTAATGCAACAAAGATTGTTTGCTTGCGCGTTTCTGGACCAATCGTCAGTTCCCTTGCCTCGTCCACATCGAGTTCTAAATCAATTACTTGATGTAGTAATGTTGTCCAATTAATCATTTTTCTCATCATCCTCAAGAACTGACTCATCAGTTGTCGGCTCATCCTGTTCAACTTGCTCATCATCGGCAAAAATTAACGGATCTGACTTGACCGCTAATTCATCACGATTATTCAAGTACCAATCACGAATTAATTGATAATGAAGTAGCAAGTCAAAAAGTGAAACTTGGGCGTCAGGATCTTGAACAGAGAAAAACCATTGTTGACTGTAATCATCAGGGTCAAACGAAAGATCAAGATTAACCTGACGTTCAAGCCGTAATTCAGCACCATCATTCTTTGGCAAATTAAATAGCATGTAATCAGTTTCTGCCGTAGCAACGAACAATCGATCAATTACGGTTAATGATAGTTCAGGCTGAGCTAAGTCATAATGCTGATGATTACTTGTATCAAGGATTCCCCGATCAATTACAAAATTCAAATCGTCGTGAAGTGCCTGAGCAAAAAGTAATAACGGTTTGATTGCCGAACGTAAGTCAAGATCCGAATACTTTTTTAACCCATTAATGATAAAGTAGTTCACTAGTGCTTTATTATTAAACCGCAGCATTTGATGCTTGAGGTTTAGAGAAAAAATTGGTTCATTATCATTGACATCCGTAAAAGCGGCATTTCCTTCCGCATCCTTAATAAAATGAAAGAGGACCTTTTCACCTAACGCAGAAATCGTTGCATAAAAACGGTGGCTTGTTGGATCTTCAGTAATTTTGAGTTCTGTATTGGAGTGCATTTCCAACAATCGTCCCATTAATAGCAAATAATAATCTGCAGCCTGATAGTGTTGAGGAAACTTAACAAACGCGTCTTCTAAATCTAAATTTACTAAATCGTTTGTTGCAGCAAGAAGATCATGAGCGTCTTCAGTTTGAGCTAGTTTAGTTAATAATTTGACGTAATGTTGACCAATTTCCAGGCCATGCTCAAAAGAATGGGCCAAGGCATTTAACTGTTCAGATGGTTGATTCAACATTTGATTATTGTTCATCATCTGTCACCTGCTTTTCTTGGTCATCAGATAAGCTCTTAATGTAATTAGCGTATAAATTGCGGTTAGCTAATTCAAAGTCTTCAAAAGAACCGAACGTATCTAAAATACTTTTTTGTTCATAGCTCAAAATTGTATTTTCTTTTGAAAGTGACAGAACTACCTGCTCATTATCCTTGATTGTTTGAGTAGCTGTTCGTGATTCTTCCTCTTCGTCTTCTAACTTTTGAAGAGCATCAACAAGGCTTTGTCGACTTTCCTTATTCTTAGTACTTTCCCAAATTCCTGAACGCGAGCTAACATCCTTTAGTTGTTCTTGTAACTTTGTCCGCTGCTCTTCGCGTTCGCGCTGGTGATCGATTAAATCTTGCAGTCGATCATTTTCAGCAGAGATTTTATCAATCTTATCGCTATTGTACCGCTTATTATCACGGGACAAGTCAAACGTCTTCTTCAACTTATCGTATTCATCATTATTAAACAGGAAGCGAACATTGAGAACGTCCAATTCACCAAATTCACGGCGATCCCACCAATTACCAAAATAGATTCGGTAATGACCGGTCTCATATTCCTCATAATAAAAGAATGGATACTGCTTTCCTAAATAATCAATCAATTTAATACTTAAGAAGTTACTTAAGTAATTAGTAATATCATCAACTAGGCTCATTACGCTTTGGTTGTTAGGTTGTTGCTCCCGATGTTCAATCTCCTTAGCATAACGTTGATTATCCAATAACTGATAGATTTTTTTGTCATGGTGATCTTTTACTGCTTCATCCACTTGGCGCAGGAAGGAAACCTTTTCAGCAATCCGCTGATTAATAATTCCACTTACGTCATGAGCAGCCTGTTCGTGTCCTGAAATTGCCATTATGCACCGCTCCTCACTTTAATAACTAGTTTTTATCTTAATCGACTTGCAGCAAGATTTAAAGAACTTCATAAATTATTGAAGAGTTTCTTTACATTTAACCAGCGATCGTTGATTTTAAAATAAAATTGGTTATAATTACTATATAGATATATTACATTTGTGTAATATATCTATATTGTTGAAGCGTTTCGGAAAGAGGCGAAGTTAGATGGCACTTAGTAAGCAAGAACGTAAGGAAATGGCACGTAAAGCCATGGAAAAGCGTAGCAACAAGAAGCCAGATGGTTCTGGTTTTGCAAAGATTGATGCTGACGCCAAGAAGCTGAGCGATTAACTTTTTTTGAAGCAATTCACTCTTTATTCAAGGGGCTTACTCTAAAGCCTCTTGAATTCTTTTAACTATAAAAAAGATCCTAAAACGACTCATGGTATTTGAGAAACATCAGATACCATGAGTCGTTTTTTATTAAATATTACTGGCGTGCTTTATTAATGTATTTCTCTAAACGATCCATTCCCTCTTTAATCTGATCCATACTAGTTGCATAGCTAAACCGTAAGTAGCCATCGCCACCTTTACCAAAGTACGAACCCGCTGTAATTGCAACCCGCGCATTCTTAACAAGATCATAAATCAGCTTAGTGTCATCTTGTTCTAAGAAGTCAGGAATTTTAGCGAAAATATAGAACGCTCCTATTGGTCGACTGCAGTCAAACCCCATCGCTGTCAACCGTTTCTTCATATAATCACGCCGTTGAATGTATTTTTCGTCCATTTCTTTAGTTGCTGTTGTTCCACCTTTTAAGGCCGCTTCAGCAGCATCTTGAGTAAAGGTCGCAACGTCCGTCATTACAAACGAATGAACCTTAAAAATTTCATTAGTAATTGCTTCTGGTGCACAAAGATAGCCAATCCGCCAACCAGTCATTGCGTACGATTTAGAAAGGCCATTTGTTAAAATTGTCTGTTCGGGGAGTGCCCGTGCCATCGAAGCATATCCACCATCATAGATTAGTTCACTATAAATTTCATCACTAATCGCAAAGATCGGTTTCCCCTTAATCAATTTAGCAAGGGCATTAAGTTCCTCTTGGGTATAAGCTATTCCAGTGGGGTTTGATGGATTAACAAAAACAACTCCTTTAACCCGTTCACCATAGTTGTCTAAATAGGACTTCAGTAATTCGGGAGTTAATTTAAAATCTGTTTTTGAAGTATCAACCTCAACAGCCGTCCCACCAGCAATTACTGCATCAGGACTATAGATTGAAAAGGTTGGTGTGGGAACTAAAATAACATCACCGGGATTAGTGATTGCAGTAATTGCCGAATAGACTCCCTCAGTTACCCCATTAGTAATTAAAATCTCAGTTTGGGGATTATAATGCAAATCGTAATTTTGAGCTAAGAAATCCGAAACTGCCTTTAGCAGACCTGCAGTCCCCCGTTGCGGTGCGTAGTGAGTCCGATTATTCTTAATACTTTTAATTGCTGCATCTTTAATGTATTCTGGCGTATTAAAATCTGGCTCGCCAATTGTAAATTTAATCACATTGTCAAATTGTGAGGCATAATTACTAAATTCAAAAATCTTTAGTTTAGGAACATCATTTAGTGATTTCCGCATGTATTGCTTCATCTCAACCATTTTAACAACCTCGTTTTTTGTTTTATCGTTAATTACTAGATTACGTCTTTTGTTCAGTAATGGTCAAGCTTCTTGGCTAAATTTTAAAAATAAAATAGAAGAAGCTATGGTACAGCCTATCTTAGGCTTACTCATAACTTCTTCCATAATTCATATCTTAAAATTAAGCTTGAAGTGACTTGATCATCCGGTCAAGCAATTCAATATCTGTATCACGAGAATAGATATCCATAATCTCGTAAATTTGTGGAGCAGAAGTTGACCCAGTAAATGCTAAATTAAGTGGGAAGTATAAGCCACGTCCCTTAATGCCAGTAGCTTTACCAACTTCCTTAATAGCTTGACTGTAGTCATCCGCACCGTTTTCAAGTTTTTCTTTTAAGCCGGTTAAGACAGCTAAAACATCATCATTAGCGAAGTCTTCATTGTCCTTAATTAGATCGTAATTGAAGTTTTCATCAAGAACGTTGTAATAGGACCAAACATATTCAATCACTTCAAGTAACTTATTAACATCACGTTGGTGAACATGGATTGTCTTCATAATCAAGTTCTTTAACTGATCTTCTGGAATTGATTGAAGGCGCTTAGCTTCTTCAGTTTCGCCTTCTTTTACCAATTCCATGGTCCGATCGGTCAATTCATCAACGGACATGTTCTTAATGTATTGAGCATTCATCCAATCAAGCTTCTTTTGATCGAAGTAAGCTGGAGCTTTTGACATCCGGTTTGGATCGTAAACCTTAATTAATTCATCCTTAGAGTAAATTTCCCGTTCGCCAACTGGTGACCAACCTAAGAATGCAATGAAGTTAAAGATTGCTTCGTGAAGATAACCATGCTTTTTGTATTCACTAATGAATTGCAAAGTATCCTTATCACGCTTACTTAACTTCTTCCGGGTCTTTGGGTTAAAGATCAATGGAATGTGGCAGAAAGTTGGGTGATCCCAACCTAGTGCTTCATAAATTGCAATTTGCTTTGGTGTATTTGAAATATGATCAGCACCACGTAATACGTGAGTAATGTCCATCGTATGGTCATCAACAACAACCGCAAAATTGTAAGTAGGCATCCCATCACTCTTTTCAATGATGAAGTCACCACCAAGATTATCAGAGTTAAAGGAAACATGACCCCGAGCAATATCATCCCATTCATAGTCATGGTTCTTTGGGAAGTGGAAACGAATAGTTGGCTTTAACCCCTTAGCTTCAGCAGCCTTTTGCTCTTCTTCGCTCTTACCATACCAACGACCATCGTAATGTGGTGCTTCGTTATTAGCCCGTTGACGTTCCCGCATTTCGGCTAGTTCTTCTTCAGTTGAGTAATCCTTGTAGGCTAACCCTTTGTCAAGCAATTCTTGAATATACTTGTGGTAAATTCCTTGCTTATTCCGTTCACTTTGACGGTATGGAGCATACTTTGGATTAGGCTTGTTAGGACCCTCATCCCAATCAATTCCTAACCAATGCAAGTTCTCCCGTTGACTTTCTTCCCCGTCCTTAACATTTCGCTTGGTATCAGTATCTTCAATCCGTAATACCATTGTTCCATTAAAGTGACGAGCAAATAAATAATTAAAAAGGGCTGACTGCGCATTACCAATATGTAAGAAACCTGTTGGACTAGGTGCGTAGCGAACTCTGACCTTCTTGTCATCCATGTTTGCGATTCTCCTTTATATCTGTTTCACGAACAACTTCGTGACTGCAACATGTTTAATTGTATCGGAATGTTGCTATTTGTCAATTTCATTCAAGCACAGATAATGAGGGACCGCAAGTACTAGTACTCAGTCCCTCATTATTTGCTATTTTATTATGGCGTTAAAATTGTTAATATTGTTCCATGTACCGTTGCCGTTCCCAATCAGAAACATGAGCACGGTAAGCATCATATTCACGGGTCTTAGCCTCTTCAAAGCTTTGGTATAAGTGTTCACCCATCGAGCTCTTAATCACTTCATCATCAGCTAAGTCCTTTAATGCACTGTGTAAAGTGTCAGGTAAGTTAACAATCCCCTTGTTCTTCCGTTCCTTAACAGTCATATCATAGATATTTTCATCAACGTTGTGAACTGGTGGCAAGTTATTCCGTAGACCATCAAGTCCCGCTTCAAGAACCGCAGCAATTGCTAAGTATGGGTTGGCTGCAGGATCAGCTGACCGCAATTCAAGACGAGTTCCCATTCCCCGATCATTTGGAATCCGAACTAGCGGTGAACGATTAGAGGTTGACCAAGCAACATAAACCGGTGCTTCATAACCTGGAACTAACCGCTTATAAGAGTTAACAATTGGGTTAACAATCGCAGTATAACTCCGTGCGTGCTTCATCAAACCACCTAAGAAATGGTAAGCAGTTTCTGATAATTGGTTCTTATCATTTTCATCATAGAAAGCATTCTTGCCATCTTGAGTAAAGAGTGACATATTAAGGTGCATTCCTGAACCATTAATTCCAGACAATGGCTTCGGCATAAACGTTGCGTGTAATCCATACTTCTTGGCGATTGTCTTAACAACCAGCTTAAATGTTTGAATATTATCTGCCGCTTCAAGTGCATTAGAGTACTTAAAATCAACTTCATGCTGACCAGGAGCAACTTCGTGGTGAGCTGCTTCAACATCAAAGCCCATCTTTTCTAATGCAAGGACAATATCGCGCCGACAATCTTCACCAATGTCAGCTGGTTCCATATCAAAGTAATTTTCGGAATCATTAACCTTAGTGGTTGGGTTACCGTTATCATCCGTCTTAAAAAGGAAGAATTCTGGTTCAGGGCCGATATTGAATGAATTAAAGCCCATCTTTTGCATTTCTTTTATAACCCGTTTGAGATTGTTCCGTGGATCACCTGAGAATGGGGTACCATCTGTCATGTGAACACTGCAAATCACCCGAGCAACCTTTCCGTGATCAGCTCCCCAAGGGAAGACTAACCAAGTTGACATATCAGGGTAAAGGTACATGTCACTTTCCTCAATCCGCACGAAACCATCGATTGAAGAACCATCAAACATGATCTTATTATCCATTAACTTATCAAGTTGGCTAACCGGTAAGTCAACACTCTTAATTGTTCCTAACAAATCGGTGAACATCACCCGCAAAAAGCGAATATCTTCATCTTTAACCATTTGACGTACTTCATCTTTGGTATATAAATGTCTAGCCATAAATTCATTCCCCTTCTTAAAGACACCTTAATCAGGTTCCTTAATAAAAGAAAGTAAATAATAATTTTACTGGCCAGTTTCAATTTAAAATTTAGACTAGACCAATCCAAATTAAATAACTTGTATTCATTAAGTAACCCTGTTTCCTTAGTACTGCTTAAGGATACCAATTGAAAATCATTAAGTCAATTTACTGAAAACGTTTTAACCCGATTATAACTAAATCAACACAAAAACTTTAATTTTTTAACCAGGAGGAAATAAATTGTTTAATTTCGTTAGTATTATTTTGGCCGCCCACGAGGTCAAACCAGTGGACATCCATTTTATTTCTAAACCAAGTTAGCTGTCGTTTTGCATAATGGCGTGAATCTTGTTTAATTTTATTTACAGCATCATCAAGCGAACATTTACCAGCAAAGTAGGGAAATAACTCATGGTAGCCAATTCCCTTTCCGGCTGGTAATTCAATTCCGCCTTGATCATATAACCATTTAGCTTCATCAATTAATCCAGCTTTTATCATCAAATCAACTCGATGATTGATGCGGTCATATAATACTGGCCGCGCTGTAGTAAGTCCAATCAGTAGAAAGTCATCCATTGATTGCGCCTGATGTTGTTGGGAGAATAGTTGACCACTAGTTTCAATTACTTCCAATGCGCGAATCACCCTCCGTGAATTATTTTCAGGGATTGTCATTGCTGCTTGATGGTCCTTCTTTTCTAGTTGTTTCCAGAGGTAATGAGCACCATTTGCTTCTAAAATTTTTTGCCAATGTTGGCGAATCTTTTCCGAACGAGCATTATCTTGATGACCACCTAATGCAAGGTTATTTGTTAATGACTGCAAATAAAATCCAGTTCCACCAACGATTAACGGTAACCGTTTAGCGTTACTGATCTTTTCAATCCAAGAATTAGCTTCCCGTTTAAATTTAGCAACTGAATATTGTTGATCAACGTCACAAATATCAATTAAGTGGTGAGGGATTCCTGCCATTTCTTCAGCTGTTACCTTAGCTGTTCCAATATCCAGGTGTTTATATACTTGCATTGAATCACCGGATATTACCTCACCATTAAAGGCAGTTGCAATTTCGATTGATAAAGCAGTTTTACCTACCGCTGTAGGGCCAACAATTGCCACAACTTTAGACATTTTTTATCTCCTTAATATAAATTTTGATCCTTCTGACTGGTAAAAAGGCATTAAGTCTTGCATAATAGAAGTAACATAGTAGCAAGAGGAGGTTATATATTATGAAAAACTTTGCTAAGGGTGTCTTAATCGGAACTTTCGGTACTCTCGCCGCAATTGCTAGCGGAGCATTCACCTTCCACAAGACAGTTGTTAAACCAATTGAAGATCAAGAAGAAAAATTTGATGAGAACCGGAAAGCTGCCACTCGAAAGAGTCGTTCAGCTCACCAGGCTTAATCAATTCTCTTATAAAGAAAAGGGAGGAGGACGAAACTAGGTTGCTAGTTTGAACTCCCGTAAGCACAAATAGGGTTCCAGAGTTCGGCTTTGCCGAGCACTGAAACCCTATTTTTGTACTGCACTATTCATTTTTCAATTAGGTAACAAGACCTATATAATGCCCTCTTAATACTTAGACTTCTTAGTCTTTCCTTTCCAACCATTATAACCACCCTTAAGGATGTACAGTTGATGATAACCATGTTTAGCAAGAAAGGCAGCAGCTTGAGTGCTAATTGCAATTCCTTGGTCATACATATATACAGGAAGATCAGTACGTAATTCACCATATTGTTGTTTCAAGTAAATGTATGGTAAATTCCGTGCCCCTAAGATATGTCCCTTCTTAAAGTCATTAGGCTGCCGAAGATCGATTACTTGCGCTTTACGCATCCCCTGATGAAAGGCATTTTGATCCAAGACCGTTGCATACTTCTTCCGACGGTAGTATTGGAAAAGCCAAGTAAGTCCCCAGGCAAGCAAAAGGACAATAATAACAATATTAAAGGTTAATAAACCATTACTAACTCCAAGAACCACGTTAACGCTCCTCACTTTTTACATGAATTGCCGAGCCAAAGAAGCAGCCCCGATAACCCCAGCATCATTACCAAGTTCAGCTAACTTCAATTGTGTTGATGTCCGGACAGTTGGGAAAGCAAACTTCTTGAAGTTTTCGTTAACCCGCTTCAAAAGGAAGTCACCAGCAGCTGAAACACCACCACCAATAACAAGGTATTCAGGGTTAAGCGCATTACTTAAGTTAGCAGCAGCTAATCCTAGGTAAAATGCAACTTCATCAACAACAGTGTTTGCTAAGTAGTCGTTTTGCTTAGCTAAATCAAAGACAATCTTAGCAGTAATTTCGTCACCATTATCAATCATTGCCTTTAGGCGGCTGTCACCTTCATATTCTTCAGCCTTGTCCTGAGCAATGTGAACAATCCCAGTAGCGGAAGCATATTGTTCAAGGCAGCCACGATTACCACAAGTACAAAGGTACCCATTAGGCTTTACGATCATGTGACCAACTTCACCACCAGCACCGACCATACCGTGAACTAGCTTACCATTGGAGATTAATCCACCCCCAACACCAGTACCAAGTGTCATGAAGGCAACGTCATCACCTTCATTACCAGCACCCTTCCAGCGTTCACCGAGGGCAGCCACGTTAGCATCATTGTCAAGAGAGAACTTCATGCCAGTTCCTTCTTCAATTTGTTCCTTAACTTTTTGAGTAGTCTTCCAGTTAAGGTTATAAGCACCAACAACAGTTCCCTTATCACGGTCAATTGTACCTGGAGTTCCCATTCCAATACCAACAAATTGATCACGATCCATCTTGTACAAGTCAAGGTGGTGGTTAATTGAATCAATAATATCAGGAACAATGTGTGAACCTTCATCTAAAATATTAGTCCGTAAAGACCACTTTTGTTGAATTTCACCATTTTCAGTTAAGATCGCAAACTTAATAGTAGTTCCACCAAGATCAACACCAATTAATTTTTTAGCCATTTTTTCATTTCCTTTCTTATTAACAACTTAAATTGCTGTTCCGTTTTTTTCACGCAGTTCTTCTTCACGATGTTCCTTCCGAAGAACGATTTTTGCTTTCATGTAGGTCGCGTTATCAACAACCCCAGCTTGATATAAGTGATCCAGCTCGATCGCAATTAACTCAATATCATATAACCGTTTACCAACATAGACATAAACATTAAATTCTTTTAGCAACTGTTGAACATCATATAGAGTTCGATATTCTCGCGGTCGTGTCACCTTAAATCACCTGCCAATTGCAATTATCATAGTAATAATGCCAAAGAATAATACAACACTGCCAATCATCCGTTTATAAAGGCGAACGTGCCCGACAAACGGCGCACCAACAACATATGATATTAAAAATCCACCGAGAAGGCCACCAATATGTCCGGCAAGATCCACTCCAGGAAGGAAGAAGTCCATCACGATGTTAATTCCGACTAAAACCAAGAATTGTCGGCTTAAGTCCTGAATTAATTCGTTATCGTGAAATGATTCTCCTAACATTAAGAATGCTCCAAACAAGCCGAAAAGTGCCGTACTCGCACCGGCTGAAATTGTATTAGGCAAGAAATAAGCACTTGCCAAGTTCCCGGTAAAAGCACTCACCAAATAAATCACCAGCATTCGCCAATGACTGAACAGTTCCTCAATATACATTCCCAAGAAATAAAGGGTAATACTATTAATAATTAAGTGAGCAATGCCGATATGGAGAAATACCGGTGTTATCAACCGCCACCATTGACCCTCATGGATCAGGGACGTAACTCGCGCACCGCACTCTATTAGAACACTAGAATTCGTTGAACCACCTAATAGTGTCATTATAATAAATGCAACTATCTGAATAATCAAGAGGACAACGGTTACTGGTGCTCTTCGCCAAATTTGATCCCTCATTAATCAGTCTCCGGTAAAGAAAGCACTTTATTGACATGTCTGTCGTATTGGTCACTTTGCCACTCATTTTCGTTTGCTAATTGGGTAGTAAAAGATAGTGAGATCGTATCACCATCATACTTATCTAAGTAACGATCATAGTATCCCCCGCCAAAACCAATCCGACGACCAGACAGAGTAAATGCAACCCCTGGAACAATCATTAGATCAATTTCATCGGGTTGGTACACTCGACCATTTTTTGGTTCTAAAATACCAAAAGTTGTTTCCACAAATTCGGTATCTTCATCCAACGCCACAAACTCCATTTGACGATCTGGCAAGGTTCGTGGGACAATAATTTGACGGTTCTCATGACGAGCATGAAGTATGATTGGAGAAGTATCCAATTCTAAGGACTGACTTAACGTTGTTGCGATAACCTTAGCATTCATCCACTCGGGTTGGTCAAATAGCATTGAAGTTAATCTTTTTTCTTCATGTAAACGCGTATTAAGATCAAGTTGTTGCAGTCGTGCGATATACGCCTGACGCAACTCCTTCTTTGAATACGTCATTATCCTACAATCTCTCCTTTTAAACGTTTTCAATCTATAATTATCACAGCTCATGACTATTTATGCAAGCGTTTTTTCACTAAGTAATAAAAAAGGCACCTAAAAAGGTGCTTTTTTATTACTTAGTTTCACGGTGTAAAGTAACCTTACGTTCCCGAGGGCAGTACTTGTTTAATTCAAGACGGTCGGGATTGTGACGACGGTTCTTACTAGTTAAGTAAGTCCGTTCGTGGCATGATGTGCATTCAAGGATAATGTTGACACGCATTGTCATGACCTCCTATTTTTTTATTATTTAACGTGGTTATTAACCCTAACTCGTACAACTATATCATTAATTAACTAGTTTGACCAGTCTTTTGTGATAATTGTTAAGGAAAAATACTTGACAGATAACCTAACGACTAATCATTGCTGGTACTCTTAGAATCCTGAACCATCTTCCAGTAAGCACTGAATATTTGCTTAGCCATGTTCAAGTTAGCACCACCATTTTCATTAGTTACCCCCGGAATTGCAAGGGCAACAACAACTTGAGGGTTCTTTGATGGCGAGTAACCGGCAAAACTAATCGTTGAGGTCTGATGGCCATTAGTGACAGTTTCAGCAGTCCCCGTCTTCCCTGAAATAGATGGTTTAGCACTTCCCAAGGACTTAGCAGTTACGTAAGAACTCGTCCCGTGAGTAACCTGATACAGTCCCTGACGTACTAGATCAAAATCTTCTTTTGAAGCGGGAATTGTAAATTGAACCTGTGGTTGGGTTGTGGATTCAACTCTTCCCAGCTTACCATTAGACTTGCTACCACGAATTTCCTTAACCACATACGGCCGCATCCGGTTTCCACCATTAGCGATCGTTGACATATATTGAGCCAGCTGAATAACAGTATAACCATCATAGTTCCCGTATGATAAGTCAAGTGCTGAACCAATATGTGCCTGAGTCGACGGTCCATTATAACCAGCTGTTTCTCCCGGCAGATCAATTCCTGTCTTTTGCCCCAAACCAAACATGTTAAAGTATTGGCGTTCCTTAGCAAAAATACTTGGTTTCAGTGTTAACTGGGCACCTGGTTTATAATTCATTCCGCCCTCCTTCATGATTAATTGCATCATGTAGGAGTTTGATGAAACTTCTAGTGCCATTGGAGCACTTAAAGCCATGTTAGCAGAACCGGTTTTATTGAACCACGAACTTTTCGTTGAGGTCCCCGCAACCTTAATTGGTTGATCGGTCAAGGTATTATTGGTTGGTGTAATAACACCACTCATTAAACCACCCATAATAGTCGCACCCTTAACAGCAGATCCCATTGTAATCGGGTGGTTAATTGCTCCAATCTCATCAACGGTTTGTTTACCAGTCTTAATATCCCGGTCAATTCCAGCCATAGCATAAATTGCCCCAGTATGCGGATTCATTACTACTGCGTAAACACCTGACGAGTATTGAATCCCTGCCGAAGAGTAATTCTGTTTCAAAATTTCTTGAACACGTTTTTGGAACTTAGAATTAATCGTTAAGACAAGGTTATCCCCCTTCTTACCAGGATACTTAACTACCTCATCAGTTACCTTATTTCCACTAGTAGTCACCTGTGTCTGTGATTTTGAACCAGCCAGAGTTCCCTGAAACATCTTTTCCAAGTAACTTTGACCCACACTATCACTTCTGGAATATCCTTGCGAAAGCAAACTATTAACCTGGTCGCTTGGTAGTCCGGTTGTTGAAACAGTCCCGGTTAGTGATTGGAAATCTTTCCCTTGGGGATAGTTTCTTGTCCAAGCCGTTCCGATTTTTACACCAGGCATCTGGTTTAAGTGTTCACCAACTTCTGCAAGCTCTTTACTAGTAACTCCAGACTTTTTGATGTAAGTTGTTGATAGCGAATATGCTCCGGTCATCGCAGCATATATCCGGGCATTACTCTTCTCGTGATTTGACAATCGCCATTCACCCGGATGACTCTTTAAATACTTTAATGCAGCATTATATTGATCATCATCACTAGCATCCTTAGAGAGGTTTAGCTTTTTAGTAATTCGCTTGAGGTTATCCTTATTTGCTAGGTAGTAATCTTCTTCATTCCGGTCCGTTAACCGCGTATCACTGTTACTTACGGTAATGTACTTTCCTAAGCGATTAGCAATCTTATAAAGCTGATCAGTGGTTACGTCAGAGCTCTTAGTATAAGTAATTGCTTGGTGAGTCTGATTACCAACGATTACCTTACCGCGACTATCGTAAATCATCCCCCGCTGGACATTATTTGTTTGAATCGTAGTATCTGATCGTTTAACCTCCGCCTTATAGGATGACCCGTTAAGGACTTGCAAGTAAAATAAACGACCAGCAAGCATTAGTAGCAAGATTCCGACAATCCAAAGCAATAAGTTCAACCGTGAGGGAATTATGGATTGAGCGTTTTTATGTTTACCTTTATTTGAACTAAAATAGTTCGTAATTCGATCAAAAAACTTCACAGTATTAAACTTCTCCTTTTACCGTGATGAATTCTATTGTAGCAAATTTTACTTCATTTGACAGTTAAAGCTGACTTACCAAAATGAAATCATACACTTTATTGTTGTAAAAATGAATATGTAAATCGGTAAATCAAAGAAACTTAACAGAACCTTCATATTCATCGGGGATTAATTCGGTATATAATGACAAAGATATTTTATTTAGGAGGACATTTTGTGCAATTTCGTTCTCAACTTAAAAAACAACATATTTTATTAATCAGTTTTCTTCTTCCCGTGATTATAATGGGAGGCTATTTTGCCTATCGCTCAATGGCGCCATTTGGGCAAAATAGTTTGCTAACCGTTGACCTTGGACAGCAATACATTGATTTCTTCTCTTACTTCCGGCGAACCCTGCTGCATCATCCAAGTGAATTTATCTATTCATTTAGTAAGGGCCTTGGCGGAGAGATGTGGGGGACAAATGCTTATTATCTTTGGAGCCCATTAAACCTAATTCTTATCTTCTTCCCCGCTGCCCATCTTTCCAGTGGTGTTTTGGCGTTAACCCTATTAAAATACGGGCTTTCTGGCCTTTCATTTGCCTGGTTATTAACAAAAACTAAGCTACAAACCGGAATTCGTATTCTTGCATTTAGTACCGCCTATGCCCTTAATGGTTGGATTGTTGCTAATCAGCTAAACTTACTCTGGCTTGATGCAATGATTATTTTACCGTTAGTTATCTGGGGACTTCATCAAGTTATTTTTGCTCGTAAATTTTCTTGCTATATTTGTTGGCTTGCCGTGATGATGATCGATAACTACTACATGGCATGGATGATCTGCATATTTACAATTCTTTTCTTCATCTGGCAGCTTCCAATAATTAATAATTGGCAAGAGCGAATGCGGGCTTTTAGTCGCTACATAGTTTCTTCATTAATTGCTACGGGTATCAGCTGTATCGTCTTATTACCAACCATCTATACCCTCCTTCAAAGTAAGGGAACCTATACTAACAACCATATTCAAAGTCGCTTCGAATATAATCCGCTAAAACTGCTTGCTAAGCTTGTTCCCGGATCGTTTAATTTTAACCAAATGCCTAGTGGCCAAGCAAATATTTATGTGGGAATGCTAATGATGTTTGGCTTCGGATTATACTTTTTAAACCGTAATATCAACCTTCGTCAGCGAATCCTCGCTCTCCCCATTACGATCTTTTTCATCCTTTCATTCTGTTATGAACCATTTGACCTTTTTTGGCATATCGGCCAATTCCCGGTATGGTACCCTTCACGGTTTTCATTTATCTTCTGTTTTTGGACAATTCTTCTTGCTGCTACCTGTCTTCAAAAAGGTTTTCAGCCTGGAAAATGGCAACTCGCAGCCTTACTGATAGTCACTTTAGCAATTTTTGCATATGTTGAAACCCTAACCGTTTCCTACATTAATAACAGTCAGAAATTAATCGGACTAGGGATCGCAGTTATCAGTATTATCTTTTTGGCGATCCCTCATGCAGCTTCCCCAAGCTTAAATAATCTTTTACTGGTACTGATCACAATTTGTGATGTTTCAACTAGCGCCTATACTGCCCTCAACCAAATTTCATATGTCAGTCAAACCGAGTTTGGTGAGTATACCACAGCACTTAATAACGCCACTACAAAGATTAAGAATAGTGATCAGAACTTCTACCGGATTGCTAAAACATTCATGCGAACTAAAGACGATCCTATGCAGAGCGGCTTTAACGGTGGTGATCACTTTGGCTCAACAATAGTTCCTAGTCTCCCCACATTCATGGGAGCAATTGGACAACCGGCTGGCGATGGTTTTGTGTCATATGATAATGGTACTCAAGTAACGGATTCGTTATTAGGTTTCCGCTATACAATGGCGGTTATTGATCCAAATCGTTCAACGCCATTTCTTCCCTTATCAGGTTATCGTCCTGATTGGAATACTCAGGAACCTGTAGCGGTAACTAATAATATTGGAATAAGAAAAAACAAAGCTGCATTACCGATTGCGTTTGGTGCTAATTCACGAATTCTCAACTTAAGCCATGATACTTATGATCCCGTAGCTTACCAGTCTGAAATCTATCAAGACTTAGCTAACTCTCCACAACCATTGTTTGAAATACAAAACTTTAATCAGGTCGATTTCCAAAATGTTCAAAGTGCAAAACAAATTACCGGAACCGTTTTTGAAAAAGAACAAAAGTCTGCCGGCGCAACCGTCAAATTAGAATTCATCCCTAATAGCAATGATTCATACTATTTAACTGTTGGACCAAATGTTAAGGATGATGCATCAATTACGGTTAATAATCGGCATTTTAGTCAATATCAAACTTACAGGGATACGGTCGTTATGAATGTTGCCCATCATCAAAAAGGGCAAAAGATCATAATTACCTTCCATCTGAAACACGCGGAATTATGGATGCAAAATGTGAGCTTGTACCGGCTTAACCAGCAAGCATTTAATCACGATCTCAAAGTTTTGCAACGGTCCCCATTAAAGCTCAATCATACTAGTGCAACAACTCTTAACGGAAAAGTAAATATTAAACAGGATCAGGGAGTTTTGATGACAACGATTCCCTACGATCGTGGTTGGCATGCTAAAATTGATGGTCATCCGGTAAAATGTCAAAAAGTTATTAATACATTCTTAGCACTGAAGATTAAACCAGGAACCCATCAGGTAACTCTTCATTACCGGCCACCATACTTAATCACCGGAATGATTATTAGCGTGCTAAGCTCATTAGCAGCATTCTTCTTAATTAAATTTAGCGTGCGTCGCCACTAAAGGGAAAAGCAGGAACGTAAACTAGAGGGCTACATTAGCCCCTATATACGTCCCCGCTTTTTTCTTTTGATTATCTATTTCCATTGTGCAGAAGCACCGGTCGAAGCATCGGCCTTACTATCTGCATGATCATCAGAGTCTTTATCTAATCCAGCAACATCAGGTGTTGAGTCACCATCTTCATGCTTGAAATGGAAAATTGGACCATCGGATTTTTCATCATAATCAACCGTCATTATTAATCCCTTGAAAAACCATTCATCAAGGTTATCAATATGATAGTTAACGTTGCCCTTCTTTACTTCAAGAATTGGTGAAACAGGAACATCCTCACGTGTAAAGCCCTGTGAAAAGCCATGGTGAACTTCAGTTGAACCATAAGTTTTCCCGTAGAACTTTACTCCACCGCCATTTTCCAAGCTTAAGTTAGTTCTAAACCAATTATCTGCAGCATCGGTTATAATCATTTTCATTAACTTCACATCCCTTCGATTACCATACCTTATGATAGCACTTTCATTAGGAAGAAAGATATCATTTTCGGTTAATAAAGCTAAAACTTAATAGATTAGACAACTGATCATAAAAGGTCCAAACTCCCCTTGCGGAATTTGGGGTATACACTTTCTGGTATTGATAAAAAATCAATGCCAGTTTTTTTGTACACAAAAAGGACAACTGCTGTCCTCGT
>NZ_CAKOBX010000003.1:0-223706 GCF_932750685.1 Limosilactobacillus urinaemulieris | reverse complement strand
TACTTTAACAAAAAAAGCAGTGAAATTTGAGATTCGTCAATCTCAAACTCCACTGCTTAGCTTAGTCTGTTTAGACTCTGTGATAGTAGAACACTAGATCTAGTACATTAAAAATAATAAAAGATAATTTGCTACTGAATAAATCGCTTAATGAGAAAACTCATTGGCGATTTATTTTTCTTTAAAAAATTAACTACCGTTTGCGGTATGATTATTGCTATAAGAGAAGTTTAGAGAGAAAGAAGTTGGTTAAATCGTGGTAAAGCAGAAAAAAGAATCAATCTTTACTAAGGATGTTGTCCTAGTAATGGCAGCATCGTTTTTCTTCATTTTTAGTAATATGTACTGCAACCCGTTAATTAATGGTTATGCACAAGAATTAGGAGCTTCAAGTGCCTTTGCTGGAATTATTGTGGGGATGATGAGTATTGTCGCAATGTTCCTCAGACCGATCGCGGGGAACTTAACCGACCACTTTTCGAAGTACTCACTATCATTCATTGGCGGCGCGTTGTGTTTCCTTGGGGTAATGGGCTATGTAATTACTCCTAATAGTGGCTTACTATTGTTCTTTCGATTGATTAATGGTTTGGGGTATGTTCTTTGTACCGTATGTATGACTACCTGGCTTTCATACCTGGTTCCTTTTAACCATGTTGGGGAAGCAATGAGTTTTTATGGTCTGATGAACGCTTTGGCAATGGCATTTGCTCCAGCAGTGTCAATTAACCTTTACCGGGTAATTGGTTATCGAGACGCCATCATTATTTCGGCCTTATCAGCACTAATGGTGGTAATTACTGTTCAGTTCGTTGGTAACCGAGCTAAACCAGAACCACAAGCACAAACGGCCAAAAAGTTTCATTTGAAGATTATTCAGCGAGATTCGCTACCAGTTGCCGCCTTAACGGCATTATTTGCGATTCCGTATTTTGCAACGCAAGCGGATATTGTTGCCTATACTGAACAGCGTCATTTACAGATTGCTGTTGGTTCGTACTTCTTAATCTATGCTGTTGTCTTATTGGCAATTCGGCTATTCTTAAGGAACCAATTTGATACTGTTCGTTTTGGTCCCTGGTTAGTTACCAGTACTGTTGCCACGGTCTTTTACCTCATTATGCTAACGGTGATGAAGACTAATATTGAAATGGCGTTAGCGGCTGCAGGAATGGCTTTTGGTTATGGCCTGATCTATTCGGTTTGTCAATCAACCGCGATGATGCTCGCACCAGATGACGAACGAGGATTAGCTAGTTCGACCTTCTTTTTAGGACTAGATATTGGGATGACGCTTGGTCCAGTTCTTGGTGGGATTATTGATAGTACGATGCCGGTAAAATGGTTCTATCCAGTAATGCTTGTCACTGTTCCTCTGATTCTTTTGATTTACTTCTTCAATCGGCGAAAGTTGAATAGTGCGGTCGGCAATCATTAATTTCTACAATTGAATTATTTAATGTTGAAAGGCTAGTAATGACTGGTGAGAAAAAACTAATTTTCTCACCAGTTTATTTTTTGTCATATATAGTTGACAAAATGAAATGACCTTAGTAAGATAATACCAACAAATGTCATTTATATATGACAGATAGAGGAGTGAGTAATTATTGAATCGTGTCCGTCAGTTTAGGAAGAAGCAACAATTATCACAATTTGAATTGGCAAAAGAGATCGGAGTTGCGCGCCAAACAATTAGTCTGATTGAAAGTGATAAATATAATCCGTCACTAGACTTATGTCGCCGGTTAGCAATTGCACTAAAAACAGATCTAAACTCACTTTTTTGGGAGGAATCAAAATGACAAAAGAAAAACTACGTAATAGTCTTCTTAAATTTTCATACGGAATCAGTGGCCCAATTGATGAATACCAAGAGAAACAACTAGATCACCTTGGTAATTCAGCTTATTTAATCTTAACTTTAGTTACACCAATTTTACTATGTATCGCGGTTCTCTTGGCATTAGTTACTACTTACCGGATAGCCTTTTGGTTCGCGATTATTAGTTTATTCGCCTTATTTATTATTGTTACTTGGTACTTTTACATTATTGCTATTCGGCAAAAAGTATTAGTAAATGAGGTTGATTCGGGCGAACTGAAAGAAAAACGAAAAATAGTCATTAGACGTGGTATTATTACAGGAATTGTTTTTTCCTTGATTGAATGTATTGGTTTAATAATTATTTACCAGAATTATTCAGTCAAATGGAGCTACGCACTGATCGTTAATGTGATTATTGTATCCATACTTGTTGGTTTGTTTGCTGGAGTACTGGCAGGGGTAATTGCCTGGAAGAACTTAAAAAAATTCAACGGATAATAAATAACGGTCAGTGTTTCATATGAAACATTGGCCGTTTTAAACAATCTACAACAGGAGTAAACTAATATTAAAGGAGTGACTGAAAATGGAACGAGCAAAGGTAATTATTCATATGTACATGTCCATTGATGGAAAGATCGATGGTGATTGGGATGGCCTTCCTGGCGATAAGATTTCCGGTGACTACTATGATGATCAATTATTTAAGTTAGGGAGTGCGAACGCCAATGGAAGCAATACGATCGTAATGTATGCTGCTAAGGGGAAGCCGGACCTAAGTAAATATGATGGTCAACGGATAGAATACCGTGATTGGGTACCAAGCGAAATTAAATCAGCAACCTGGGATGTTAGCTATGATCGCCGTGGCCGTGCCGGGTGGGAGAAAAACTACTTTCCGTATGCCGGGAGAAAGAACCGGGCAATTGAGGTTATTACCAAGCAAGCATCAAGAAACTACCTTGCCTTTCTTCAATCAATGGAGATCCCGTACTTAGTTTGTGGTGAACGAGAGATCAACTTTGCTGAATCACTGGTTAAGCTGAAAAAATATTTTGATATTAAAACAATGGTTCTGGGCGGAGGTGCGCTAATTAATGGTGCCTTCCTTAAAGCTGAATTAGTAGACCAGATTTCATTAGTAATTGCTCCGTATATTTCAGGTGATTCAAAGAAGAAGGGAACCTTTGACACGTTAGGGAAATTTGTTAATCAACGCTTCCATGTTACCCAAACGAAAAAGCTAGGTGATGGTGGCGTTCACCTAATTTACGATCGAGATTAGGTGAACTATCGTAAAACAGCGGAAGCTCCAGTTGTTAGAACTTCCGCTGTTTTTATTGATTACTTTTTAACAATTTCTTGCTTCCAGTGATGAAGGTGTTGCTTGGTAATTACACACAGGCCATCTTCGCCAAGCTCCTTCATTTTGTCTGTACACATAATTTTAACGTCTTGTTTATTACTAACTTGTTGCTCACCCCAGTAATTTAAATATCGAAGAGCAGCATAAAGGTTTTCCCCTTCATCAGTTAGTCGATATTCAACGTGGGGCGGGATGGTATTATAGCTTTTTCGGGCGACTATACCGGCATCGCCAAGTTCACGAAGCTGGTCACTCAATACTTTATGTGATGTTCCCAATTGCTTAACTAATTCGCCAGTGCGTCGGGGATGACCAGCAAGTAGGTAGAGGATAACCGGCTTCCATTTGCCACCAATTAGGGAAAGAGCATAATCAGCACCCGTATTAAACATTTTTACCTGTTTAGCCATAAAAAAATCCTCCCTCCAGTAATTTCATTATATTATGAAACCGCTAAAGAGAGAATTAATTATATTACTTGATTAATTTAAATTTCTCACCATCATTGAGAAAATCCTTATTGCCAGCGGATGCTTCGATTGAGCCGAATGGCATTTCAGCACGAAGCTGCCAACTATCAGGAAGGTCGAATACTTGGTGAATTGCATCATCAATCAGTGGGTTGTAGTGTTGAAGACTAGCCCCGATCTGTTGTTCAGCAAGAGCAGTCCAAACGGCTTGCTGAGCGCCACCGATTCCTTGTTCTGCCCAGTCGGCAAAGTTGTCTGCATAAGCTGGGAATTGTTTCTCCAATTCATGAACAGTATCAGTTTCGGTTAAGAATAAAATGGTCCCGAAGCCAGCCCGAAAACTAGCAATCTTTTGTTGGGTTTTGGCGAATGCCTGTGGATCCTTGACAACTTCCTTTAATGCTGCTTCGACAATGTCCCAAACTTTATCTGAAGACTTGCCAAATAGGACGACAGCCCGAACAGTTTGGCTGTTAAAGGCGGTTGGCGAATTTTTGATTGCCGTTATAATTAGATCATAAATTTCCTCTGGGGAGTTAGTTAGCTGATCGCCGAGAGCGTAGATTGAACGCCGTTGGGCAGTTAATTGGTTAAATGCTGATTCCATAAGTAATTCCTCCGTTCATTGTTTGATTACTTACTAATAATAAGTATAATTGATTGATGACACAAGAGGGGAATTTTATTTCACCTAGTAATTATTAAAGGAGGGATAAAGTGATGACTAAACAAGTTGAAGATTGTCCGATCGAAACCACCTTAAAACAAATTTCAGGAAAATGGAAAAGTGTAATTATTTTTCGTCTCTTAGAACATCCTCGATGCCGATTTAATGAATTGCAAAAGCTAATCCCTGAGTGCTCACGGCGAATGCTAGCGTTACAGTTAAAGGAACTAGAGCATGATGGCCTAATTAGTAAAACAGTTTATCCGGTAGTTCCGCCTAAAACTGAGTATTCTTTGACTGAACGTGGTAAAAAGCTTAAGCCAGTAATTGAAGGGCTACAAGAGTGGGGAAGTAGCGATTAGTCTGGATTAGTAAAAAAATTTAAATACCGCCTTTGATTGAGCGCCAAGTAAATGTTACTTGAGGGTAACTACCTTACACAAAAGTGCTTACTTTTAATAAGTTTCAATTTCCTTATACTTAAAAATGAACAAAGGATAGAATACGAGGAGGAAGATAAAATGACAAAGCAAGTACTAATTTTAGGCGCAACTGGTCAAATCGCTCAACACGCAATTAACGCGTTATTAAAGAATAGTGATGTAGAACTATTGCTTTTTGCTCGTCACCCGCAACATTTAAAAAACATAGATGAAAGTCGGGAAAAGGTTATTAAGGGCGATACCTTGAAGACGGACGAGTTAGACGCCGCTGTGTCACAAGCAGATGTTGTTTACGCTAATTTGCGGAACCCCGAGATTAAACAGCAAGCTGAAAATATTGTTAAGGCAATGGATAAATATGGAGTAAAGCAGTTAATTTGGATTTCATCAATTGGGATCTATGATGAAGTTCCCGGTAAATTTGGTGAATGGAATAATGCTGAACTTGGTGGCGGTCAAAAGGATAGTTATCTTGGAACTTACCGGAGCGCGGCTGATGTTATTTCCGCCTCTGATCTTGATTACACAATTATTCGTCCAGCATGGTTAACAAATAAGGATGAGGTTGATTACGAGACAACAGAACGAGGAGAAGCGTTTAAAGGGACTGAGGTTTCACGAAAATCAATTGGTAATTTTGTAGCAAAAATTATTTCTGATCCCGCTCCATATGCTCGTAAGGATTTCGGTGTTAATAAACCTAATACTGACGGTGATAAGCCGAATTGGCTTTAATGAAAAGAACTAACGATAATTAGTTAAATAAAATAAGGCATCAATAATCTGTAAAAAAGATTGCTGATGCCTTATTTTGAAATTAGGTAATATTATCGATATTGATAGTCTTTTTGGGCCATCTGGAATAAAACGCGGTCATATTTTTGAGTACCATCAGGGAAATTAACAGTGAATTTCTCAAGGTTACCACCCTTTTCAATCTTTCCGGATGACTTCTTTGTTACTAGTCCATTATCGATTGTAACCTTATTGTTCTTAATTTTGTAATATTTCTTGCTAGTAGCTTTGTTAAGGATTGTCCGGTCAGCGAGATAGCGATTAATTGTTCGTGGGGCAGCCTTTTCTTCTTTCGTGGAATCCTTGTTAATTACTGGTTTACCAGATTGATCAGTATCAGTAACGTTAACGTAAGCGGATTTGCCATTAGTAGTAAAGAAGACGTATTGATGCGCAGTTGTGTAACCATTTGAATTGATAAAAGTAACAAGGTAGACACGGTTATTTAATGACTTTTGCGACATTGCTTGAACGGGTTTATCTGTAATAGTTATAGTAATAAGGAATGTCATCATGCTAACTAAAATTGGCAATAAGAACTTCTTCATGGGCGACCTCCTTTCAAACCATTATCTTCATTATAACAGCTTAAATTTTTTTAAAGGTGTTTGGTGATGTAGTTGTTCAGAAGCGAAACATTAGTGCTTAAGGCCTAATAGTGTTATAGTCAAATTAGAAAATGAAATAATTAGATTTGTTGACTAAGGAGGCAGTAGCTGATGGCAGAAAAGACTTTTACTCGCGAAGAATTAGCAAAGTTTAATGGACAAAATGGTCAACCAGCATATGTTGCCATTTCTGGAACAGTTTATGATGTCTCGAATAAGGCTGCTTGGAAAGGTGGTAAACACCACGGTAATGAGGCCGGTCAGGATCTAACAGATGTTTTGTATAATGAGTCGCCTCATGGAGATAAGGTATTAAAAGATTTGCCTGTTGTTGGTAAGTTAGTATAGAAAATAAAAATCCCTGACAAACGCTAGAAGTAACGATTGTCAGGGATTTAATTTTTTAAAATAATTCTGGAGTTGATGTTATAGGCTGACGGCTTCGAACTTTCTAGTCCCATACCTGTTCTGCAACTTCTTTAACAAGCTTAATCTTTGCCCATTCTTGATCTTCGGTTAAGATGTTTCCTTCTTCGGTTGATGCAAAACCACATTGGGTACTTAGGCAGAGGTGATCGAGGGGATGGAATTCAGCAGCTTCCTTGATTCGGTCAATAATTGTTTGAGGATCCTCGAGATCGCCACTCTTAGAGGTTACCAAACCGAGAACGACATACTTATCATTAGGAACCTTTGCTAATGGTTCGAAGTTCCCAGCACGGTCAGAGTCATATTCGAGGTAGAAGGCTTGAACGTTTTCCTTTACAAAAAGGTGATCGGCTACTGGTCCATAACCGCCCTTAGCAGCCCAAGTTGAGTGGTAATTTCCACGACAAATATGAGTAGTGACGGTTAGATCATCTGGAAGGTCTGCAATCGCATCATTATTTAACTTAAGGTAGGTATTTTCGAGTGCTTCCCGGTCAAAACCAGCTTTAGCCATTGTTGCCCAGAATTTATCATCGACAACCATTCCCCAAGTACAATCATCAATCTTAACATCGCGGCAACCTGCATCATAGAGTGCCAGGATTAAATCGTGGTAGGCTTTTGCAATATCATGGAAGAGTTCATCATCGGTAGGGTAGTACTTCCGTAAAGCAGCAATGTTTTCATCACCACGAACTAATTCGGCATAGAATTGAGCCGGCGCTGGAATGCTTTGTCGAGGAGTGACGTCTTTACCATCTGTAAGACTCTTCAGAAATTTGAATGCTTCAACATCAGGATGACCTGGTTTGAAGGAAATCTTCCCAGCAACTTGTGCAGAGTCATTACGGGTTTCCTCATCGTGGAAGAGGTAGCCATGTTCCTGAGTTGTATGCTTAATTCCCGCGAATCCCCAGAAAGTATCAAGGTGCCAATAGCTTCGCCGGAATTCACCATCTGTAACAGCGTTTAAGCCAGCTGCTTCTTCCTTGTTGACTAGTTCGGTAATACATTGATTTTCGACTTCTGTGAGTTGTTCTTGATTAATCTTTCCTTGGGCAAAATCATTACGAGCTTCCTTTAGCTTTTGCGGACGAAGAAAACTACCAACAATATCATAACGGAATGGTGAAGTAGTGCGAGTTGTAAATTGAGTCATATTGAATACATCCTTTCTTTTTCAGATAAGTTCAGGAAATAAGAGCAAATAAAAAGTCCCTAGGAAAAGCAGTTTAACTTTTCCTAGGGACGTCAATTTCAATCATTTAGAAATAACGTGTTACCACCCTATTTTGATCAGGTCTCACAACCTAATCCTTAGTAGGTACACCCGAAGGTAAACCTAGACGTTTTATCGGTCGTCAATCGTGAACAACTAACTAGATTAGCTCATCGTTCGTAAATGCTCCAAGACCATCTTCGTCAAAGTCCTCCAGATCGCTTCTCATCTAACGCAACTCTCTGTGCTGGATTTCTAAGACTACTCATCTTTTCAATGCAATTTGTAAATTTGATTGTCATTATATTAGAATATTCTCATTTTGATGTCAATGATTAATCTTCATTATTTTAAAAATTAAGTTTAATTAGTTCGTTGATAGGATAAACACATCGAATAAGTGTATAAAAATAGGGATTTAAAAAGGACGTTGACAATTAATAAATAACGAGTTAGATTAAAACACAATTAAATAATAATTATAAAACACGTTGACAAGAAGAGTAGTTAGGATCGAGTTTGCAGAGAGTCCTTGGTTGATGAAAAAGGATAACTAGATGCTAATGAAAATCACTTTGAGTGCCAGGATGAAGTTAGTAATCTGCGGTGGGAGTAGCCCATTATCGCTACCGTGTTTAGTTATTATGACTGAACATTTGAGGTTAATGGTGTGAGCTATTAACGAATAAAAGGTGGTAACACGCAGGAGCGTCCTTAAGATTGATTAATCAATCTTTGGGCGCTTTTTTATTTATGAATTACCGATCAGCATGAACGCTTTATCACTGAGACTTATTGGTGAGCTAGAGAAAGGGAGTTGGATATTATGAAGTTTACAGTAGTTGGTGCTGGAGCAATGGGTCTCCGCTTTGGTGTATTGCTGCAAGAACAAGGAA
Organism: Limosilactobacillus urinaemulieris; assembly: GCF_932750685.1. Classification (NCBI taxonomy): domain Bacteria; kingdom Bacillati; phylum Bacillota; class Bacilli; order Lactobacillales; family Lactobacillaceae; genus Limosilactobacillus; species Limosilactobacillus urinaemulieris. The sequence continues at coordinate 214,985 of NZ_CAKOBX010000003.1, read as the reverse complement.
ATGAAGTTGACTTTGTGGAAGGTTGGCAACCACATTATGACAAGATGAAGGAACAGGGTGGGGTATATGTTACCCGTGAACACCAAAATAAGCACCTCGTCCCGGTAAACGTCTATACTCCAGAAGAATATCAAGCAACCGATGCTGACTTTGTGTTCTTTGAACTGAAGCAGATGCAATTAGACGATATGTTGGAACGGTGTAAACATTTCTTCAAAGATCAGTATTGTTTAACCGCGATGAACGGGATGGGGCACGTCGAGAAATTACTTAAATATTTCCCTAAAGAAAAGCTAACTGCTGGAACTGCACTTGTGGCAACCATCTTGACTGGTCCGGGCGAAGTCGAGTTTGTTGGTAAGCCAGGGATGGGGACTACCAATTGGGCAAACTATACCGAGAAGCCGAATGCCAAAACAGATGAGCTAATGGCAGAATTAGAAAAGGCAAACTTCAACCCAACATTAAAGGATAACTTCATGGGAACTTTAATGGCCAAGGTAGTCTTTAATTCAGTTGTTAATACTTTATGTACGATGTTTGAAATCACGATGGGAGAATATGCTTCCTTTGAGAAGGCGGATGAATTATCTCGGCAACTAATTGATGAAGCCTATGACGTTTGTGAGCGGGCAGGGGTCCAGTTAGTTAATAGTCGGGCAGAAGAACTGGAGAGTGTTAACTATGTTTCGAAGGTTGGTAACCCTCACCATTACCCATCAATGTATCAAGATATGAGTCATAATCGACCAGTTGAGGTTGACTATATCAACGGCTACTTTGTTAAACTTGGGCGGAAGTACCATTATGAAGCAAAAACCCATAACTTTGTAACTAACCTGGTTCACCTTGCGGAAGCAACGCGGGAACATCGAAAGTAATAAAAGATGGAGCTGGGAATTAACTTTCTCGGAGGGACGGTTGACTAACCTAGAACGATGAATGATGATGAAATCATCAGAGTCGTTCGTAGCCGAATAGGCTTGCTTCGCTGCGTTAGGCTCGAGTTCCTCAGTTAATTCCCGCGATTAGACTCTCTAAGTTCGGAGATTAATAAGTATATATAGAGGGCGGGAAAAACTTAACGTTTTTTCTCGCCCTCATTTTTTGTGATCATCCTATAAGTTTGGATCCATTTTGAAAGTTAGCTTTGATAATTCGGTTCCCTGAGTCATTAAATTGAATAACAATTCTTTTGCTTTAGCGTTACAGTGGCTCGCAATCTCATGGTTTTGACCAGTAAGGTAAGTTGTGAGTTATTTACCGTCAAGCTTTTTGGCATGTTCATCAACCTCGTGAATCTTTCGCCGGCACCATTCGCCAAGTTCTTTTTGGAAGTCGAGATCGGCTTGATTAAATTCGCTGTAATGGGCTTCAACGACCATTGCAAGAGCTTCATTAAGCCAAAAAGCACTCTTTAAATCCATCTTTTTTGGAAGTTCACGGTATGAAACATCAGTATCGTCCGCGTTAGCAAAGAATGGAACATAGGCATTAAAGCTGGGAACTCCCATTTCGATCCACTGAACAGCGGCATGCTTTGAATCGACATTATTTCTCATTTGAAGAATATGCGACTGGGCAGTTCGCGAAAGGGAGATTGCCCGATAGACTTTTCGATCGTGCTCATTACCATCACCGAGTGGATCGTACTTTGTTTCATTGTAGTGAGACTTCAGAATATATTGGATATCCTCAACCGTAATTTTTCGTTCTGGTTTCCGGATAAAGGGAATTTCTGAAGACTCAGGTGTTTGGCTAGCGGCAGCAACAGGATTGAAGTAGCGTTGGGCAAACCAAACTCGGGGAGTGTTGTAATGATGATCAAATTGGGTGTTGGTTCCAAAAATATGACGGAAATTCCATTGGTCATTGTCCGGATTTAAACCGTGAAGATTAACGAATTCTTCGATTCCGTCGGACCACAGATAGTTATCTGAATCTTCAAAGTTAATCTTTTCAATGGCAATTTGGTTAGCAGCGACAGCATAACAATCATCAGGAATCCGAACTGCTACCCAATGGTGTCCGGTAGCAATTTCCATGTACCAGACTTCGTTTTGGTCGTTAAATTGAACACCGTTACCTTCAGCGGACCCATACTTTGCCACTAACTTACCCAGGTATTCTACTCCTTCACGAGCACTATGGATATATGGCAGGACAAGGTTAGTCATTGAGTCTTCAGCTAAACCATTCTTAACGTATGGATCATAGGCAAGAACGCGATCATTAGCGTAAACACTTTCGGTAGCACTTTCGCCAACGTTTTCTTCGTTAAAACCGTCTTCTTCGTTTGGACCCATGCTTTGGTCGCCACTTGGCGTTGCAGTGTAGCGCATTCCAGTTGCTGGTAATTTGACGGTTAACTTATTATATGGTGAAACATATGTCTCGTTTCGACCGGAAACTGCTGGTTGAACAATAAACCGTTTTGGTTCGATTGCAACTACCCGGTCTTCATTGCGGGCAATAAAAGTCGAACCATCCATTGAGGCTTTTTTGCCAACCATAATGGACGTACATGCAGAATTTTTAAAACGAGTCATTAAATCAGATCCCCTTTGTGTAATAATCCCAAAGTTCTATCTTCTTTTATTTTACACTTTCAGGGCTGAAATCTAAAAAAACTTATTTTACTAGCTTATAACCAAAGCCACGCACCGTTAATAGGTGATCTGGTTTATGGGGATCATCTTCAAGTTTATCCCGAAGGTGGCTGATATGAATATCGACAATTCGGGAAGTATCAAGAATGTCATATCCCCACACGCCATTTACGAGTTGTTCACGACTGAGTACTTGATCGTGGTGTTCAATTAAGTAGGCGAGCAATTGAAATTCTTTAGGAGTAAGCTCAACTGGCAAATCATTTTTAGTGACAGTGTAATTTTTTTGATCGATTTGCCATGAACCAATTGAAACTACTTGTGGTGAAATTATTTTTTTAGTAGGCGCAGACTCCTTAAGTTTTAACTGCTGATATAGCCACAGTCGTTGCTCGAGCAATGGTTGAATAATGCGTTCATTAAACGGAAATGAAATTAGATCATCCACTCGTGCTTTATAAAGCTTTCGCTGGATTCGCTCTGTTAATTTAGCTGCAAAAACAATGATTGGACCATGGATCTGCTCGCGGATCAGGGTCATTGTTGCGATCGTGGTATCTAGAGTTGTGTCAGTAAGATCCCAGAAGATCCCCGTAACTGGTTGCTTTTCGAGTTCAACCACTAATCCGGTTGGGGTTGTAATTTGGCTAAGAGTCCACCGCGCTTTTTTGCAAAGGGTGGTTAGTTGCTGAGTTAATTCAGTATTCTGACTCATTAATAAAAACTTGTTAGTCATATTCTTCTCCAAAATTTACACAACTTTTACAATGCGAAGATTAAATATTTACATCGACTTGATATTCTCTATTTGTATCATATGAAGTTAACGAAAACAACTAGGGAGATAAGATGAAGAGAATAATTACAGGAGTTATTGTTGCAGCAATAATCGTCGGATTAGGGGCCGGTTGGGTTGCAGCAAAGAAACAACCGCCTCAAGAAAAAATTACAATTGTTGGCTCTACTGCCCTCCAACCACTAACTGAAGCAGTTGTTGAGAACTATCGGAAGGTAAAACCACAAACGAGTATTACTGTCCAAGGTGGCGGATCTGGAACTGGATTAAGTCAGGTTCAAGCAGGAGCGGTTAATGTTGGCTCATCAGATATTTTCGCGGATCAACAGGATGGAATTAATGAAAAGAAACTTACGGATCATATCGTTGCGGTTTCTGGAATTGTTCCAGTTGTAAACCATGAACTAGGAATTAATAATCTTTCTCTTGAACAATTACGGCAAATTTATACGGGGAAGATCACGAACTGGCGCCAAGTTGGTGGTCCCAATTTACCAATAACGGTGATTAATCGAGCTGCCGGAAGCGGAACCCGGGTAGCATTTGAACAGGTAGTTCTCAAGAATGGTGAACGGTCAATTAATGCTCAAGAACAGGATTCGAATGGCACTGTAAAGGAAATTGTCAAGAATACTCCGGGATCAATTAGTTATATTTCGTTTGCCTACCTTAACGACCAGGTTCAGCCAGTAAAGATTGATGGAGTTACACCAACGGCAAAGAATGTTACGACAAATAAGTGGCCATTATGGTCATATGAACACATGTATACCCAGAAAAAGCCAACTCGGGCAACTAAGGAATTTATTAATTACATGCAAACGAAAAAGGTTCAACAAACATTAGTCGAAGATGCAAACTACATTAATATTCATGATATGAAGGTCCAACGAACAGCGGACGGGAAGACAAGTATAAAGGAGTAAGTAATGGATGATTTGAAAAAGCAGTTAAGTCAACCGTCAATTGAAAGTAAGCAGGAATGGGTCGGTAAATTGATCAGCTACCTAGCAATTATATTAATTGGCGGATTGGTGGTGACAATTCTAATGTTCCTTACCATTAAAGGAGTTGCCCTCTTTAAGAATGATGGGGTATCAGTTTGGCACTTCTTAACCAGTACTGACTGGCAGCCAAGTCATCATTACTATGGCGCATTGCCAATGATTATCACCTCGTTTAGTGTAACTGCCTTATCGGGAATTATTGCCCTACCATTAGCGTTAGTGGTGGCAATTGCAATTACGGAAATGCTTCCGCGAAAAGCCTATCAGTATCTTCAACCATTAATTGAATTGCTTGTGGGGATTCCTTCAGTTGTATACGGGTACCTCGGATTAACCGTAATAGTTCCTTATCTTCGTCAAGTATTTGGGGGAACTGGATTTGGAATTCTAGCAGCGACAAGTGTTCTTTTCCTAATGATTCTCCCAACAATGACATCAATGACCATTGATAGTTTACAAGCAGTTCCACAAAAGTATCGACAAGCATCGTCCGGCCTAGGAGCGACACGGTGGCAGACTATTTCCCGGGTAATAATTCCCAGTGCGAAGAGTGGAATTTTAACGGCGATGGTATTTGGAATGGCACGGGCATTTGGGGAGGCATTAGCAGTTCAAATGGTAATTGGAAATACGACCATTGTACCAACGAGCCTGATGGAATCCTCAGCCACACTTACAAGTGTTTTAACAACGGGGATTGGGAATACAGTAATGGGAACAGCATCGAATAATGCTTTGTGGTCGCTAGCATTAATCCTTCTTGTGATGTCCCTGGCATTCAACTTATTAATGCGATTGGTAAGTAAGAAAGGAGCAAGATGATGAATCCAGAGCGAGTTGACAAAGTAGCAACTGGGATAATACTAGGACTGGCAGGATTGGTTGGCTTGGTAATCCTTAGTTTGTTAATTTACATTTTAGCAATGGGAATTCCTAATATTTCCTGGCACTTCTTAACGGCTAATGCTGAATCATTTGCAGCGGGTGGCGGGATTCGTGATCAGCTTTTTAACTCCCTTTACTTAGTGCTTTTGACCCTAATCGTCTCAGTTCCGCTAGCTCTTTGTGCGGCAATTTATTTGAGTGAATATGCTCCAGAAAATCGGTGGACACAAATGCTTCGGCTGGCGATTGAGGTTTTAAGTTCTTTGCCTTCTGTAGTAGTTGGCTTATTTGGCTACTTAGTCTTCGTTTTGCAGTTTGGCTTTGACTTTTCATTGTTAGCAGGGGCATTAGCATTAACGATTTTAAACTTACCAATCTTAACCCGTAGTTGTGAGGATGCGCTACAACAGGTCCCGTATTTGCAACGCCAAGCAGGATTAGGGTTAGGGATGTCAAAATGGCGCGTCACGACTAAAATTGTTCTTCCGGCAGCACTGCCAGGAATTATTACTGGCGCAATATTAAGCGCCGGACGGATCTTCGGTGAAGCAGCCGCATTAATATATACGGCGGGGCAAAGTTCTCCAGCAATTAACTATGCTGATTGGAATCCTTTTAGTCCAACAAGTTTCCTGAACCCAATGCGACCAGCAGAAACATTGGCGGTTCACATCTGGAAAGTGAATAGCGAGGGGCTAGTTCCTGATGCCCGAGCGGTTTCAAATGGTTCAGCTGCCGTATTAATTATTACGATTCTGCTGTTTAATCTTGCAGCCCGCTATGTTGGTCACCGAATTAAGCAACGTTTAACTAAGTAAGGAGAAACAAATGCAAACAAGTACGGCTTTAGAAACGAAAAATCTTCAGGTTCTTTATGGTGAAAAGCATGTTGCTCACGATATTAATCTAAAATTTCCCCAAAATAAAATTACGGCATTGATTGGCGCTTCTGGCTCAGGAAAATCTACGGTATTGCGGAGCTTGAATAGGATGAACGATGACTTTGCAACGGTAAAGGGAGAAATTAATTTTCACGGGGTAAATATCAACCAACCAAAAGTTAACGTTTATCGAGTTCGTCAGCGAATCGGAATGGTTTTCCAGCAACCAACGCCATTTCCGCTGTCAATTTATGAAAATGTGATCTATGGTCTTAGGTTAACGGGCGAAAGGGATCGACGGGTACTTGACCAACGAGTTGAAGAAAGTCTTCGTCAGGCAGCATTGTGGGATGAAGTAAAGGACCAGTTAAAATCCAGTGCACTCGCGCTTTCGGGGGGACAACAACAGCGACTTTGTATTGCCCGGACGCTAGCAGTTCGACCAGAAATTATTCTAATGGACGAACCAACCAGTGCCCTTGATCCAGTTTCAACTTCGCAAATTGAAGATACTCTAGTACAATTGAAAGAGCAACTAACGATCATTATGGTAACCCACAATATGCAGCAGGCATCACGTTCAGCAGACTGGACTGCATTTATGCATCAGGGACACCTCATTGAGTTTGATAAGACGGCAAATATTTTTATGAATCCACGAGAACAAAAAACTGCTGATTATTTAAGCGGTAAGTTTGGTTAGGAGGTTGTAGATAGATGGGTGCAATTTTTAATGATGAATTAAAACGGCTTCGTGGTCACTTTATGGAGATGGGGATCGACGCTAGTGAACAGATATACCAGGCGACAAAGGCGTTCACAGAAAGTGATACAGCGCTGGCAGAACAGGTTCTGAAAGCTGATCCCAAGATTAATGATGAGGAAATTAATCTTGAAAAAGAGGCACTTAAGCTAATGGCATTGCAGCAACCTGTAGCAAGCGATTTTCGCAAGATTATCAGTATTTTGAAAGCAAGTAGTGATATTGAACGATTAGGCGATTATGCATCCCATATTGCCCGGGCAGCTATTCATTTAAGTGATCGAGAGCATAATGAAGAAATTGAAGAACAGATTGAAAAGATGATGATGATTGTTCGGGAGATGTTAGAACGGGTTCTGGATGCATATGTTTATACTGATGAACAAAAGGCCTATGAAGTTGCTAACGAGGATTTAAAAGTTGATTTAATCTATGTTCAGCAACAACGAGCAATTATGAATGCATTAGTAAAAGCAGGGCAGAACGTAAAAACATATGGTGATTACCTTTCCGTAATTCGTTACCTCGAGCGTGCTGGCGATCATATTGTGAACCTTGCAGAATGGATTATCTATAGTGGTTCAGGTAAGTTGGTAGAGTTGAATCCTGGAAAAGCCGATCCAACAATGGTTAAACGGAAACTACAAAAATAAGCAAACGACAGCGTTAACTGATAATTCACATTAAAAAAGCTTCAAATATTCAGGGGAGCCCGAATACTTGAAGCTTTTTAATATAGTAAAGATGGATCTTATTCCTTTGTAAAATTAAATTCATCCGCATGACGGAGTGAATAGCAGAAGTAAATAATTAAGCCAAGAGCAATCCAAACAAGATATGTTAGCCAGGCGGTTAACGAGATGCTAACAAGAAGAACGATACAAATGATAATTGAAAGTACCGGAATTGTTTTACCAAATGGCACCTTGAAAGGTCGTTTGAGTTCTGGGTACCGTAGACGCAGAATAATAACAATAAGTGAGATTAACGCGAACACCATTAAAGAACCGATGTTAGCAATTAATGCCAAGTAGTGAAGATCAAATTCACCAGCTAAGATTGCTGAAAAAATTCCCACTAACCAAATTGCCCGATTAGGACTTTGAGTTTTAGTGTTTACTTTAGCAAGACCCTTGGGAAGAAAGGCACTCCGACTCATTGATTTAAGAATGTTAGAGCCGGCGTAGATAAAGGCGAACACAACCGCCATGATCCCTAAAACAGCTCCAAGTGAGACGATTTCCGCAACAAAACTATGTCCCTTAACAATCAGAACGTAGGACATGGCTTCAGAGACGTTTAACTTGGTATAGGAAACAACTCCTGTCATGACAAGACTTACTAATACATAGAGGGTGGTGGAGATAACCAGGCACAAGATTATTGCCCGGGGAATATTTTTATCAACGTCTTTAGCGTCTTCTGCGGAAGTTGCTAGGGCGTCAAAGCCAAGAAACGAGAAGAAAACAGCAGAAGCACCGGTGAAGATCCCCTTATAACCATACGGGAGAAAGGGGTGCCAATTACTTGGGTTAACGTGTGGAACACTAACGATAATAAATAAAAGAATAATAAAAATTTTTACCCCAACAAGGAAGTTATTAATTAACTTACTTTCGCTTGTTCCCCGAGTTAGGATAATTGTCATTAGAAAGATCATCAGGACAGCTGGAAGGTTAACGTAACCTCCAGCAGCTGGAGTAACGAGGAAACGATGGGGAAGGTTAATGCCAAGAACCTCTAGAAATGATTGGACATAACCGGTCCATCCATTTGCTACCGTCGCTGTGGTAGTAACGTAAACCCCAATTAATGTCCAGCCAGCCAAAAATGCGACGAACTTACCAATGGATACCCAAGCATAGAAGAAGGCACTCCCTGAATTAGGTAAACTAGTAGTTAGTTCAGAATAACAGAGGCCAATTAATCCACTAGCTAACGCGGCAATTAAGAAAGAAAAGACGATCGCTGGACCTGAATCTTCCGCGGCGACAATTCCAGTTAATACTAGAATTCCCGTACCAATAATTGCGCCGATACCTAAAATGGAAAGGTCAAAGAGACCGAGAGTTTTCTCATGCTCTTTACCCTTTGGTAACTGATTTTGCATAATGATGATTCCTTTCAAAAAAAATACAGAAAACTGAACCTTAATTTTACATTAAAAATCGCTGTGAATCAAATTGCAAATCCTGTAACCGCTTGCTTTAGTTCTCCTTTCATCAAATTTACTTTTATCATTTTAGCTCTTTAGGGTTACGAATCTGTTAATTTTTATTTTAAAATGGAAATAAGACTTAAAAGGAAGTAGATGGGATAATGGCATTACATAAATTGGTAGTAATCTCTCTTGATTCGATGGGCTTTCGTGATTTCGATGAGTTTCGCGAGTTTGTTCCCCATCTTGATCAATTAATTAAGCGGGGGACGTGGGTCAAACGCGTTAAGGGGATCTTTCCAACCTTAACTTATCCATCGCATACTTCAATCATTACTGGTCAATATCCGGCAATTCATGGCATTGTAAATAACACAAAAATTCAGCCACAACGCGAATCACCGGATTGGTATTGGTACCGTAAAGATGTTAAAGCAATGCCGCTTTATGATGTTGCGCGTGAAGCCGGCTTAACAACAGCGGCGTTTTTGTGGCCGGTTACTGCGGGAAGTAAAATAAATTATAACTTAGCAGAAATTTTCCCTAATAGGATTTGGACGAACCAAGTATTAGTGTCGCTTAAAGCAAGCTCACCGCTGTTTCTTTACCAAATGAACCATCGTTACGGAAAACTTCGCCGAGGAATCAAGCAGCCGTGGCTCGATGATTTTGTGACGGCATGTGCTGTAGATACGATCAAAAATAAGCGGCCGGACTTTACACTAATCCATTTAGTTGACATGGATAGCATGCGTCACCGGAATGGAGTCCGATCTCCGCAAGCTAAGGCTGCTTTGCAAAGGCTAGATCGTCGAGTGGCAAAGATTATTCAGGCAAGTCGTGATGCGGGGACGTATAGTGATACGGATTTCGTGATTTTGGGTGACCACTATCAAATCAATGTTGATAAAATGATTCACCTTAACATGGTCTTTGCCAAACAGGGCTTGCTTACTCCAATTAAGGGCAGGTCAACATACAAAAATAATTGGCGAGTGACTGCTAAAACATGCGACGGGGAAACATATATTTATACCAAGGGATATGTTGATTTGAACAAGCTGAAGCGATTGATTGCTGGTGTCGAAGGTGTTGAACGAATTTATAGTGGTGCCGAAGCGGTAAAACTCGGTGCTGATCCAAAGTGTAGTTTTTTGGTTGAGGCTAAGCCAGGGTATTACTTTACCGATGAAGTTAATCAACCAGCAGTCGTCGAAAAGGTTGATCCAAAATCACTTGGTACACATGATCGCTACCGTGCTGTTCACGGTTATGGTCCTAACCAGCCCAATTATTTTACAACGGCAATTTTTGCTGGGCCAAGTATTAATCAAGGAAAGGAAGTCGAAACAGCTCACTTGGTTGATGAGGGACCAACATTTGCTAAGATATTAGGACTCCATTATCCTGCACCAACTGCTGGTCAGGTAATCCCTGGAGTAATTAAAAGTGAGGTTAAGTAAGTGAAGTTTAATAAGCAACAGTGGCAATGGATTTTTTATGATTGGGCCAATTCTGGTTACGGAATCTTAGTAGTAACTGCTGTCTTACCGGTTTACTTTAAAGCGATCGCAAGTGAAAACGGGATTAGTGCAACAAATTCAACCGCACTTTGGGGTTATGCAAATAGCTTTGGTACTTTAATTGTGTCATTAATGGCGCCATTGCTTGGTGCATTGGCGGATTACCCTAACTCAAAACGTTGGTGGCTGAATATCTTTACGTGGATTGGAATCGCGATGACCTTTGCGTTAGCTGTTGTTCCGATAAATCAATGGGCTGCGTTATTAATCATCTATGTTCTTTCGGCAATCGGTTATTCTGGCGGAAATCTTTTCTATGATAGTTTTCTTACAGATGTCGCTGATAATCAGCAGATGGATGCTGTTTCAACAACTGGTTACGGAATGGGTTACCTTGGCGGCGTTCTTGCTTTCATTATTTTTCTTGGTGCACAACTAACTGGTGGGTTTAATGGCCTTTTAAGTAGCTATGGAATCGCCAAGTTTAGCTTTATCCTTGCTGCGGTCTGGTGGGTTATTTTTGCCTGGCCGTTGTTAAGGCATGGTCATCAGTATCATAATGTTCAAGCGGTAACCGATCCAGTGGTGGATAGTTTCAAACGATTGGGAAGAACGCTTTATCACGTTAAACAACACAGAAAAATTTTCTGGTTTCTGGTTGCGTACTTCTTTTATATTGATGGCGTTGATACTATTTTTACAATGGCAACCGCAATTGGGAAGGACCTCGGGATTGAAACAACAATGCTAATGCTTGTTTTGCTTATGGTTCAATTAATTGCGTTCCCGTGTTCAATTCTTTATGGCTGGTTAGCCCAGAAGACATCTAACCGGTTAGCAATTTTAGTCGGAATTATCATATATCTTTTTATTTGTTTAGATGCGTTACGCTTAAAATCATTAACTGATTTCTGGGTTCTTGCTATTTTAGTTGGGACAAGTCAGGGTGGGTTGCAAGCACTTAGCAGGTCTTATTTTGGCCAGCTAATTCCTAAAAATTCGAGTAGTGAGTTCTTTGGCTTTTATAATATCCTTGGTAAATTTTCTGCTATTTTAGGCCCGGTAATTGTGGGCTTTGTAACCCAACTGACTAATAAGTCAACGGTTGGCGCGGCTTCTCTTAGTATTCTGTTCTTAATTGGACTAATCATTTTTCTAATGTTACCGCGTTTGACTCAGGAAACGAGTGATTAAATGACAAAGATTGATGAGCAGTTTATGCGATCTGTACTAAACATTGTTGATATTATTCCGCTAGGTCGGGTGGCGACTTATGGGCAAATTGCTAAGATAATTGGTCGTCCCCGAAATGCTAGATTAGTGGGGAAGGCTCTTGGCAAATCTGGCGGGTATGGTAAACATCCATGTCACAGAGTAGTAACCGCTACTGGTCGACTTGTTCCAGGATGGTTTGACCAACGACCAATGCTGATGGCTGAGAAGGTACCATTTAAGGATGAGAACCATGTTGATATCAAACGATGTCAATGGCGCGGAATCTAATAGTTAACAGTAATTTTGACCTAAGTATGCTAAAATTAAACCATCTCTGTAAGCGAATACAAGAAGGGCGGAAACTCGAATGCATGGATTTATTGGCGAATTCTTTGGGACAATGATCTTAATTGTTCTTGGCTGTGGTGCATGTGCCAGCGTAAATTTAAAACAAAGTTACGGTCGGGGAAGTAACTGGTGGTATATTAGTATTTCTTGGGGGTTAGCAGTAACAATGGGAGTTTATGTTGCTGGATTCCTTGGTTCTCAAGGACATCTTAATCCTGCAGTAACAATTCCGTATGCAATTTTTGGCTTGTTTCCTTGGCATTCGGTTGTTCCCTATTTAGCAGGTCAATTTCTGGGAGCATTTGTTGGTGCGATCATTGTAATTATTCAGTTTTACCCGCAGTTTAAAGTCACCAAAACACCTAAGGAAGGAAATACTGTTGGAATTTTTGCTACGCGTCCGGCAATCAAGAACGCTCCGTTTAATTTCCTTTCAGAATTTATTGCAACCTTTACCTTTATTTTTGTTTTGCTGAATTTAGGTAACTTTACCTCAGGACTAAAACCGCTTATGGTTGGACTTGTGATTGCTGTTATTGGAACTTGCCTTGGTTCAACGACTGGTTTTGCCTTGAATCCTGCCCGAGACTGGTCGCCACGGTTAGCTTATACTGTTCTTCCTGTCCCCAATAAGGGAAAAAGCGAGTGGTCGTATGCTTGGGTACCAATGCTAGGTCCATTGGCTGGGAGCCTTTTTGCGTGCTGGATGGAGCAGTTAGCAGTAATCTAAAAAATGTCTTTATAGAATATAAATAGAGGTCGAAGATCCAATCCAGGATTTTCGACCTCTATTACTAGGATAGTTAGTTTTTAATTTTCACGGGAGTAGGATGCAATATCATCGAGAATTTCGTTCATAAATGCATCTTGACTCATTTCGTTTTGTTCCTTTTCGCCATACTTCCGTACAGAAACACCGTTATTAGCCTTCTCATCGTCACCAACAACAAGAGTGTAAGGAACCTTTTGAGTTTGAGATTCACGAATCTTGTAACCCATCTTTTCGTTCCGGTGATCAACAACAACCCGGATATTAGCAGCTTTCATCTTCTTAGCAAGTTCATCAGCATATTCGCCATGAGCATCTTCATTAACTGGAATAATGTGAACTTGTTCAGGAGCTAGCCAAGTTGGGAAAGCACCTTTGTAAATTTCAGTTAAGTAAGCGATGAACCGTTCCATGGTACCAACAACACCACGGTGGATCATAACTGGTTGATGTTCCTTACCATCTTGGCCGACGTAAGTAAGACCGAACCGTTCTGGAAGCATAAAGTCAAGTTGGATTGTTGACATGGTTTCATCATTTCCAAGGGCAGTCTTAGTTTGAATATCAAGTTTTGGACCGTAGAAGGCAGCTTCACCTTCAGCTTCGTAGTAATCAAGGTTAAGGTCATCCATGGCTTTCTTTAACATTGATTGAGACTTTTCCCACATCTCATCGTTAGCGTAGTACTTCTTAACATTCTTTGGATCGCGAAGAGAAAGACGGAAACTGTAATCAGTAATATCAAAGTCCTTGTAAACATCCATGATTAAGCGAAGAATCTTAGCAAATTCAGAACGGATTTGGTCAAGGGTAACGAAAGTATGACCATCATTTAGGGTCATTTCACGAACCCGTTGAAGACCAGAAAGGGCACCAGACTTTTCGTAACGGTGCATCATTCCAAGTTCAGCAATCCGTAATGGGAGATCACGGTATGAACGAATGTGGTGCTTGTAAACTTGAATATGGCTTGGGCAGTTCATTGGCCGCAATTCAAGCATTTCACCGTCACCCATGTCCATTGGTGGGAACATATCGTCACGGTAGTGTTCCCAGTGACCAGAAGTCTTGTAAGCATCGAGGTTCATTAATACTGGAGTGTAAACGTGCTTGTAACCGTCCGCTACTTCACGATCAATGATGTAACGTTCGATTGTCCGCCGAATAGTGGCACCCTTTGGCATCCAGTATGGTAACCCGGCACCAACCTTTGGATCAACGAAGAAGAGGTCGAGTTGGTTACCGATAACCCGGTGATCACGTTCCTTGGCTTCTTGGCGCTTCTTAAGGTCTTCTTCTAAGGCATCCTTCTTGTAGAAGACAGTACCATAAATCCGTTGAAGCATTGGGTTTGATGACATTCCCTTCCAGTAAGCACCGGCAACGGAAAGAAGACGAAGATTCTTGACAACATCACCATAAAGGAGAATATCGTCGTCGGCAACGGCTTTGACGTCACCTAATTGATACATTGCAACCTTACCATCCTTAGCACTTTCCTTGATTAGCTCACTTGAGAAGCGGTCTGCTTCAACTTCTGCTAAAGCATCATCAACGGAAACTTCGACAAATTCAACTTTTGCGTCATTCTTTGCCATTCCCTTGATAACATCTTCAAGTGCTGGTAATTCGTCAGCAGAAACTTGTTGGTTATCCTTGTCTGAATCAACATGGAAGCCATCTTCGTCAGCGACTGCTTCTCCTAAACGAATTCCCTTAAATTCTTGCTTTAAGGCAGCCTTCAACATTAATGCGGAAAGCTTCCGTAATGCTTGTAAACCTTCTTTTGAATCGCGATCAATTTTTTTAACTGATCCATCTGGTGACATAACAGCAACTTGAGCCATAAACAATCTCTCCCTTTTTTGTAGTTAAACAAAAAACGTCCCTAACACTACTACTTTAGTAGTGTTAGGGACGTCAATTATTTTTATAATTAGCGTGGTTCCACCCATCTTCAGGACATATTAATACTGTCCTCTCTAAGGTGTATTAACGGACACGACCCGACTCGCCTTATTTCGGCAAGCAATAAGTAAAGGTGGTACAACAATAATTAGATCCTCAACGGTGCTTCCAGCCTAGACACCGACTCCCTAGTAGAGGGTAACTAATGTGCATATCCTTTAATTGCCTATGATTATATCACTGGGAGAACGGATCGCAACCCCCTTTTTAAATTTTTTTAATGGCTAGCAGAATTTGTTGCTGGTGTAGAACCAGTACTACCTCCATTATTTCCGCTATTAGTTTGGCTATTACCGGAATTGCTAGGTTGGTGAGCATTCCCGTTATTATTGTTTTGATTTACCTGTGGGGTGCTAGGTTGAGAAGAAGGAGTGTTTCCACCATTATTATTTGTGGGATGTTGGTCTTGATTTGAGTAATGCTGTGTTCCCCGTGAACCGCCACCGTTACTAGTGGAGTAAGAGAATGAATAAGTATCCTGATTATCATCGCTGGTACTAGAAGACTGGTGTTTTTTATGATGCTTCTTCTTGTGTGACGACGATTTACTGCTAGTTGAGACTGTTGTGTCGTTGTTATCAGTATTAACAGGGTTTTGTTGCTTGATCAAAAAGACAATAATCATGATCACTAAAATTGCTAACAGAATTGCCAGCAGGATTTTGAAAAGCTTATTTTTCCCCTTAAAGTGGGGCATTTTTGGCTTTTTACCGCCTTTATGAAGGTGGGAACGACGACTATTATTTGAATCATATAGCTGAACGCGAGTAGGACGTTCATTATTATTTTGATTATTCAATGAATTCACCTCAAAGTTAAGGATGAGACTTATATTATCAAAGATATATTATAACATTTTACCGGATTATCGACTGGCTTAGTGCTACTTAGAAGCAAAAAATTAGGGACTGGGAATTACCCCAGTCCCTAATTTTTGAATCTTTGCTTTTATTTAGGGAGGAAAAGATATAGGAGTTATCTTATGCTTCCTAATATATAGGTAAAATTTGAAGAATTTGTGAGTGAATAATAAAGGAAGTTTTAATCTTCAGTAGGATTCTTTAGTCCTTACTATCAATCATCTTTTCTTCCTTTTGGCCGAACCCTTTTCCTTCAGCGGCAAAGCGTTTGTCACCACGGTATAGTTCAACACAAGTCCAAGCTAAGAGAACAAGGATGATAACGATGGTGATGTAGGCTAGAACATCTGAAGTACTCTTTGACCAAATATCAAATCCTTCATATGTTGAAGGAAGGTTGTAAAGGTTCAAGAAGGTTAATGCAACAACTGAGATCCAACCACAAACCTTAACCCAGCCACGGTTCTTAAATTCACCCATTTCAACGTCACTGTTAGTCATCATTAATAATGGCAACATTGAGAATGGTAAGGCAAATGCTAAGAAGACCTGAGAGTTTTCCATTAAAAGGTTCAACGCGGTGTGTTGTTGGATAGTTGATTCGCCTGAAGTCATCCCAACACAAATCAAAACAGGGATAACCGAGATGATCCGTGTAACAAGCCGCCGAGCCCAAAGTGGCATCTTCATGTGAACAAACCCTTCCATGATTACTTGACCAGTTAAGGTACCAGTAATGGTTGAGTTTTGACCAGAAGCTAATAACGCAACGGCAAATAGCGTTGAAAGAACACCAGACTTAGCAACTGCAATTAGAATTGGATTACTAAGCATCGAAGTGTTGTTCAATGCATCGTAAAGACCGAAGAATGAACTATCTTGAACGGCGCCAGTCTTAAATACGGCAACCCCCATGATTAACAGCAATGCATTAACAACAAAGGCCAATGACAATTGAATGTTAGAATCCCAAGTAGTGAATCGAACAGTTTGGCGGATACTATCCAAGTCGTTGTGGTCGATTTGCCGAGTTTGAGAAATTGCTGAGTGGAGGTATAAGTTGTGAGGCATAACAGTCGCACCAATGATACCAAGTGAACCACTTAATGGAGTAATTCCACCAATTTCTGGTGACTTAGCAATTGCCTTAGTGGAAGGCAATAAGCCAGCAAAAGCAGCACCCCAGTTAGGGTGTGACAATGCGACTTGGTAGGCAAAGACGAACAGAATAACTAAAATTAGGCATGCAACAATTGCTTCGATTTTCCGGAAACCAATCTTGGTTAATAATAGCAATACCAAAACATCAAGAACGGTAATAAATACTGATGGAATCAACGGAATGTGGAATAACAAGTTAAGGGCAATTGCGGCACCAATAACTTCAGCAATATCAGTTGCCATGATGGCTAACTCAGTCATGATCCAGAGAATAACACCTAATGCTTTACCGGTACGGGCCCGTGTTGCCTGGGCCAAGTCCATTTGACTCACGATTCCGAGTTTAGCCGCCATGTATTGGAGTAACATCGCAATCAAACTTGAAATCAAGATAGTAGTCATTAAGGTGTACTGGAAACTTTGACCACCGGTAATTGAAGTAGCCCAGTTACCAGGATCCATATAACCCACGGCAACTAATGCACCAGGGCCAGAGTAAGCGAATAATGTTCGCCAGAAACCTTTACCATGTGGAACCTTAACAGTTCCGTTAATCTCTTCCAGAGACTTACCGTTAGCATATTCAATTAAATGATGCTTACGGTGTTGATTTTTTGTGTTGTCCACGCCAAATCCACCTTTCATCTTTTTTTGTTAACACAAATTGAACAGATCGGTTAACTTAAATTGATTACTTTTTTAGGGTAACATAAAAAATAATATACTACAATGGAAGATCGCCTATTTGACGGGCTTTGTTAATGAAATAAGGAAAAGCAAAAGACAAATTTTGGTTGACCTAATGAGGATCAAACCGCTTTCAAAAAGCGAAAATAAAATTTAAAATTCATAAAATTAGTTAATTATTTCTAAAAAGGAACGAGAAATGAAATAACTAAAATAGTAAAAGAAATCTATGTTAACCGGTTGACATCAGAGCGTAAATTCAATTATAATCAAACGCATAAGTTAAAAGAAAGATTTCACAAGCGAGGTATTAGTAATGAAAGCTCTTGTATTAGCTGCTGTTAAGAACTTAGAAGTTAAAGACGTTGATATGCCTGAAATCAAGTCCGATGAAGTGCTTGTTCACACTGCTTATGCAGGTATTTGTGGAACCGATCACGCACTCTACGCTGGCTTACCAGGTTCAGCAGACGCTGTTCCGCCAATCGTATTAGGACACGAAAACTCTGGTGTAGTTGCTAAGGTTGGCTCAGAAGTTAAGAATGTTAAGGTCGGGGACCGGGTTTCTGTTGACCCTAACATTTACTGTGGCGAATGTAAGTACTGCCGGACATCCCGTCCAGAACTTTGTGAACACTTAGATGCTGTTGGTGTTACTCGTGACGGTGGATTTGAAGACTACTTTACTGCACCAGCTAAGGTTGTTTACCCAATTCCTGACAGTCTTTCATTAAAGGCTGCTGCGGTTACTGAACCACTTTCATGTGCCGTTCACGGGGTTGACCTTCTTGAATTACACCCATACCAAAAAGTATTGGTTATTGGTGATGGCTTCATGGGACAACTTTTCGTTCAGACTTTACTTGCTCAAGGAGTAGAAGAAGTTACTTTAAGTGGTCTTTCTGAAGACAAGTTGAAGTTAAACCATGACAAATTTGGTGCGAAGACTATTAACACCGCTAAGGGTGAAAAGATTCCTAACGATACTTATGACATTGTTATTGAAGCCGTTGGTCGCCCAGAAACACAAGAACAAGCGGTTAAAGCAGCTGCTCGTGGTGGCCAAGTATTGATGTTTGGTGTTGGAAATCCAGATGATAAGTTCTCCATTAACAGTTATGAAGTATTCCAAAAGCAATTAACCATTCAAGGGGCCTTCATTAACCCTTACTGCTTTGAAGATGCAATTGCCTTGATGGGTTCAGGTAAGGTTGATGTTTTACCATTGCTTTCTCACGAATTTGACCTTAAAGAAGTTGATGACTTTGTAAATGGTCGAATTAAGGGTGTTTCTAAGGCTGTTGTTAAGTTAGCTGGGGAAGAAGCATAAAACAGAAGCTGGAAATTAGCCTTAGTTAAGTTTAAAACTACCGAATTATAGTAGGAGAATCAAGAAAAACTTTTTCTGATTCTCTTTTTTTGTTCTTAAGTTGACACTGTGTCACTAAAATGTTAATGTTAATTCAACTAAAGTGACACAATGTCAACTCGGCGATGGAGGAATTAAAATGCCAAGTACAACTTTTTTGAATTTAAATGAAGATAAAAAGAAAAAGATCGTTCAGTCGTTATTGCTGGAGTTTAGTAATCATAGTGTTTCTGAAGCACAAGTTGCACGAATTGTTAAAGAAGCTGGAATTGCTCGTGGGGCGTTTTACAAGTACTTTGATGATTTGCAAGATGCATATACTTACCTTTACCAACAAGCAATGGTTGAAATTCATAAAAAGATCACGAACAGTAACCAAATACTTAGTGCGGAAGAGTACCAGAAGCAGATTAAAGAATTTTTAGATGCTGTTAATGGCAGTCCGTATCAAGATTTGATGAGGCTTCATTTTCAAGTAAATGAAAGCCTAGTCAAGCCAAGTCACTCTAAGGCACCGCAACCAAAAGATAGTCGAGAGTGGGGAGTGATGGTATTAAGTCATGAGGCAATCAAGGAGAGCCTCCAATCTCCAGAGAAGGAAAAGCAGATTATCGAACTATGTTATGAAGCAATTCGACTTCTGACAAAGAAAGCGTGATTAAGATGTTTTTAGCAATTAAGGAAATTTTACATGAAAAATTTCGTTATGGCCTAATAATGGCGATGTTTATCCTGATTAGCTATTTAATGCTGATCTTAATGGGATTAATGCTGGGGCTAGCGAATGAGAATACGGCAGCGATAAAGTCCTGGGATACTCAGACAGTATTTTTAAATAAGGATAGTAACGATAGTCTTAGTCAATCATTAATTACAAAGGATCAAGTTAAAGGCCTTTCTAAAAATGATGCGCTTGTCGGGGCAACTCCGGTAGTCATCGAAACAAGCGCTAAAACGGACCGCCATAAGGAAAATATCCAGTTTGTTGGCTTAGATCGCGATCAATTTATTTATCAAGACCAGTTAGAACTAGTTAGTGGACACCGGGCAAAGAATGATCACCAGATTGTATTGGATGAGAGCATGAAAGACAAGGGATACCGCTTAGGAGAGAAGGTCACCTTAAATTCACTTTCGCAAAAATACGAAGTTGTTGGTTTTGCGAAGAATGCAAAGCTAAATATTGCACCAATTGCTTACGGTAGCTTGGGAACATGGCGGAAATTAAAGGGAGCAAATAGTTCAATTGTTGCTAGTGGTATTTTTAGCAATCAAAAGCAAGCAGCTAGTAATGAACCTCAGTTAGCTCACTATACAGTAAAAGAATTTATTGATAAGTTGCCAGGCTACCGAGCTCAGAATACAACTTTTATCTTTATGATTTCATTTTTAATGGTAATTTCATTGATTATCATTGCCGTTTTCCTCTATATCTTAACGATGCAGAAAATGGCCCATTTCGCTGTGCTTAGAGCTCAAGGGGTTCCTGCAAAGCACCTGATCAGTTCAACGCTAGCTCAGGCAATAATCTTGGTCCTTGTTGGCGATATTGGAGGAATTATTTTAACTGAATTGACTTCACTGATGTTACCAACCTCAATACCAATTTTGATGAACTGGCCCTTAATTTTAGGATTGTCTTCTGTGATGATTATTTTAGGAATATTAGGAGCGTTGCTGCCGGTACGACTAATTTTAAAGATTGATCCGGTTGAGGCACTTAATTAAGGAGGGGAGAATTATGGAAACAGCTATCAAATTAGAGAATGTAAATAAGTCCTTCGGTAAGGGTGTCGGTAAAGTCCAGGTATTAAAGGATGTTAATTTTACCGCCAATCTCGGTGAACTATGTTTGGTCCTTGGTCCTTCGGGTTCTGGAAAAAGTACATTTCTTACAATTGCGGGTGGTCTTCAAACACCGGATAGCGGGAAAGTAATCGTTGATGGTCAAGATTTCTTGAGCATGCCCAGTAAGAAACGAGATCAATTTCGGTTAAATAAAATTGGCTTTGTCCTTCAATCGTATAACTTGTTACCATACCTAAACATTGCCGATCAATTTAAGCTGGTTCAGCAAGTAAAGGAAGATGGCAATATGGACCAAAAAGAATTCCATGAATTATTAGACGAACTCGGAATTGAAAAGCTCTTAAAACAGTATCCGGCAGAGCTTTCTGGTGGGCAAAATCAACGAGTCGCAATTGCTCGAGCACTTTATACTGAACCACAAATTATTTTAGCTGATGAACCAACATCTGCTCTTGATAGTGATCGGGTGGAAATGGTTGGAAAACTGTTAAAAGAATTAGCTGCCAAACGAAACAAGGCAGTAATCGTAGTAACTCATGATCTTCGG
The DNA here is from genome assembly GCF_932750685.1 of Limosilactobacillus urinaemulieris. NCBI lineage: Bacteria > Bacillati > Bacillota > Bacilli > Lactobacillales > Lactobacillaceae > Limosilactobacillus > Limosilactobacillus urinaemulieris. The sequence continues at coordinate 193,630 of NZ_CAKOBX010000003.1, read as the reverse complement.
TTACGTCAATTTGCCGATAAGGTTTATCAATTGGAAGATGGCAAACTAAAATGCGAAAAAGTTCACCAATAATTTCCCGGGAAATGATAATAAGATTTAGTTTAGAATTATCTGAGGTAATTTTATAAGAGCGGTAACCTTGATATAATCTTTATATTAATAAGTGTTTAGATAGAACAGTTAAGGAGGAGACTATGGCCTTTCTTGAGTTAAAGGATATCCGCAAAGCATATTACCTAGATAAACAGAAATTTCCTGTTCTCAAAGGGATTAACCTTTCTTTTGAACGTGGTGAATTTGTTTCGATTCTTGGAGAATCTGGTGGTGGAAAGTCCACTTTAATGAACATTATTGGGGGCTTAGACCGTGACTTCGAAGGGGAAGTAATCGTTGATGGGAAGACGATTGATCACGGTAAGGAGAAACAGCTAGACAACTATCGGCGCTCAACTGTTGGTTATATTTACCAGTCATACAACTTGATTTCTCATCTAACAGTCCTTGATAACGTCTTGATTGCTCTTGATATGACGACATTAGATAAAGCAGCTCGACGAAAGCGGGCATTGGAACTGCTTGAGCGGGTTGGATTGGCAGATCAAGTAAATAAACATCCCAATCATTTATCCGGTGGTCAAAAACAACGGGTAGCGATCGCACGGGCACTAGCTAGTGATCCGCAGTTAATCATTGCTGATGAACCGACAGGAGCCCTGGATTCTGAGAATACGAAAGAAGTATTGAACCTTCTGGATGATATTGCAAAAGACGGCAAACTAGTAATTGCTGTTACTCACTCCCAAGAAGTAGCGGATCATGGTACTCGAATTGTCCATCTTGCAGACGGAAAAATTGATGGGGATGAAAGGCTTAGACCGGCATACCCGATTCCAGATGATCCAGAGCATCTTCAATCGCGAGTTCTTCCAGCAATGGCAAGCTACCGGACCGCGTTTAAGCATTTGATGTATAATTTTTGGCGAAATTCACTAATAATGCTAGGCACTGCGATTGGGATATTTGCGGTTCTCCTGTTTAGTGGTTTAGGCAATGGGGTAAATGGCTATATCCAGGATCAAATTAACTCACTAGCTAATCCGCGAAGTGTAACGATTCTAAAAAACACGACTGGCAAGAAGATGACACAGGATCAGTTACAGATGTCGACCCAGAATATGATGGCTGATCCGCAATCAATGTTTATTAAACAGAGTGAGATCAATCGGGTGAAGAAGATTGCCGGGGTCTCTTCTGTTGAAAGAGGGTATACGATACCAAGCTATCGGTTATCATACAAGGATCTTCAACAGAACGGCACTTCAATGGATAGTTGGACTAGTTCAACTACTACTAGGGGAATCACTAAGGGCCACAAGCCAGGTAAAGGTGAAGTTGTCCTTACTAAGCAACAGGCAATTCAATTAAGTAGTGCTAAGAATTATCGACAATTAATTGGGAAAACGGTTAAGCTTAGTTTTAACTGGGTTGATGGTTCAGGGAAGCCTGTTCAAGCAGAGGGAAATGTCAAGGTATCAGGAATTTCTAACGGTACTAGCGTGCGGACTTCGATTAATTCAGCAACGCTAACCAAGATGATTCGGGAAGCTAATGGTAGCGTCCAGCCCAACTTTTTATCTGTCAATGTTAAGGATCTGAATCAGGTGCAGACCGTTGCTGATCGGGTTAATAATTTACGTAACGGTCAGAATAAACGAATTTTAGGTGCAGTAACAGTTGGTTCAATTTTAAAGACTGTTAATACGTACGTTAAATTAGCCTCGACGTTATTAGCTGCGATTGCCGGAATTTCATTACTTGTTTCTGCCTTGATGATTATTGTAACGATGTATATGTCGGTTTCAGAGCGAACCAAGGAAATTGGGATCCTAAGAGCACTGGGTGAACGAAAGAAAGACATTCGACGATTGTTTACGTCTGAATCATTATTTATTGGCTTTTTCTCGGCAATCTTAGCATTGATTATTGTTCTTGTTGTTACATTAGCAATTAATCATGGCCTGTACCACTTGATTAAATATAATATTATTCAAATTACTTTTGGTAATATTGCTTTTGCCTTTGTGGTAGCGTTAGTAATATCGTTCTTAGCAGCATTATTACCAGCACGGCGGGCAGCTAACTTAAACCCGATTGATGCGCTTGCAGCAGATTAAAGATCAGAAATAAATAATATTGAATAAGGAGCATAACTGACTAGTCATCGCTAATGGTCAGCATGCTCCTTTTCTAGTGTTTAATATACTACTTTGCTAAAAATGACTATTTTCATGATATAACTCAAAAAATATTTTTAGGTTATCCGAAAATAGCGGTATAATAAATAATGGAGGTGTTAAGAATGACGACAGTTTATATTCAAGACAAAAAGAACGTAACTCAAGAATTTAATTGCTCTGACGGTTCCACTGGTGTACTTAAAGTGGAAGATTTAACAACGACACCAACATATTATTTTAAGTTTTATGCACATAGTCACCCAAGTTTTCGGTTAACCGATAGTGACTTTCATGATGGGAAGGAAGTTGTGATTCGGGACATTATGGCTAAAGATCAGATCGCGTTAAAATTTACTTAGTCTCTATGGGGATGAGACACTAGGTAACTTACAAGTATAATAAACGGACACCAAAAGTTCAGTTTAGTGAACCATTGGTGTCCGTTTTAAAAGATTACCGATGAATTATTTGCTCTGCATGTGAAAGTACATCTGCAATTAACGTCATTACTTGTGGGTCTTCAAGGCGATAGATAATTGTTTTTCCGTCACGTCTCTGTTCAACTAAATTAAACTTACGAAGTAGCTGCAGTTGGTGGGATACCCCTGATTGTTCCCACTTCATCCGTTGACTAATTTCTGTAACGCTCATTGAATCTTGAATTAAGAGATATAGTAATTGTAGTCGTTTCGGATTACCAAGTAACTTAAATAATTGGCTAATCTCCTCTATATCAGCAAAGGCTCTCCCCGTTTGACTAATCATGTAATCACCCTTCTCACTATCTAAACGCAGGCCAAAACATATCAATAACATATAACTCTATTATATAACAAATGCGCCTAAGTATGATTCTTTTATCATGCTTAAGCGCATTATTTTAATGATTTAATTATTTGATTAGAGAACGATTCGTTGACCTGCAACAATTCGGTTTGGATCGGAAATGTTGTTTAAGCGAGCCAAAGTTTCGTAACTCATTCCGTACCGGGCAGCAATTGCGGAAAGAGTATCGCCAGCTTGGATGGTGTAGGAACCACCGTTACTTGATGAGCTTGCTGCATAACGATGGCTTGTGTAACCTGAAGTACCAAGGTTAAGAGTTTGACCAACATAAATTCGGTTTGGATCAGAAATGTTGTTTAAGCGAGCTAGAGTTTCGTAGCTCATTCCATACCGGGCAGCGATTGCAGAAAGTGAATCACCACTCTTAACGGTGTAGGATCCAGCAGCTGAAGCAGTGGAATGGTTAACAGCATTTGAAACAGTAGAAGTAGAACCAGAGCCCAATCTTAATACTTGACCAACATAAATCCGGTTTGGATTAGAAATGTTATTCAAGCGAGCTAGGGTTTCGTAGCTCATTCCATACCGGGCAGCGATTGCGGAAAGTGAGTCACCAGCCTTGACGCTGTAGCTACCTGCTGGGGTAACGTTAGTGGTTGCTTGATGAACGGAACTAGCTGCATTTGAATTGGCACTTAATTTTAATACCTGACCAACATAAATCCGGTTGGGGTTAGAAATGTTATTCAGACTTGCCAAAGATTCATAATTGGTACCAAATTTGTTAGCAATTCCAGAAAGAGTATCGCCAGACTGAACGGTGTATGTACCTGTAGCACTAGAACTGGTGTTAGTAGTATTACTTGAAGTGTTAGTGTTACTGGTATTAGTCTGTGAACTGGCTTGTTGCCGAACAAGGAGTCGTTGACCAACATAAATTCGGTTTGGATTACTGATATCGTTTAGTGAAGCAAGGTGATTAACAGTGGTGCTGAAGCGGTTAGCAATTCCAGAAAGGGTATCACCGGATTGAACTGTGTAGTAACCAGTATTACTTACGCTTGAGCTACCACTATTGTAACTACTGTTATCACCATTATTGTTCTTGTTAGTAACAACCTTACCCGAGAAAGCAACTGAATCAAGTTGGGTCAAGTTATATGTCCGAACAAGGTTAATCAGTGAGCTTGCATAGCTCGGGTCGGTTGCGTAACCATCTTGACGAAGCTTGTTAGCAACTGAAACGTAATTAGTATCACCGAGCAAGTTTCGGTAACGACTATTAACATTTAGGAACCGGCCATGATCGGTTACTGATTCAGAATTGTTAGCGTATGCCCGGAAATTAGCATTAACGTAAACTGAACGGCCACCATAGACTTCTCGGGTCCGCATTACCACTGAGTGACCATTGTAAGAGCCCTTAATCCCAAAAAGGTTATGGGCACTAGTCGACAAACTTGATTGTCCCCAGCCACTTTCAAGAATTGCTTGAGCAACGGTAATGGATGGGAGAACACGGTATTGGTTCCAACCATCAATTGCCCCTTGAGCAACACTTTGGATGAACTGCTGTGAACGGGCGTTGTTGCTAAAGTGAAGTGAATTTAAATTGACTGAAGATGCAGGAGATTGAGCTGCATAGGCTGCTGTTGTGTTAGCGGAAGCAGTTGCCGATTGTGGAGCAACGGCAGAACTCGTAGCAGTTGCTGGTGCAGAGCTCGCAGAAGAAGCTGAATCAACGGTGGAAGTGGCAGCACTGGCAGCACTAACTGCAGAACTAGTTACCTTGACGTTTGATGCCGCAACAGTTGCAGAAACGACCTCACTATTATTGCTGGTGTTGGCGCTTTGACTAGCAACAGTATCAGCAGCACTACTGTCAGTATTGTTACTATTAGAATTAGTGTTAGCAGTGACTTCAGTGGCGTTGTTGCTAGTCTGTTGTGTTTCATCGGCATGGGCTACAGCACCAGTTGCTGTTAGCAAGGTGACTGCAGTTAAACCAGCGAACATCCACTTTCGACCGCTTTTATACATTTTATAATGCGTTGTCGAATTTGTTAGTTCTGATCGATTCATTATTCTGACTCCCCCTAGAAAAACTTCTTGGAACTTTATTAACTAATCGAACAATAATTAAAAGGTAATAAAAAGTAAATTTTTTTAAGAAGTTATTAAGATTTCAAACTAAGTAAAAAATATCATTAATATGATAAAAGAGCAAGCAATTTTAACATTTATCGTTATTATAAAAACAACGATCACTTATTCTTATCAATTGAAAAATATATTTCTAAATAATCCCTATTAATAAACATTATATTGCTAGTTGTTTAATTAAAATTATTTTATTTAGTCCCAGAGTTTGATATTAGGATATAATGAAAAGCAGTTTGAGAAAGATTGGGGAAGAAGTATGGTAGCTAAACTACAAGATGTTGCTAAATTAGCTGGTGTTTCCGTAACAACTGTGTCACGGGTAATTAACAATTATGGTTCTTTAAGCGAAAAGACCATTAAGAAAGTCCATCAAGCAATGAATCAGTTAAACTATCAGCCGAATGCTCTTGCACGGGCGATGCAAGGAAAACCGTCAAAGTTCATTGGCTTGATTTTCCCTAATCTTACGAACCCGTTCTTTGCTGAATTAGTTAATGAATTGGAACATCAGCTTTTTTTAAAGGGGTACAAGACGATTATTGCTTCTTCAGCTGAAAATCGTGAAATTGAACACGAGTACTTGAGTATGCTTTTTGCTAATCAGGTAGACGGAATTATTTCAGGTTCTCATAACCTGGGAATTGAGGAATATCAGCAACTAACTGCGCCAATCGTTTCCTTTGACCGTTACCTTTCTGACAATATTCCGATTGTTGCAGCTGATAGTTATCGTGGTGGCAGATTAGCCGCTCAGTTTATGATTCAACATCGGGTGGATCGGTTGGCGGTAATTGTCGATGAAGATACATCCGTTTCACCAACACTAAATCGGTTGCAGGGAGTAATTGACTACTTGAATGATCAGGGACACAATTTTATAACCTTAACTAAAGAAGAAATTGATCAGACAGACTTTGCTGACCAATTTGATGGGGTGATTGCATCGAATGATGTTCAAGCACTAAGGATCATTTCACAGTATCGGCAAAGGGGCTATCAGGTTAACCATGACTTTTTTGTCACTGGGTATGATGGATCGCAACTGATTTGCCAAGTTGCTCCACAGTTGCCGACTGTGGTTCAGCCGATCCATGCCCTTGCCGAAAATTTGATTTCAACGTTATTTGAACGAATTGCTAACCCGCGGAAAAAGGTTGAGTCAGTGACGCTACCGGTAAAATTTAGGGAATAATTAGTTCACTGCTCTAATGTACTAATGAATAAATTAGAGTTTTTTATACATAAGAGGCCCCTAACATTCAGTTTTCTTGAATGCTAGGGGCCTTGTAATACTAAATTAATCGTTACTGGTATTATTACTTTGCATGAACCGTTCAATTAATTCGGCTTCTTCATCAGTTGCGTTACTGTTACCAGATTTGATATCGTGAATCCGTTCAACAGATAAGTGACTACCAAAAGCAACTTGATTATCGTTCATATCGTGCTCGCGTTCAAATTTGATCAATTCCTGGGCAATTTCGTTCAAATTATCCATGAAATAAATTTCCCCCTTAGTGCTATTTAGCAAAGCTAATATAAGATTAACTAGTCCTATTGTAAAACATTCTTTGATTTGATGCCAAAATTAAGTTTATCATAATTTACGAGAATGAAATGGAATAAATATTTAAGTTTTGGTGATGTGGGCGGACAATGGTATGATTTTGTGTGATAATCAATATAAGTTAAGTCTATTGAGAAGAAATGGAGAATTAAAATTATGAGTTGGAACTGGCTAGGCTGGTTAATGTGGATCCTTGGGATTGGATTTTTAGGTTTTGTAATCCATTATATTCGGGTAAAACAGTTAATGTTAATCGCTAAAACAAAGAAACGATTTGACGGTAAGCTGTTTACCCAGTATGTAGTAATGAGTTTGGTGGCTGTTTTATGGTTAGGAAGCTTAGGATACCTTCGCTTTATTCAACCAGTTAACTACAATGATCACCAACAGGTACAACTATCTACAAAGTACCAACCATTACAATTGCATGATCAGGGGAACGATTACTATTATGTTCTTGCCAAGCATAGTGCATCGGGAAAGCGACCGATCGTGTCGTACACCTACTGGGCTGATGATTCTAAGTATATGGTTAGTTCTCGGTTTAGTTCAATTAGCGATGGAACACGGCTTATTCCTGTCGAAGCAACGAGCTTGCCATGGAATAAGGAAAAGCTGCAGAAAATTGATAATGAATCAGGACATGCATTTGCCGCGGTGATGACGGGACACTACCGTAATACACCGCTAAATGGTCTTAGTTTACGAGCAAATCATGTTGCATCCAGTTATACTTTAATCCGGGTACCACAGGAAAGCATGGTAGCTGAACACTAATTAATTATGGAGATCTAATATTGGGATTGAGATTGTATCTCGATCTCTTTCTTTTTGAGGAGTTCAATAAAAAGTTGTGGGATTAGAAAAAGATCGAATGAAGAAAGAAAAAACGGTTCAATTAAAGTGGGTGGCACTAGCAAGTTTGCTGAACAATACTGGTGCTGCCTTTATCTGGCCGTTAACAACGATGTATGTTAATAAATATTTAGGACAAACGTTAACGACTGCAGGAGTAGTGATGCTCCTGATATCAATTGCAATGATGGCCGGCAATTACATTGGGGGATGGTTATTTGATCATTGGAGTTCCTATCGAACAGCTTTGCTAGGGGTAACTTGTTCGACTGTTCCAATTATTCTCCTGATTTTCATTCACGGTTGGCCATGGTATGCAGTATTAATGGTTATTAATAGTTTTGGCGATGGAATTAATATGACGATCGTTAATTCCTACGGGACAGCAGTCGCCAATCACCCAGCACGTTTTGTATTCAACTATATTTACATGGCATTTAACGTGGGAGTAGTGTTGGGGACCCTTCTTGTGGGGATCTTATTACCGATTAGTGTCGTACTGGTCTTTAGTGTTGCCTCAGCATTCTATTTAGGATTAACCTTAATGGTACTCTTTACATTTAATATTGAGGTTAAGAGCAGCGGACAGCAACGTTCAAAGCCGGATCGGCAAACCAAGGATCATCCAACATTTATTGCCCTAGTATTCTTAATTTTGGTTAACGTAATGACAATTCATATTAGTTATTCGCTTTGGGAAAGCGTTATGGCAGTTCACATGACTAATATGGGAATTCCGTTTTATGCATATAGTTTACTGTGGACACTAAACGGAATCATTATTATTATTGGTCAACCATTAGTTAACAAGTTGAGTCCCTATATGCGGCTTTCAACTCAGATTGTGCTAGGGATTTTAATCTTTGCTAGTTCATTCTTCTTCTTAATCTTTGCCCATAACTTGGTCGAATTTGTAGTTGACTTTGTGATTTTGACAATTGGGGAAACATTGAGCTTTGCAGGATTACCAGCGTGGATTACTCAATTGACTGGGACCGCTAATGCTGGTCATTATCAGGGCCTGTATAATATTGTTATTTCAGTTGGGCGAGCAATTGGGCCGCTTTATGGCGGGTATGTAATCGAACACGGTAATTATCAAGAACTATTTTTCTCGGTTTTCATGCTGATGATTGTTACCTTGATGTTTGTAGGAATAAAATTATTTCACATTCACCAGCAGCAGGCACGGTAAAGGTACAAAAAGTCTGCTAGCTATGGTAAAATCACACATGGATAATTAAGATTAACGATTAATTATAGAGAGACGATTTAATTTATTAGTCGCCCTCTAAGGCACTTTGTCTTAGGAGGGCGCTTTATTTTGAAGGGAGTACCAGTATGGAATACCAAAAACCAAAAGGAACCGCAGATTTACTACCAGGAACGACTAATCTTTGGGAAAAGGTTGAAGAAGTTGCGCGTGAAGTATTTGATCAATTTGGTTATCGCGGTATCCGGACACCGATGTTTGAAGATTACAACGTCTTTTCACGAAATGTTGGTGATACTTCGGACATCGTTGAAAAGGAAATGTATGATTTCCATGATAAGGGTGATCGACACATCGCCTTGCGTCCAGAGGGAACTGCTGGGGTTGTTCGGGCATACGTTGAAAATAAGTTGTATGGTCCTGAATATCCAAAACCATACAAGGTTTATTACATGGGACCAATGTTTCGTTATGAACGACCACAATCTGGACGGCAACGGGAATTCCATCAAATTGGTGTTGAAGCATTAAATAACGAATCACCACAAATTGACGTTGAGGTAATTGCAATGGCAATGCGGCTGTTCAAGCGGTTCGGTGTTCCCAATGTAAAGTTAACAATCAATACTTTAGGTGATAAGCAAGTTCGCGAAGATTATCGTGAAGCATTAATCAACTTCCTCAAGCCACACTATGATGAATTGAGTTCTGATTCTCAAGAACGGATGTACCGGAACCCCCTTCGTGTTTTGGATAGTAAGGATGCTGGAGACCAAAAGATCGTTGCCCAAGCACCGTCTATTCTGGATTACTTGGACGAGGAGTCACAGAATTACTTTGATCAGGTTCAATCCTTATTGAAAGAACTTGGAATTGACTACGAAATTGATACCAATATGGTTCGTGGCTTGGATTACTATAACCACACGATCTTTGAAATTATGTCAGATTCACCAGTATTTGGGGGTGGCTACACGACTGTTTGTGCGGGAGGTCGTTACAACGGTCTTATTAGCCAGCTTGGTGGCCCTGAAGAAGGAGGAATTGGCTTCGGAATGGGAGTAGAACGATTGATGCTCCTTCTTCAAGAAGAAAATCCAGAATTTGCTCCTCAAGATCAATTAGATGTCTTCTTTGCTAGTGCAAATGAAGATGGTGATAACCTTGCCTTTAAGATTCTAAACCAAATTCGTGATAAGGGTGTTGTTGCTGATAAAGATTACAGTGGCGTTAAGGTTGGTAAGCAAATTAAGGAAGCTTTCCGTCGTAATGCAAAGTACTTTGCGGTCTTTGGTGAACGTGAGGTTGATGAAGGGCAGTTCCAACTGAAGAATGCTGCTACTAAGGATACAGTTGATGTTAAGATTACAGATTTTGTTGCTGAGCCAACAAAGTATTTGCGGTAAATAATTAGGGGCCAGGAAAAACAAAATGTTTTTCCTGGCCCCTTTATCTATAATTGATATTAAGGTTTACTTTACTTCAACTGGTGTTTCTGGAGTGTTGCCTTCAACTAATGCGAGGTTATTATCAAATGCCTTAACTACCATGTTGCGAACTGCGTGAGTAGTGTAGAAGGCAGTATGTGGAGTTACCAATACATTAGGACGGTCAATTAAGTCCTTCAAACGTGCATCTGGGAAGTCTTTACCTTGCCAGTCTTCGTTGAAGATCCCAACTTCGTCTTCGTAAGTATCCATAACGAAACCAAAGAGCTTGCCACTGTCCAATGCCCGAACAACAGCATCAGTATCTACTAATGCACCACGTGATACGTTAACAAGAACTGCGTCATCCTTCATCTTAGCGATAGTGTCATCGTTAATCATGTTAATAGTATCCTTCAATGCAGGAACGTGAAGGGAGACAACATCAGCTTGCTTGTAAAGATCATCAAGTGAGTCTACGTAGTAACCCTTCTTTTCAAGTTCAGGATTCTTGAAGGCATCGTAAGCAATAACCTTTGCGCCGAAGCCTTCCATGATTTGCATGTAAACTTGACCAATGTGACCAGTTCCGATAACCCCAACAGTTTGGTCACGAACTTCACGACCAATAGTTGGTGCCCAGCGAAGGTCACCCTTAGCGATCTTTTCGTCTAAGACCTTGTCTTGACGAAGAACACGTGCAGTTTGGATTGCGGCATGTTCTGCGATTGCGTTTGGTGAGTAGACTGGAACATTGGTAATTTCAAAGCCAAGTTCCTTAGCCTTATCCATATCAATGTTATCAACCCCAACGTTCCGCAAAGACATCTTAGTGATCCCTAAGTCTGCCAATGCTTGAAGCGTTTCAGGAGTGTAATCTAATTGTTGGTATACAACGACACCATCAGTACCCTTTGCTAAACTAGCAGTTTCAGGAGTTAGTAACTTGTCAGTGTAGTCTACTTCAACTGCAGGATGAGCAGCTGCCCATTCCTTTAAGTATGGTTCTTCATCTTTTCGGATACTAAAAGCAAAAATTTTACTCATAATGTTCCCTCCATTTTAGATAATCCAAATGCAATAGAATCATATTAACTATGAGAACTATTTCACTAATTATCTGGGAAAATGCATCTAAAATCAAGCTTATTCGATGAAATTTTATACAATCACAGTAAAAATGAATATTAATGTCACTAATCGTCAACTGGATATGTTCCCATGTCACTAGCGACAACTACTCGACCAGCGTGTTCTTTACCAGTACCCTTGGTCAAGCCGACCTTATTTATTGCAAAGGTAACGGTTGCCGTTGCATTAACGGCAACGCCCATTACTTCTCCAGTATCGGTATTAATACCTGATGGCATATCAACGGCAACCACCACGGCGTCACTGTTATTAATCGCCTCAATTGCCGCAGCATAGTCGCCTTCAACAGGACGATCAATACCGATACCAAAAAGGGCATCGACAATCAATGATGCGTCTTTAAGGACATTGAGATCTGAAGTTTGCGGAATTTTATAGTACTGACAAATCCGATCTTGAACTTGGTGTTCCTCGGAAGCGTGGTCTGGATTACCAACGTTTAGAATAGTGACTTTTACACCGGCAATATGGAGGAGACGGGCGACATCTAGTCCATCTCCGCCGTTATTGCCACTTCCGGCCACCACAACAACATTTTGTAAATTCAACGGAAATGTATTTAATACCTCATCGCGAACCGCCAATGCTGCCCGTTCCATTAATACTAGTGATGGGATGCCGATTGTGTTAATTGTGTACGAATCATAGTGCCGCATTTGTTCAGCGGTAATTGCTTTGTCTGCCATAATGGTAACCTCCTGAATATAAACTAACTTTAGCTTAGCACTTTTTGTTAATTGTGAGTGGGACTAGAGGAGTGTAGAATATGGTTAGGTTAACTTATGGCTGGAGGAAGAGAATAGTGAGTAAAAAAGGAAAATATGAAGTCCAACGGTTTACATGTATTCCGGTCGAAACAGATGATAATGGTCAGTATCAACTGAAAGTAGATCAGCAAGGGAACGCCAAGATCCATATTTGGCGGACCGGGAAACATACAAAGGGGAAATATCAACGACCAGGGCAATTGATGTTAACGGAAAATAATCTGATGGCCGTTATTATTGCCGCCGAACCAATGGCGTTTAAAGATCGCCATAGTGAAACGCCACTTCAACGGTTCTTGACAACCTTTGTGGATGATGCGGTTTTGCAGCAAGGGATGAAGTTATTAAAATAAGTTACTGTTAATGCCAAAAATTGAATTTTTAGCATAATTATCACTAGGATTTAAAACAATAACCCCCGAAAATCGATTTTCGGGGGTTATTGTTGTTTCAAAAAGATAGCTAAACGCTAAAAATCCATTTTTTGGCGTTTAGCTTTAGAACATTAAGGAGATTATGTTAATTTTCGCTTTTTTTAACTGAGTGGACCTTAACTCCTAAATCAGCTGCGAGCTTATCTGCAAGAATCACAGCCTGATTATGTTCTTCGTCCTTAGCACCATAAAGAAGAATGACGTTTTGTGATTTTAATTCTTCCTGAACAATTGCACGAAGGGTATTGTAGTAAGAAGGTGCGCTTGCAATTTCATTCAGGTAGCGTTCCTTAAATTCTGGGAAACGAGCGACATCGTGGCCATACCATTTTCGTAAATCGCTGCTTGGGGCAACTTCTTTCATCCAGCGATCGAGGTGGGCCTTTTCTTTTGAGATCCCACGGGGCCAAATACGGTCAACAAGGATTCTGTAGCCATCTAAATCGGCAGGCTTTGTATAAATTCTTTCTAACTTTAATTCCATAATAGTGAATCCCCTTCTAATTAGTGATACTTTTAGAATAGTACAAGTTGAGGAGGAATCAAGGATGCTAACAAAATATCAACAGTTTTTTACTGGACGTCCCACGGAAAAAATTGCCCAAGCACTATTGGGGAAACAGATTACTTATACTAATGCTGATGGGATAACAACTGGTGGATTAATTGTAGAAACAGAAGCCTATCTTGGTGAAAATGATTCCGCTTCACATGCATATAATGGTCGACGAACGAATTATTCCGAATCGCTTTATGGTAACCCGGGAAATATTTATCTTTATCAAATTAGGGGCCATTACTGCTTTGACGTGGTTGTTCAGGATGCCGAAGAGCCTCAGGGAGTCCTTATTCGGGGGCTAGAACCGACTGTTAATCAAGAACAAATGATAATTAATCGGGGAATGAGTGGCGTTAATCTTAGTAACGGTCCCGCAAAGCTGGTTCAAGCACTCGGAATTCATTCACGAGAATTAGATGGTCGACCATTAGAAACAAGTCCCTTAACGATTGATCTTGCTACCGGCCGCCAGCCGCGTGAGATTACCACAACAAGTCGGATTGGGGTAAATTTAAATGGTAAAGATGGTCGTAAGCCATACCGCTTTTATGTTAAGGGAAACCCTTATGTTTCTGGTCTGCGGAAACGTGAAATGAACTTAAAAGATCATGGATGGGAGGAATAAAAATGGCCCTGACATATCAACAGCTCCTGATTACGGTCCCGTTAGTTTTACGCGCTGGAAATGTTCCTAGCATTGTCGGTGAAGCTGGTTTAGGGAAATCTGCCTTAGTAGAGGAAGTTGCTAAAAAGATGGACGCTAAACTATATACTACCGTAGTTAGTTTAAGTGAAAAGGGAGATCTTGCAATTCCTGTACCACCGCTGACTAGTGATTCTTTTATTGAAACAAAGAATCATGGTCGCTTAGCAAATGTTCAGTTTGGTTACTCTGAAACGTTGGTATCAATCGTGCGCTACGCTGAAGAGAATCCCAACCGGGAAATTATTTGGTTTCTGGACGAATTTAATCGAGGACCGCAGTCTGTTCAGAGTGAGCTGATGAACTTGGTTCTCCAACGACAAATTAATAGTTTACGACTTCCAGAAACGGTTAAAATTGTGATTGCCGAAAATCCAGATAATACAATGGAAGGGTTTGAAGATAGTGAATATGCAGTCTCAACTGGTGACGCGGCGATTAAGGATCGAACTGTCCGTCTAGTAATGTCCAGTTCGACTGACGAATGGCTTGAGTGGGCAAAAAAGCCGCGAGAACAGACTAAACGTTCTCAAATTAATCCGTTGGTAATTGAATACTTAACGCAGTATCCGAGTCGGCTAGTTCAACCACATCAATTTGGCTCTGATTTAACACCAACGCCAAGAGCTTGGGAACGAGTTTCCCGGAATCTGGATCAATTACAAAAACTTCCTGGAAAAGTACAGGAACAATTGGCACCTGACTTGTTTAGTGGTGATTTAGGAACTGAGATTGGGGTTTCATTTGCTAAATTTGTTCAGGCTCACGGAATTCGCCTAAAGGTAAGCGATATGATAAACCAAGCTGGACTTGAAACCGACTTTCAGCAGTTAGAAGAAGCTGATAAGTTATCACTTTTACGTGAATGGGTTAGGAAATATTCAGAAACGTTAGCACAGAATAGTGGGGCAGCTAATTTTAGTTCATACCTAACCGATATTAGTCCAGATGGTCAATATTCTCTTATTCAGCAAGTTGGTGAAAACGATGAATTATTAAATAGAATGTATAATACCGCTAAGGAAAATCCTGACGGTGCGGTGGCAGAATTATACGAAACCGGCGCTCAAATAGCAACTTATGGGGACCGTGGCGAATGAACCGACTAGCAAAAATGCTTGAACAACTAAGAAAAAACCCGTCAGATTATGAAATAGCTAATCGTGTTCTTACTCAAGCGATTGTTCAAGTTCTTCAAACTCAGCGAATCCTTGGTGAAATTCTTCTGCAGGTTCCTCGACGGGTTATTCGGGAGCAAGATGCGATCCTGGGTCTTTTTTGGCGGAAGGATCAAATTGAATTAAGGGTAGTTCCCCAAAAACTAGCCGATCTACGAAGTGATGAAGTGGTAATTTTATTAGAACATGAAGCCCTTCATTTACTATGGCAACACCCATTACGTTATGCTAATTCACCTACGCCAGAGTTAGTTCAATTGGCAACAGACATTGCAGTTAACCAATATTTACCAGAAGTTCCCCGTGAAACAATGACGTTAGAAGAACTGCAACGGTATTTGCACCGCAGAATTTTGCCACATCAGGATTCAAGTAGTTATCTTCGTTTATTAAAGAACCTATCAGAGCAAGATAAGCAGAAATTGCAGCGAAAAAAAGAACAGGATGCAGGGCAAAATGATCAAGCAAAGCCTTCCCGGGTAGTTCAGGAAACACATCAGGGATGGCAATTAAGCGATGCCCAACCTGCCTCTGGAATTCAACAATTGCGGTTAGCTCAGTTAAAGAAGATTTTACATCAAGCGTATATGAATACTCCTAAAAGGGATCGTGGATCGTTACCAGGTGACATTTTAACAACATTATTGAAACCACAAATAAATGACCGGTTTAATTGGCAACAATTGATTAGTCGCCAAGTGGGAACGCTAGCTGCAGGAAGAGAAGAAGCAGCGTACAGGTTTAACCGACGCCAACCTTGGCGGATGGAACTTCCGGGATCGGTTAGTCGACTGGTTCCCAGAATTTTAGTCTTTGTTGATAATTCTGGTTCGGTAACTGATGATGAGTTGGAAAAGGCATTAAGCCAGATTAGCTATATGACAAATAGCGATCACCTTCCCGTAGAAATTTATCCATTTGATGCTCGTGTTCATTTTGAACACTATCAACATATTGAAAATGGTAAACGGGTTATTTTTCGCCGAGTTGGTGGTGGAGGAACAAGCTTTCAATGCATATTTGATTTTCTTCATGATCGCCATATTAATCCAACAAATTCATTAGTAGTAATTATGACTGATGGATGGGGTGAGCAAAAGATTAACCCATACGATTTTCATCAGGTTGACTGGTTAGTAACTGGGTCAGTTACAGATTTGTCACTTCATCGTCCGGTTGGACAAGTTCTTAGCTTAAAGAAGGAAATAAAATGACTGAATTATTAAAGCCGACAGTAATGAAACAGATCCTAACTCATTCAAAAGAATACCAGCGGGCGGTTAAGCTCCTGAATGTTGATTGGGATTTAGGAAATCAAATGCTCTTTCGGGATCGGGTAATGGCTGCGGACGTAATTTTAGCTCGTCAGCTACAACACCATCATTTAATAATTGGAAACGTTAATCTTGATGATTACCGGGCAGTTGGCCAATTATTAAGTCAACATTCTCAATGGTTTAGCGGGGCTGCGCGATTCGAGCTCTTAAAGCCCTTTAATGGATAACGGATAATTAAAAATAGTATAATAAATATATGATTGATAAGGAGGATGAAGAGCGTGACAGTGAATGAACAAGAAATTAAAAACGATTTATATGAAGCGGTTAATGGGGAATGGCTAAAGAACGCTAAAATCCCTGATGATAAGCCGGCAACTGGGGGATTTAATGACCTTGTTGACGAGATTGATAAGCAGCTCATGGATGACCTAGATGCTTATGCGGAAGGAAAAGAAAAAAGTGATGATTCCCGCTTCAACGAGATGGTAAAACTATACCGGTTAGCTAAAAAATTTGATTTTCGTAAAAAAGTTGGCCCACGCCCACTTAAGCGGATGCTAACAAGTATTGAAGAATTGAAGTCATATGATGAATACCAGGGTCAATGGCGTAACTGGATTATGGCGGGGATGCCGTCACCGGTTGTTTTTGATATTGATGCTGATATGAAAAACGCAACTGTTTATGCTCTATTCGCTGCAGCACCATCGTTAATTTTGCCAGATAAAAGCTACTATGAAGCTGATAAGAAGGACCAACACGATCAGCTTCTAAAGCTCTGGTCATCAATGGTTACTACCTTGATGGATAAGCTTGGGTACGATAAGGATGAAGCTGCCAAGCATATTGAAAATACCAAAAAGTTTGATGCTCTTCTTGCTCCAAACGTAAAAAGCGCAGAGGAAGCAGCTGATTATAGTAAAATGTATAATCCGCAAACCGTAGAAGAATTAGCAAGTTCAACTGATCAGCTTGACTTGGCAGATGTGATTAAACGGCTCATTGGTACTACTCCTGAAAAGGTCATTGTAACTGAACCAGAATATTTTAAGGCACTTAATGGGATCTTAACGGATCACTTTGAATTGTTTAAGAGCTGGGTGTTAATCAACGTTATTCGAGCTAACGCAAGCTATCTTGATGATGAAATGCGGGAGATTAATGGTCGTTATAGTCGGGCACTTTCCGGTAGTAAAAAGTCGATTAATCAACGGAAGTTTGCTTACTACTTGGCACGAGATGTCTTTAGCCAAGTAATGGGTGACTATTACGGGAAGAAGTACTTTGGTCCCCAAGCTAAGGAAGATGTTCATCATATGGTTGAGCAGATGATCAAAGTATATAAAGGACGATTAGCTAACAATGACTGGTTAAGCAAGGCTACCCGTGATAAGGCAATTTTAAAGTTAGATAAACTTGGCATTCAAGTAGGGTATTCAGACAAAATCCCAGCTCTTTACGATCAAATTAAAATTGATGAGGGTGAGTCATTAATTGCTAACCTTAATCAAGCCAACATTGTCGCAAATCGCGAGATGTTTAGTCGGTGGAACAAGCCGGTTGACCGGATGCGCTGGGAAATGAGTGCGGCAACCGTAAATGCATACTACCATCCGTTTAAGAATATCATCGTCTTTCCAGCTGCAATTTTACAGGCCCCATTCTACTCACTTAAGCAAAGCAGTAGTGAGAACTACGGCGGAATTGGTGCGGTAATTGCTCATGAAATTTCTCACGCCTTTGATAATAATGGTGCGCTCTTTGATGAGTTGGGAAACCTGAATAACTGGTGGACTAAGGAAGATTCTGAACATTTTAAGCAGCTAGCCCAAAAGATGATCAAAGAGTTTGATGGAATTGAATTCGCTGGTCAAAAAGTTAACGGGAAGTTAACCGTTTCTGAGAACATTGCTGATGCCGGTGGCTTGAGTTGTGCTCTTGAAGCGGCTAAGCAAGAAGATGATTTCGATGCAAAGAAGTTCTTTATTAATTGGGCAACGATCTGGCGAATGAAAGCTACTAAGCAGTATGAACAATTATTACTTTCCATTGATGTTCATGCTCCACAAAAGCTCCGGGCCAATATTCAAGCAGAAAACCTCGATGACTTTTACTCCGCTTTCAACATTCAACCCAACGATCCGATGTTCAAAGCTTCCGGAGAGCGGGTGAATATTTGGTAAAGAGGAGAGTGTGAAGCCGTTAAAACCTTCCGGTGGCTAACGATTTCTCCACCGAACGGCGGGATGTCGTCGGAGGTGGAGGTCGTTAGCTCTAGGAAGGTTAGGCTGAGCACGTTTTAGCTATGCTGCAGTAGAACCGATAACCGATTGCGGTCGCGTTAGCAATACCACATTTCTAAAGTAAGTTCAAAAAAGTTCCACTTGTCTTGAGAGAGTAGACAAGCGGAACTTTTTTGTTGCCACGATCCTTAGCGTGACATTTAACGCGCTTTTGGTTATCTTAGTATCAAGAATTATTTCCCGGGAAATCAATTTAATATCGGTGGAGGTTAAATTGGAGATGAATTTTGCTCAAAAAATGAAATCTTATCGACAGAAGAATAACTGGACGCAGCAAGATATTGCTGAAAGACTAAATGTTTCACGAAAAACAATTTCCAGTTGGGAAAATAGTCGAAGTTATCCGGATATCTTTATGTTGGTTCAAATTAGTGATCTCTACCGTATAAGTTTAGATGATTTATTACGGGAGGATCATAAAATGATTGATAACTACAAGCAAGAACATGAAATAAATAAAAAAGAACGGCGAACTTTTATCTTTAGCTACATTATTAACGTTATTATGTCAGTAATTTTATTAGCAAAGCCTGTGATAATGGGTAACTTAACTCTGCGAAAGTTCATGTGGGTATTAGTATTAGCGCTAATTTTCAATACGCTTGTTCTTCTAAAATATATTGACTGGAAAAGGTTAAAAATGAAGTACGGATTCTATATTTGTTGGCTTGTCTTGGGTGTGATGCAATTCGAGCTAACTGCCTCATCACTTTCAGCAATGCCAGGAGATATCCATAATTATTTAGGATATGTTTCTGGAAGGGTTACGGGATATATCTTATTTGGTTTTTGTGTTACCGCTACAATTTGGTTATATCCGCAATTTAGATCTAAAATTGAACAATAAATATCGTCAGAGGAACTAAATCTATGGAAAAAGAGGATTTGGTTCCTCTTAAGCTTTATAATTAGGAATATCAAGTTAGGGGGAGAAAAATGCACCAACTTAAAGCAATCCAAGGAGATATCACTCAGGTCCACGTTGATGCGATTGTCAACGCTGCTAATACGACATTACTTGGTGGCGGTGGGGTTGATGGAGCGATCCACCGAGCTGCTGGACCAGGACTGTATGCCGCTTGTTTGAAATTTCATGGCTGTCCAACCGGTGAAGCACGGATTACACATGGTTTTCGTCTGCCGGCAAAGTACGTTATTCACACGCCAGGACCAATTTGGCATGGTGGTAATAATGGCGAGGACGAATTGTTGGCTAATTCATATCGAAACAGCTTGCAGCTTGCTGAAGAAAACGATTGTCATACGGTAGCATTTCCCTCGATTAGTACCGGAGTGTATGCCTTTCCTTTAGACCGGGCTGCTCATATTGCCATCACAACAATCCGTGACTTCCTTAAAACAAGCCAGGTTGTTGCTGAGGTTGAGATGGTTTGTTTTGATCCAACCACCTATGCAGCTTACCAAAAGGAAATCAAAGAAGAATAGTAAAAATAAACTTCAAGAACTTAATTGCAAAGCTCTTGAAGTTTATTTTTTAAAATCGTTTTCTTCTAAACGCTAAGTATCCTAATCCCGAAATCAAAACGATATAACAGCAAGTTCCCCAGAAGAGTTGGCTGTTGGAGAGCATGGAAGTGGGATGGTAGGATGCGTAATTGTAATATTGGGTTGTGAGATTAGTCATGTTAAGGGGGTTCCATTTGAGAATTTGACCGATTCCCAAGTTAGCGTTTAGTAAACTTGCGGAAAAGCCTCTCCCCATAAAAATGATAATCGCGTTAATCGCAATAACAATTGCATCGGAGTTAATCAGACAAGAGAAGAGACACAGTAAGCTGATAATTAGCGTTGAAGTTATGATGTCAATACCAGTCGTCGCCAGCATATTTACTACTAGTGGCTGGTGGTATTTATAAATGCCTGTCCACGATACTGGTGCATTGAGAAGTGGAACAATATTTAAAAGAATGGTAAAAACAATTGCTAAAAGGTGAAGGACTACGTTATAGATAAATAATGCAATGTATTTTGCCATAAAGGTCGCTAGTTTACTTGATGAATGATAAATCAGTGCAAGGATCGTATTATTTTGAAACTCTGTTGAAAAAATAGTCGATCCAAGGATAACAAGAATTAGCATAATAATGTCGCTAGAATTATAACAGGTCATTACAAGCAAATTGGAATAGTCTCTTCCCATTGCTAACCCCATAATAATCATCAAACCGATCATTATCACGGGCATCCACCAAGTGAGTTTGCGGTGACTGAGTTTGTAAAGTTCACGATGTAATTCGGGATACATACTTGTCCCTCCCTCTATTTTTGGTAGTTTTTAAAGGCCCACAATCCCAAAATAATGAATAGTAGGGTATAGCAACCGTTACCGAGAATTAATTCAAAATTACTGAGATGGGTAATTTTAATCGTACTTTGATTGGATAGTTGAACAATGATGTTAATCATATTGAGTGGGTTCCACGCCCATAATTTTTTCGGGAGGATATTCATTAATAACCCAGAAAAATTAGCCCCAAGAAAATCGATTGCAAGGCCAATAATGATAACAACTGAATTTGACTTCAACAGGATAACCAAAAGTAGTGAGAGAGAAATGGTAAACATTAGGTAGATAAAAGCGCCTAGAAAGTTATATCCTAATGCGGTAATTAGGGAATAACCATGAAAACTATCAGACCATGAATAGTTATTCCCTAGAAATAGCATCAAAACCAGTGAGCAAACAAAGCCAGCTACCAACAAAGCAATTCCATAAACCACTAGGGTAATCAGTTTAGCAAGATAAATTGTAAGGGGATTGTTACTTCTAAAAAGAAGCGTGATCATTGTGTTATTACGGTACTCCATTGAAATAAAATCAGCGCTGACAGCGACCATGATGATTGCACACCATTGAATAGCACCAAATCCCTGGCTGATCAAGAAGGGGTTAACCTTGTATGAGGGAACACTGCTATAGAGCATTAAGCAAACCATAACAAGGAAGCCGTAAAGCGGGGTTCGCTGGTGAGTGAATTTATAGGTTTCTCGTGATAAACTATTTTCCATTTGAGGTCTCCCGCCTTTCTTTAAGGACAGTGATGATTTTCTTTTCGAAAGATGGGACGTTAGGAACAAGCTCCCGTAACCAGATTTGGTTATTGAACAGTATTTGTTGAATTTGCGAGAGATCATCCTTATTAACAACAAGTCCAGTAGAGGTAGGGGTCACGGTAACGGAATTAGCAGTTAATAACTTAATGGCGGTTTGATTGTCAGTGGTTACCAAGCGATATTGCTGACTGTCTCTTTCTTGGAATTGGGAAACTGGGACATCCATAATGATATGTCCCTGGTTTAAAATGATTACGGAAGTCATTACCTTTTGCAGTTCGCTTAAAACATGGCTTGAAATAAGGAATGCGGTTCCGTTATGGGCATACTCATGGATTATTTTTCGGATGAGAATGATGGTTTCGATGCCTAAACCATTCATTGGCTCATCTAGGATCACAAACTGGGGGTGGTTAAGCAGGGCTAATGCAATCCCTAACTTTTGTTTCATCCCAATTGAATAGCTTTTAGCTTGGCGCTGAATGTAAGAATCCATTTGTAGCTTAGTGATTAACTCCGCGACCTCATCTTTATCAGTTGAATATAGGGAGAGGTTATCTTTTCCGCTTAAAAACGGGTAAATTGCGGGATTTTCGATCAAGGCGCCAACATTTTGCAGTGCCTTGTGGTTATTGGCGGTAATAGGTTGATTATTAAAAGAAATCGATCCAGTGAATTTTGTCAGACCCAAGAGTGTTTTCATAATGGTTGTTTTACCTGCACCGTTTGGCCCAATTAACTCCACGATTTCACCCGGTTGGATACTAAATGAAGCATTCTCAATTATTTGCTTATGACCATAGAAAATATTAAGATTCTTCACGGTTAACATTGAATCATCTCCCCAATAAGTTGAATTCACCTTAATTTTATATGGGGGGGTTCATTAATCAATAGGTGAGCAAACTAAAAACTCTTAGTACGCTGAATATGGCAATACTAAGAGTTCTTTTGAGATTAATTTTCTGCGGCTGACTGTAAACTTATCAACGAAGATTTTAGCCATCTTTGAACCCCCAAAGTCAAATAACTAATCAGATCATACATTAAGAAAATCCCCAACTCAAATCGTGATGACTTGAATTGGGGATTCATCTATTTAGTTTAAGCTTGTAAGTTTGCTGAATACTTAGCTTCTTCTTTTTCAAGGCGAGCACGTTCACGCTTGTTATACCATGGTGAAATGGTAAAGGCTAAGACATCATTGATAATGTAAACCATACTGTTAACGGCCATTGCTAATGAAGCATCACCTTGGGCAAAGGTAATTCCCCAAAGGACCATCTGGAAAATTCCAGAAGCCAGCCACCAGAAGTATTGGTTGTTGTACCGAAGAAAGCAAATAACACCAGCGGTTAAACTAATTGAGAAGCTAATGGCATCAATCCATGGACGTGGATCGTTAGTTAAGGCACCAATTAGATAACCAGAAACAAGGTAAACAGCAATAGTTGAGAGAATTGCAATGACCCAAGTTTTGCCAGTGAATTTCCGGATTTTGGAGACCATGTTGATATTCCAATTAGCAGAAAGCAGGACTGGGATATCTAGAGTAACAACGTAAGCAAGCTGTTCACCAATACTGAGATAATTTTTGGCGCTGAAACCAACGATGATAAAACAGATAGCAGAGAGGATCCCTAACCAACCGTTAACGGATTTAGCAGCGTTGATTGCTAGAATACAAAGGACTCCCAGTGTTGTTCCGATAAAGGTAATTACCGTAATCCAGGTAATTTTATCGTTTACCAAGGTCATTACCTGACAGCCAAGACTGAAGAAAAACAGGTAGTAGTTTTGTTGGGGCCAACCCTTAAGTTGGTGAGCGAGAAAGTGTAAATAGTTTTTCATTACTCAAAGTCTCCTATATCAATATCTTGTGCCCACACTAAATAAATAAAAGCAAAAAATACAATATATTGTGGGCGCTGTGCAAATGCAACGGGATCTAGTATAGCATTCTTCGCTAGCGAAACAAGCAAAAAATTAGCTAATTAATCAGTCGATATTTGCCTTAATTAGGCTAGTGCAGGGGACCGAGTTAATTCCAAAATATTTTTTACGAAGTTAGTTTAAACCGATTCCTCAGGGGAGGTTAATCGAACAGCTAAAATTTTAACTTGGTAGGTGGATTGTGGTGCCTGAACTGAAACCGTTTGTCCCACCTTTTGATGCAGTAGTGCTTGCCCGAGCGGTGAGTCAAATGAAATCTTTTGCTTTTGCAAATCAGCTTCTTGCTTACCAACAATCGTATAATTAACCCGTTCGTTATCGTCAATAAATTGAAGGGTAACTGTTGTTCCAAGATCAATGGTTTGTGAATCGGTAGGTTTGATGATTTTAGCGTATTGGAGTTGCTTATTTAAGTAGCGTAACCGACTTTCTAAATGACGTAATTCACGCTTAGCGGTACTATACTCGGTATTTTCTGACAAATCGCCAAGAGCGCGAGCAGCCTTTAATTGACTGATTTTAGCTGGTCGCTGTGCTTGTAATTTGGCAATTTCTTTTTCAATTTCGTGATAGCCATTCGGTGTCATCTTTTGAAAATATACGTGGGCCATTGCTTCTTGGATCTTTTTACGTTGCATTGAAAATCGCTCCTTGTCGTCTTGCTGACGGCCTAATTAATTGTTCACCTGTAATTATGATATGATAGAGAGGATAATTCAATTTTTGATGGAGGAATAATTGGGAAATGAGCGAACAGGAAGAACATATTAAAGGGTTCTTAAATTCGTCCACGTATGACCAGTTATCTGCTAATCAGCAGAAACATGCTCAAAACATTTTGACTCGGTTTAATAAGTATATGACCGAAGAGCACCAACTGGATGATACCGCGTGGACACCCCAAGCGGTTCAACAAGTAATGGTTGGTCAATTTATTGCCGATCCAGCATTAACTAATTCGTTTGGAATTGCCGTGGCACCAGTGCTGAAGGCTTATCAAAAGTTCTTGGGGAATAAGCAATTAGGCGCAATTGAGAAGGCTATTGATGAGCAGCGTCCAGTAATGAATAAGTGCCGGAAAGCTCACCAGACATTAGCTGAATTAAATGATGAAGTTGCTTCGGGTCCAAAAAAGCAAACCGGTAACCATGAAGCACCACAAAAAGATCAATCCGTCAAAGAGTCGGTAAGTGAAGAACTAAAGCAACCGACAGCCCCTGTGAAGTTAATTCCAGCAGGGAAGATGAAACAGGAAATTACGCGGATCAAAAGAGAGGTCGCTACTGCTCCAGAATTTAAGGAGAAAGACCTCAGCATTGCTGATCAGCAATATCTGGTTGCGGAATTTCTGCAATTAATGTATCAGGAATGTCATCAAGGCATTAATCAGTGGCGGTTTGCTGACTTGCAATTGGTCTTGGGGATGATGATGCCGCTAGATCCAAATATTACCAAGTTAGAGATTTTGAATATTGTTCCAACTGCTCAAGCACTGTTTGACTACCTGAAACGAACCGACCAGATTGATATGGATCAGTATCGGGTTGCTTTGAAGTCGATTGCCCATATGCAAACCTCTCAAAATATGCTGGCTTCAATGGAGCGTCGTCAACGGACAACTCAATTGATGCTTTCATACATTCAGAGTCAAGGTGTCGATACTGATAACGTGAATAAAACCGAAAAGTGGATGGATGCCCACCAATCACAAGTAGCAACATTCATGCGTTCGATCCTTAGTCCATGGGGTGAGTACGAACGACAACAATTGCATAAGCGGCAACAGGCAACCCGTCAACCAGTTCCGGTAGAGAAGGATCGGCAATTATTAAGAAAGAAGCGGGTCCCACAAGGAATTAAATTTAGCAAGAAACGACGAAAAAAGCGAAAAAAGTAGTTAACTCATTTTGTCGTGATGAAAGGGAGCTGAGATTAGTGAGTGCATATATTCCTGAGAATATGGATGAAGTGGCTGTTCAGGTAGCTAAACATCAGGTTCATGGTGAACAAGTAACACCAGAAGAAGTGATCGAACAGGCTGTTCCAGATATTTTGCAGGCCTTATTGGATGAGGCACTTGAAGGACGCTACGATGAGGTAAAACGTGACGGGGATAAGTTAATTGTTACCGATGCAATGGGTGAACAAGTTGGTGTTGTTACACCAAACGGCAAAAGCTTTGTTGATGACTTCAAAGCTGATTCAGACGCATTGATTGGCTACCTTGAATCTCAAGTTGCTAAGCTGGTTGGTGGCCGGTAAAGGAAAAAATGAAAAAAGAGTTGTGACATAAGTTATATTACCTAGATAAAATACAAACGACGCAGTACACAAATGGGCTTCAGTGCTCGGAAAATCCGAACACTGAAGCCCTATTTGTGTTTGCGGGGGTTCGAAAACGAACTAGCGAGCTAGTTCTGTCTCACTCCCTTTATTACGCTAAAGCCGATTCTTAATTTCATATGGCTTAACCTTATCAGCTTTCGGCTGGACTTGCGCATCCTTTGCATAGAAGATTGCGTATTCTTCGTCATCGGGTCCCTTAGCGATGACGAGATCATCGGCTTCTCGTTCACGTTTGAAGATTTGTCCCTTGCGAACTGCTTCGTTGTAATCATGAATATTAGCGATTGAATCGCCAGGATTAAAGAAAATTCTTGTTTCCATTTTATTATTCCTCCTTATGCGCGACTTGGAATATCAAATTCTGCCTGGGCTAAGATATGACCTTTAGCGGCATGGATAAACTCGTTTAACCAGTAGTGGTTCTTAAGCGGCAACTGGTCATCAAGAGCGTAAACCCTTAGTGTGTAGTGGTGAGTTTGATCTGGTGGCTGTGGACCTACGTAACCGCTAGAGATTGCAGGATCGCCATTAACTAGGGAACCAGCATTACTATTATTTCCTTGCACAAATTGATCGCTTAGTTGGCGACTAGCATTTGCTGGAATGGAAGTCATGTCACTAGGAATATTCGCAGCGAGCCAGTGGATCCAGGTAAACCCACACACCGGAGTGGAATCATAATCAATAAAAACGATGGCAAATGTCTTTGTCTCGGCCGGCGCTTCATTGATCTCTATCGGGAAAGATTTAATCGGATGGCCAGCCAACATTAAATTATCTGGAGCATACTTGCCGTATTCATCAGCTAACATTCCATTAATGAGCGGGACTGAAATTTTCATTAAAATCACTTCTTTAATCTAAATATAGTTGTTGTAGTTGCTTAAGATCGTTTTGTGAGAGATCGAGGTATTCAGTTAAGTAGTTTTGAACATCCCCGTAATTAGTGTTAATCAAATTGATTGCCTGGTTAAGGTAGTCGGCTGAAACAGAGCCGAGAGCACGGCGATTTTCCACTACTACTTCACTTTCACCTTTATCACGCAACGCTTGAAGCCACTGTTCCCGAAAGTCTTGAGTTGCCTTATTGGTGAGCAGGTAGTCTTTCAGAATCGTTTCTTCAGGTACTTGGAGGGCGCTTAGAATTAGGTAAGCAGCCATCCCCGTACGATCTTTTCCAGCAGTACAGTGAAAGAGACTAGCCTGAGTATTACTTAATAGGAGCTCAAACATTCGCTGGTAAGCAGCCTTAGCAGTCGGAACCTCTACCATCCGCTGGTAAACATCAAGCATGTGCTGATAGCCATTACCTGGTTTTAGAATCCGACTCATGATTTCTTCATCACTGTGAGAAGCATCAGTCTCATCAGACTTAAATACCGGTAGATGATAATAATTAGCAGTTTGGGGGAGTTTATCAGGAGCTTGCTTAACCTCTTCTGGTGCCCGTAAATCAATGTCGATCGTAACGGGAATCGCTGCTAGAGTGCTTAAATCATGTTCATTTAAATGAGCAAGGGAACCGGAACGAATGAGCCGGTGCCACTTTACATGACGTCCATCTTTAGTTTCGTAGCCACCCAGATCACGAAAATTATGACCATCTTGAATGTCTAATAAGCGTTGACCCGTCATGTCAAAACCTCCTTTACTAGGATGAACTACTTGCGACCATCCTAAGTACTTTACTTTATTAATTGTACCCTACTTTAGCCAGTTTGATAACTTCTCCGCTAACCGGTACCCGCTTTCGGTGGTTCCAGATTGATCAGGGTGGAGGCCATCGGTAAAACTAGAACACCACCCCCTAGTTTCGATCAGGGGAAGGGTGTGTTTCTTGGTAAGAGAGCGAATTGACTCGGCAAAAGTCTGGCTAAACGGAATCATTGGAAGAATTGGGGTTGACGGAAAAAGATTAGTAACAAGGGATAAAAAGTGATCGTAGCTTGCATTGAACTGAGCTAACGAAAAACGGCGGTCGTTAACGCCAAGGTTGATTACAACTAGATCGGGAGTGTTTACTTGCCAAGGAGTTGTGACGTCAAGATTCGTTAAGAAGTGGTTTGCGGTCGGGACCCCACCAGTAGCTTGACGAAGTACGCCACCAGCAGAGTAAGCAATTCGTACATCAGTTACGTGAAGCAAGTCAACGGCGGTACCCGCGTAATTGCTTTCTGGTCGGTAATCAGTCGAAGCGTTGCGACCAGCTACCCAACAGCCAGCGGTAATTGAATCACCAATAAAATCAATTACCGGAACTGGTGATGCGCAGGTTAATTCTCCTTGACTGATATCAACCGAAGTGATCGCAAAACCTTCGTTACCGTTCCAGACACGATCAAGATCTGTATTGCCAGCCGTTATAATTTCAATTAGGTGTGTTGCCGGTCCGCATTTTATTTGCCAGCTGCGGTGACTTGCTAGTTCTCGGTGCCACTGGTTGCCGTCAATTCGCCAGGCGTAAATTTGTGAGGGTGAAAGTGGATTGCGGTTATCCAGCACATTAACTGTCAGGTTATTGACGTCTTTAGCAATAAACCGTAACCGGCTTCCAAGGTTAGTTGTGTAAAGCGTTGCAGATTGATTAATCTTTTTAATAAACCAGCGACCATGAGGAGATGTTAATTCGTAAAGAGAAGTTGGGGAGTAGTGACGCATGAAAAAATCCCTTTCCTTTTTTTATAATTATAGGACTTTAAACCGAACTAAGGGGAGACAAACAGGCGTCCTACCAGCCTTTTTCGGAAAACGCTTACAACGCTATTGCTTATAAAATGAAAGCGCTTGTTGACAAATGAAGTAAAAGAGTCTAAATTATAGTTTAGTAAAAGTTTACTAATTTGTTTAGCCACTTTGTTCAAGTGGTCATGGAGGTATTTTGACATGGATAAGCAAGATTTTCTTAAAGAATATCAAGACACATTTAAGGAACCGGGAAAGGATGTTTTCTTCTCTCCAGGTCGGATTAATGTGATTGGTGAACACACGGATTACAATGGTGGTCACGTTTTCCCATGTGCAATTAGCATTGGTACTTACGGTGTTTATGGCCCACGTGAAGACACTACCGTAGCCATCTACTCAGCAAACTCCGCCAAGGTTGAAAATAGTAAGATCATTACTTTTGATATTAATGATGATCAACCACAGTCTGCTAAAGATGAAAAGTGGGTTAACTACTTTAAGGGGATGCTTGTTTACCTCAAGCAACGCGGTTATAAGATCGATCATGGATTTAACCTTTACATCCATGGCTTCCTTCCATATGGTTCAGGTCTTTCATCATCTGCTTCAATTGAAATGCTGATGGGGAACCTGTTAAAGGAAGAATTTAACTTAGATATTGATGAAATTGATCTCGTTAAGCTTGGTCAAAAGACCGAAAATGACTTTGTTGGTTTGAATTCCGGAATCATGGATCAATTTGCTGTGGGGATGGGGAAGAAAGATAACGCAATCTTCCTTGACTGCAATACCTTGGACTACAAGTACTTACCACTTGAACTTGGCGACTACGAAATTATCATCATGAGTACGAACAAGACCCACTCATTGGCTGGTTCTAAGTACAACGAACGGGTTCAAGAATGTGAAGAAGCTGTAAAGCGTCTCAGCAAGAAGTTAAACATCAATAAGCTTGGTGAAATTGATTCTGAAACGTTTGATCAATACACTTACTTAATTAATGATGACACTTTGATTCGTCGTGCTCGTCATGCAGTTAGTGAAAACGAACGGACAAAGCGGGCCATTGACGCAATGCAAAAGGGTGACCTTGAAGAACTTGGTTGCTTAATCAACGCTTCACACGTTTCATTGAAGTATGACTATGAGGTTACTGGTAAGGAACTAGACACCTTAGCAGAAAATGCTTGGGATCAACCTGGCTGTCTTGGTGCACGGATGGTCGGCGGTGGGTTTGCCGGTAGTGCAATTGCCATTGTTAAGAAGTCCGAGGCCGAAAACTTCAAGAAGAATGTTGGTAAGATCTACCGCGATAAGATTGGTTACGACGCCAGTTTCTACGACGCCGAAGTTGTGGATGGCCCACACAAGTTGTAGAGTGCGAGCCAGCAGAGAACTTGCGGAAAGCTAACAATTTCTCCCGACTGGATGCTGAAAGCATCTGGGAGGGAGGTTGTTAGCTCTAGCAAGTTCCTGGCGAGCAGATCTTGACTATGCTGCCTAGGATGGCTAGGCGGAAGTTGCGGTCACGGCGAGCACGTTTCGGCTGTGTAATATTAGAAGCTGTTAGCTCTAGCAAGTTCCTGGCGAACAGATCTCGACTATACTGCCTAGAACGTTAGCTTGAGGAATGTATTTAAGTGAGTGGGGGAATTAAAAGATGAAGTTAATCGAAAAGTTTGCTGATGATGTAATTGCCAGTGGAGCGTACAAGCCACTTGACAAGATTTATGTAATGAATAAGATTCGTGGCTTTGTGGGCGATGAGGATGTTGATGGTAATGAAGACCAGCCAGTTGTTGCCCAATTAGTTGACCTGGCTGTTAAGCGGGGTAAGATTGAAGATGGTCAAACAGAACGGGAAATTTTGAATGATCAACTTTATGACTTAATGACGCCACGGCCATCCGCTGTGAATGAAGAATTTTGGGAGAAGTACCAAGAGTCTCCTGAAACTGCGACTAATTGGTTCTACAAGTTAATGACATCGAATGATTACGTTAAGGTTGCTGCGATTAAGAAGAACATTGTGTTTGATCGGCCAACCAAGTACGGTAATCTAGAAATTACGATTAACCTATCTAAGCCTGAGAAGGATCCAA
This sequence comes from Limosilactobacillus urinaemulieris, assembly GCF_932750685.1. NCBI lineage: Bacteria > Bacillati > Bacillota > Bacilli > Lactobacillales > Lactobacillaceae > Limosilactobacillus > Limosilactobacillus urinaemulieris. The sequence continues at coordinate 162,845 of NZ_CAKOBX010000003.1, read as the reverse complement.
AGGCGATTGCAGCGGCTGCTCATGATACCAAGAAGAAGTATCCACAATGTGCTCTTTGTATGGAAAACGAAGGGTACAAGGGACGTCTAGGACAAGCGGCCCGGAGTAATCACCGGGTAATTCGGATCGTGGTTGGCGGCCACAAGTGGGGCTTCCAGTACTCACCATATGCTTACTTCAACGAACACTGTATCTTCCTTGACAGTAAGCATGAACCAATGCAAATTAATCGCCAAACGTTGGTTAACTTAGTTGAAATTGAAGAACAACTACCTGCTTACTTCGTCGGCAGTAACGCTGACTTACCAATTGTTGGTGGATCAATGTTAGCTCACGAACACTACCAAGGTGGTCATCACAGTTTCCCAATGATGAAAGCTGAAATCAAAAAGCCGCTTCACTTTGACGAATACCCAGACGTTGAAGCCGGAATTGTTAACTGGCCAATGAGTGACATTCGATTAACCAGTGCGAACACCACTGAATTAATCAACCTTGGTTCTCACATTATTGATGTTTGGGATCACTATGACGATGAAAGTCTGTCCTTAAAGGCGTTTGATGGTGATACTCGTCACCACACAGTAACGCCAATTATGCACCGTGATGGAAAGAAATTCGTCCTTGACCTTGTTTTACGGGACAACAATACTAGTGACAAATACCCACTTGGTATCTTCCACCCACACGAAAAGTTGTGGCACATCAAGAAGGAAAATATTGGTTTGATCGAAGTTATGGGACGAGCAATTTTGCCAGCTCGGTTAAAGGGTGAATTAGCCGAAGTTAAGAAGTTCTGGTTAGGCGAAGCAAATAATATTGCTGATAGTCACCTTCCATGGGCTAAGGAAATCGCCGAAAAGATGGATATCAATGCTGACAACGTTGATGAAATCATGGAGCAAGAATTGGCTAATGTATTTGCTAATGTTCTCGAGAATGCCGGTGTCTTCAAGGATGATGAAGCCGGGAACGCTGGTTGGGATCGTTTTATCGCTCAATTATAGTTCGGTCTAGACAAATTAACGGTAATCCAGGTAAAATAAGTTCTAAAAATGGGAAGGGGTGATTACCATGGCAGCAACGTTACGTGATATTGCCAGTCGAGCTGGTGTCTCTATTGCAACGGTTTCGCGAATTTTGAATAATGATTCGACGCTTTCTGTTAACGAAAATACTCGACAACGGGTTTTAAGTACTGCAGAAGAGCTAGATTACACGAAGCATAAGCGGACGCGAAGTGACCAGGTGCAACGAGTAGCAATTGTTCAATGGTATTCGCTTACCCAAGAACTTGATGACCTTTACTATATGGGGATCAGGATGGAGATCGAACGTTCTGCTCAACAACGCGGGATCCAAACAGTGCCAATTTATCAAAACGACTTAGAGAAGATTCCCCGGAATGTAACGGGAATTATTGCAATTGGTAAATTTAGTGATTCGCAAGTGCAAGAGTTAAAACTGGTAACTAACAACATTGTTTTTGTTGATTTCGATAGTTTAGCCGCGGGGTATGACTGCTTAGTGCCCGACTTTGAGAATGCTGTCCATACTGTTATTAACGAGTTCTTGGATGAAGGAATTCAGGATATTGGAATGCTCGCCGGAACAGAAAAGACAACGGACAATGAAGTCGTTCCTGATCTACGTCGGCGATATTTTGAAGCAGATTTACGGCAACGTGGTATTTATCATCCAGAATTTATGTTTGCCGGTGATTATACGTCAATGTCGGGCTATCGGGCAATGAAGAGGGCAATTGAAGAACTTGGTGACAAGTTACCTCACGCAATTTTTATTGCTAATGATCCGATGGCTGTCGGGGCACTAAAGGCCGTTCAGGAAGCAAAAATTAATATTCCTGATCGTTTAGCAATGATTAGCTTTAATGATACGGCAATTGTGAAGTATGTTTATCCAAGTATGTCGGCGATCCATGTGGGAACTGATGAAATGGCTCACGCCGCAGTTGATGTGATGGTCAAACGCCTCGCACATCCAGCTAGTGATCCATGTAAAACGGTTGTTGGAACCCATTTGATTAAGCGACAGACGACGAAATAAGAATAAGCAAAGCTAGCCCAGAGCGAAATTCGACTCGCTCTGGGCTAGCTCTTTCTATATTAATTTTTGCGATTCTAAGTATCCTTTTAACTTCTCTAAGCCGTATGCTAGCTCGTTAAGAGAACTAGTAGCGGAAAGTGAAACACGAAGAAAAGCACCTGTTGCTGAAGCATTTATTTTAAAACGATCAGAACTAAAACAACGAATAGAAATGTCTGCTAATCCACGCTCAATTTGCTGACCACTTATTTTCTTCTTGATAGGAAGCCGTCTAAAAAATGCAATATCAGTTAGGCTGGTTTTTGGAGCATCAGTGAAAATACTATCAAATAGCTTATTAGCTTCTTTTGCTAGAGACATCTTATGGTCGATTATTTTGTAAATAGTTAGGCTATTGATTGCTTCGGTCGCGATCGCACTATTGAGGGAAGAAACTTTGACTACCGTATTGAAGAAGCCGTTCTCAATTTGTTGCTTATAGGCTTGAGGAAAGACAAGATAGCCGATGCGTAATCCTGATGCGAGCACCTTTGACATGCTACAGATGTAAAAGGTTTGGTTGGGAAGAAGCTGCATTATTTTTGGCGGTTTTTCATGATTATTTCGACTTAGAAAGCTTAGGTAATCATCTTCAATAACCTTAAGGTGGTACTTTTTAGCAATCATTGCTAGTTTGTTGCGGCGGTTAGTGTTCAATGTTATTCCCATGGGGTTGCCGTATTCGGGCATTAGGTAGAGACCAGTTAAATTATTACTTTGACATTTACGTTCGAGATCAGTTGGGTCCATCCCGTACTGGTCATTTTTGATTGCAACTAATTGGATATTGTTAAGCTGAGCAGTTGCGATTAGGTTACCATAAGTGAATTCATCAACCGCTATTTTATCGCCGCGTGAAAAAATGATCATGAGGAGAAGGGTTAACGAATTCTCTCCACCAGCGGTTACAAGAACTTCTTGATTTATGTGAAGTTCGACTCCTAGCCACCGAAGATAACTCTTAAAAGCCAGTTTATCTACTTCGCGACCAGTAGGAGAGTCATACGTTAAGAGCTGGGTGGCTCCTTGCTTAACCGTTTTTTTAATTACTTGATCCAAGAGGTGGTTTGTTTGTTCAAATGAGGCAGCAAACCCTAGATCAATGGTGTGTCGTTGGTGAGAATTAGCGGTTAGCGGATCAATCCCATTAGGACTAACAAATGTTCCTTTACCGTGAATCCCAAAAGTTAGGCCAAGCTGTGCACTCAATTTATATGTCCGGGTGATGGTAGTGAAATTAATATCGAGAAAGTCAGCTAATTCTCTTTGCGGTGGAAGTTTAGTCCCTGGAGCAAGCTCTCCGTTATTAATTGCGACTTTTAGTTGTTCTAGTAAGCTCTTATAAATTGGCCGTTGTAACTTACCCTTATCGGGGTACCAGGTAAGTTGGTGATGGCTAAAGTCGTTAACTGGCATTCAAATCGCTCTCCTATATTGCAATCCATACAATTAATCTCTTGTATGGATAATAAGGCGAAACTAAAATGAAATCAACAATATATTGTTGAAAAAAATAGACTGAGAGTAAGAAAAATTTTCTTAACTCTCAGTCTATTTAGTTAGATCAATGATTAGAACGGGTTCACTACAACATATCTAAGATTTGCTCGCCGTGACCGCAATTTTTGTTGTTTTACTGCAACTGAGTCAAGATCTGCTCACCAGGAACTTGCTAGAGTTAGCGACCTCCTTCCTAGGCGCAAGCCGCCTTCGTCAGGAGAAATCGCTAACCTTCCGCAAGTTCTCTGCTGGCTCGCACTCTTCTAATCTACGCACAACCTCCTTATCGCCTGAGCGTAGATTTCCATGGCTTTGAACATGTCTTTGAGAGGCCATTGTTCGTTTGCTTGGTGCATGTAGTCGGGAGTGGTTGGTAGCATTCCACCAAAGGCCACACAGTTATTCATTGTTCGAGCAAAGGTAGCGCCACCGGAGATTTGTGGTGTGGCAGTAGTATCACCAGTTTGTTCTTTGTAGACGTCCATCAAGGTTTGAATTAGTTTACTATCCTTTGGAACGTATAGCGGTGCAACATAATCAAAGTGAACGTACTTGAGATCATATGGAGCAACCCGTTGAGCAAGCTTTTCCAAAAGTTTATCCCGATCAACGGTAACCGGGATCCGCAGATCGATTTGCATCCGGGTTTCCTTTTCGTTAATCTCAAGACTTGAAATATTGATAGTCAAGTGCCCAGATTCGTCTTCAACATCACCGAGGAGGTTAGTACCGGTGGCATCCTCTTTGAAGAGCTTACCGATGAAATCAAGTGGTTTAAAGTCAAAGACATCATCTAGGGCGATTGCCAGTCGAAGAACGGCATTAGTTCCTTGTGGTGCTAACATTGCATGGACTGACTTTCCGAGAACGGTAATTGAATTTTTATCGCTGGTGTATTCAAACCCATGCTTATCAAGGGCAGCTTTTACTTCATCTTGTTTTAGCCCACCATAAACGGCCTTATCTGGGACGGCATTAAAGGCATTCTTTAGACTCAGCTTAAGTTGGTCCGTTCCTGGTCCAACGAGGTAGGATTGCTGAAGACCTTTTTCGGCATAGATCAGTGGAAATTCCGCATCAGGAGAAATTCCACTATCAATTTGGCTTTCCTTCTTGTTATACTGAGCAATTCCCCGCCAAAGAATTTCTTCATCGGTTCCGTAGATAAAGCGAATTCGTTGGTTAAACTTATAACCACGGTCCATCAAAGCTTTAACAGCAAATAATGCAGCAATTCCAGGTCCCTTGTCATCTTGAGAACCACGTCCGTAAACGGCATTGTTAACTACTGTTCCCTTAAATGGATCATGTTCCCAGGTCTTGGGATCGCCAGCAGGAACAGTATCAAGGTGGCAAATTACACCAAAAATCTTGTCGCCTTCACCAACTTCAGCATAACCATAATAGCCATCAGGATCTTCGTAGGTTTTAAATCCAAGCCGTTCACAAATTTCCATCATCTTATCAAGGGCGTTCCGGATCCCCCGACCGAATGGAGCACCATCTTCAGCAGCTTGATTGTAAGAAGGTACGGAAATTAACTCTTCAAGAGCGTCGACAGCCTCTTGTTGTTCTTTTTCGGTAACTAATTCTGTCATAATTTAATTCCTCCTAGAGTACGGCAGCGATTCCTAAGAATACACAGGTAACGATGAATAGGTAGATCATCAATTTCAACATCCACTTCCACCAAATACTGATGTTAACGTGAGCAATCGCTAATGCTCCCATAACAATTCCAGAAGTTGGAGTAATTAAGTTGACCCAACCTGAAGCAGCCTGATAAGCCGTAATAACTAGACTTCCAGAAACGTGGGCGAAGTGCCCAAGAGGACCAATAATCCCCATTGTTGCAGCTGCTAGTCCAGAAGTAGATGGAATTAAGAAGGACATTGGGATGTAGAAAATGTAGGTCAAAATAATAAAGATACTTTGTGAAAGGCCATGAAGACCCATTTCACCCCAATGAAGGACGGTTCCCGTGATCATCCCGTTGTTCATTACAACTTGGATTCCCCGGGCAACGGCAACAATAATTGCAACACTAAGGAAGTCAGCCATACCTTGCATAAAGGCGTCGATGAATTCACTTTCTTTCATGTGGTAAACCCACATAATCAGAACCGACATAAAGAGGAAGAGCATGGTAATTTCGTTGAAGTACCAGGTTCCTAGTGGTGCCATATCATGACCGAGTAAATTGCCTAAGAACGGGATACTAGTCAGCCATTTAGTAAAACTGTCAAAGAATGTCCAGTGACTGTTTAGGTTAGTCCATGGAATTAGACCAAGAATCATAATTGCAAACGTAAGACCAAAGAGCCAAATAACTGCTTTTTGTCGTTTCGACATTTTGAAATCGCCATCGTCAGACCGAACTTTAATTGCGAACCGCTTTTCATCCGCTGCTCGTTGGTGATAAACAAGCGATTTTTCAGGATGCTTTTCGATTACAGAAGCATAGTGATAAACATAGATAATACTAATGGTCGTCGTAATAATCAGGAGAAGAACCCGTGAACCTAAACCATCACCTGGTGAAATATTTAATGTTTGTGAAGCAACTCCGGTAGCAAACGGGTTAACGGTTGATGCTAAACAACCAACCTGGGTCCCAACAAGGGCAATCGCTACGGCAACTAATGAGTCGAAGCCAACGCCCATCATTACAGGGATCAGTAATGGGTAAAAGGCAATTGTTTCTTCACCCATTCCGTAAGTAGAACCACCAATGGCAAAAAGGATCATTAGGATCGGGATCAGTAATTTTTCTCGTCCCTTATAACGGTGAACGATTGAACTAATCCCTTCATTGAGAGCATCTGTCTTATTTACAACCCCAAGAAAGCCCCCAATGACAAGAATGAATAGTGAAACTGAAATTGCTCCTTCAGTTTTTTTGTCACCAACCATCCCAATAACAGGCGCCATAAAGACGTCCCAGATCCCTTGAGGTTTACTAGCAACCGAACGATAGGTGCCAGAAATAATATTTCCCGCTTTGTCGGTTGCGTATGTTCCGGCTGGGATAATCCAAGTTAATATAGCAATAATAACAATGATAATAAATAGAATCGTGAACGCTGACGGCATATGAAACCGATGCTTTTTCTTAACTTCTTGCAAATTTCTCACTCCAATCCCCAAAAAACTAATTTGCAAATCTATTCACAACCCTATTGTAAACTTCTTTGAAAGCGGCATCAATTGGAAAATTAGAGTGCGAGCCCGTTAAAAACCTTCCGGTGGCTAACGATTTCTCCACCGAACGACGTTTCGTCGTCGGAGGTGGAGGTCGTTAGCTCGAGGAAGGTTAGGGCGAGCCAATTTCGACTTTGTTGCCTAGGACTCTAGCAATTTCCAAAATCAAAAGGCCAGGAACCAATCCCAGCCTTTTTCAAAGTCAAATATTTATTCTTCAAAAACTTTTTCCCCAGCCATCCAGGTTTCTTTAACCCGAACAGTTTGAAGCTCGTCATGGGGAACAGAGAAAATATCCTTATTGAGGATGACGAAATCAGCTGCCTTGCCTGCTTCCAGAGTACCATTATCGTCAAAGCCACCGATTTTAGCACCATCACGGGTATATCCCAGAACCGCTTGTGGAACCGTAATTGCTTCATCAGCATTCACAACATCACCATTAGCTGCTTTCCTGGTGACAGCGGCATAAATACTGTAGAAGGGGCTGTCAGGTTCAGCCCATGGAGTACATGGAGCATCTGAACTCAACCCAAGCATTGCCTTGGAATTTAACATTGTCTTTACTCGATATGCTAGCTTGAATTGTTCAGCGTTAAGGTAATGACGGTATGATTCATCTTCAGCAAAGAAGAAGATCGGTTGAGTTACTAAGGCATACTTCATTTTACTATTAGCAATTTCAGCGAACATTTCATCATTCATTAAGGATGCGTGCTCAATCCGCACTGATGGCATTTCATCAAGCCATGGATCGAGATCCTTGGTAACGTCGATAACGGTTTGAATAGCCTGATCGCCCATTGCATGAACGGCTAACTGCAGCTTGTTTTCACGTGCCATATTAACAGCACGAGCCAGCTTTTCCTTCGATGTAAGACTAACTCCCATTTTCCCTGATGGGTATGGCTCAGCGTTAAATGCTGTTTCACCAGAAATGCTACCATCCATGAAAACTTTAATCCCAGCAACGCGGAGTTTAGCGTCGCCACTTGGTTGGAGGCCCTTTTCAGGATCAATTTCATCAAAGACATAGTAAATTGATGCCTTAGGGACAAAACCACCCTTAATCGCATCCTGGTAGAGCTTGAGAGAGGTATATGGCTTCATTCGTCCCATCATTTCGCCAATTGCAATGATTCCATTGGCAAGGTAATGTTTGGAACTCTTAATCATGTTCTGGACATCGCCTTCATAACTTTGAGCAGACTTAGCACGAATCAAAAGCTGAGATGCGGCAACCTCTCGCATGAAACCAGTCGGTCGGCCATCAGCGAAGCGTTCGATCTTTCCACCAATTGGGTCAGGAGTATTTTCGTCAATTCCAGCGAGTTCAAGGGCTTTAGAATTACCAACAGAAGAATGACAGTCTGAACGGTAAATAAAAATCGGTTGAGTAGTTGAAACAGTATCGAGATCGTCCCGGTTAGGGCTCCGGTGCTCGGCTAATTTGGTTTCGTCAAATCCCCATCCTTCGATCCAGACATCTTCACCCTTACCATAGGCGGGAGATTTACGTAATGCTTCTTGCATTTCCTTGATACTGTTAACGTTTGGCGGGGTACAAGCGACACCGTGTAATGCATCGGCAATGTATTTTGGATGCGTATGGCAGTCGATCAATCCTGGAAGAACGGTTTGTCCCTTAAGATCAATTGTTTCTCCTTCAGGGACCGGATCATTACCGATCCATTTAATTCGGCCGTCTTCAACGATCATGCCATTGGCAAAGTGATTTTCTGAATCGCCAACAAAAATATGACCATTAATGTAGGTTTCCTTCATAATAAAATTACCTCTCTTAATACTTGTAATTTAGGTGGTGGTGTAATTTGCTAAAGAAATGATGATCAGACCAACCAATTAGGTAACCTTGTGTAAGAATGTTATAAACTGTCCCGAAGTTAACGGCAACTAACTGGTGAGTCTCAATTACTGAGATAATGATTAAAATAATTGGCGGAATATAACTTGTCCATTGTGACCAAACAGCGGAACCGTGCATAAAACGAAACCGTAAAATATATGGGAAGTCATCATTCGGATGCATAATCAGGTTGGCTCGCTGGTAAAGTGAAACAGCGGCAGCAATGCCAAATAGCCCAATAATATCAAGAACAACGCGAAGCCAAATATTGAGTTCGGGAACGCCAATATGATTGAAGAAGTCAGCAAATCCCTGAAGAATATAACTAAAAGGGATGATGTAAAGAAGATTACGGATTAACCGAAAGTAATCAAATCTTCTTAACAGAAGCAAATTAGCGATTGCAACGATAACTCCTTCAATCAACAGCATATTTCCTAGTGACCAGTGGAGCCAGTTACTAAGGTTAGCAGCGGAGGCAGTCCAGATTGCACTTCCCATGTTTGTAGAAACGGTAAGACCGTTGGAACAAGCATTTAGCAAAATGGAAAATGCTAAAAAGCACCAGCGACCAGTGAGACTATTTGCCCATTGTTTGGTCAATTGTCGATTTCCTCCTTTGAAATAGACTATAGTAATATCCTACTTCTATTTACACGAAAAATAAACCGCTTCCAAGCAAAGGATAAGTGAATAAATAATTATTAGTATGAAATAACTGTTCGTCTTTTGTTAAGCAAAATTTAAATTTTACTAAGAAAAACCCTAAAAAATATGCTAAAGTAGAACAAGACATTTTTTAAGGAGTCTGATTTAAGGTGAAAAAATACCGAATTTCACGCCTAAGCATGGGCTGGCAAATTATGATTGGGCTAGTATTAGGGATTATCTGTGGGATGATCTTTTATCATAATACTGGTGCGATTAAGGTCATGCAGAGCTTAGGAACTATTTTTATTCGTTTGATCCAAATGATCGTCATGCCAATCGTTGTTTCTTGTTTAACGGTCGGGATTGCGAACATTGGTGATATTAAGAAGTTAGGACGGATAGGTGGGAAAACCTTAATCTACTTTGAAGTTTTAACTACAATTGCTATTATTCTTGGGTTAGTGATCGGGAATATTACTCACCCGGGAACGTTTATTGATATCCATAAGCTTCATGCTACTGACATTTCAAAATACATGGCAAGCGCAAAGACTGCCTCACATGACAGTGGCTTCTGGGATCTAATCCTTTCAATTATTCCGACGAATATTTTTAAGTCAATGTCTGATGGGGATATGATGCCAGTAATTCTCTTCTCAGTCCTCTTTGGTTTGGGGATTGCTGCGGTTGGTGAGAAAGCCAAAATCCTTATTGATGTGTTAAATGCAGTTGCTGAAGTAATGTTCAAGGTTACTAACTGGGTAATGAAGTTTGCGCCAATCGGGGTCTTTGGTCTGATTGGGATGACAATTGCCGAAATGGGAATTAGTGCTTTGTTGCCACTAGGTTTGTTTATTGTGATTGCTTATATGACAATGATCATTTTTGTTGTGGTGATTTTAGGGATTACTGCCCACTTATTCCACTTGCGTTACTGGAAGACAATGCACGTTATTCTTGATGAAATTATTTTAGCCTTTACAACAGCGAGCTCTGAGGTTACGTTGCCACGGCTAATGGAGAAGACACAAAAGATGGGTGTTAGCAAGGGGATTGTTTCCTTCGTTATTCCAACTGGGTATACCTTTAATCTTGATGGTTCAGCAATTTACCAGTCATTAGCAGCATTATTCCTTGCTCAGGCATACGGGATTCATTTAACCTTTGCCCACCAGTTTACTTTATTGGTTGTCTTGATGATTACCAGTAAGGGGATGGCCGGTGTGCCGGGGGCATCCTTCGTTGTTCTTTTGGCCAGTGTTTCGACAATTGGTGTGCCGATTGCAGGGTTAACCTTTATCGCCGGAATTGACCGGTTTGTTGATATGGGACGAACGGCCGTAAACGTTGTTGGTAATTCCATTGCAACCCTGGTTATTGGTGAATCTGAAAAAGAATTTAACCGTGAAGAATATAATCACTACCTAGATACTTATGGTAAGAACTAGAGGGTGAGTCAGCTCCTGGCGAACGGATCTCAGTTCTTATTCAAAGAAGCCTAAAATTTGTTCAAAATGAATTTCACTTTGGACAAATTTTAGGCTTCTTTTAGAAGTGTTTAACAAAGATTTTGAGTGTTCTGAATTTGCCATCAATGATTGAAATTTGTGGTAAGACGCCACATTGCTGATAGCCACACTTTTGAAAAAGTTTTTGACTAGGAAGATTATTTTCGTAAACGTAAGCAATCACAGTTTTAATATCAAGGTTGTCGGTAATTTGCTGGTCAATGAACTTTAAAATCTGCTTTCCGTAGCCTCGTCCTTGGGTACCGGGAGCTAAATAAATTGAGATTTCAGCAGAAAATTGATAAGCCTGATGCGGATAGAACTGACCAAGTGAGCACCAACCAATGATTATTGAATCGCTGATTACTACCCAAATTGGGAAATGATCCGTGAAATGATTGAGCCAGTCTTGGCGACTATCGATAGTGATAGGCATTTCATCGTCAGTGATATCATGGCTTGGAACTGCACTATTGTAAATTGCAACGATTCTTGGCAGATCATTTGTGGTTGCTCGACGAAAACTAAGCATTAGTAATCGCTCCTATTCTTGGGGATCACTTAATTGAACGCCGCGGTGGTCAACGCTGGTGCTAAAGACAATTTGGGTACTTGTCTTGCCGAAGCGTTGTTGAATATCATTAATGAAGTCATCAAGATCAGTTGTTGATGGAAAAACGACTTCCATTACTTCGGAAAAATCACCGGTGACACAATTACATTCAATGACGTTCGGAATGTTCTGAATATAAGGATAAAATTCTTTCTTTTGCCGAGGTTCAAGTTGAACTTGAATAAAAGCTTTAACATGGAAGTTAATTTTTTCGAGGTTAATATCTGCTTGATAGCCCTTGATAATACCGGAACGTTCCAACTTGCTAATTCTTGCTGCAATTGCAGGGGAGGAGATAAAACATTCTTTTGAGAGATCCTTTAGGGACGCTCGAGCGTTTGTTTGTAAAATATTGACAATTTTTCGATCAATTTTGTCCACGTTAATTACCTCATTTCATTAGATGCAAAATTAGAATTAATTAAGCATCCCTAATTAAATCTTAATATTATTTACCGTTGATTGTAATTGATTGCATGATGCAAGTCAAATGCTTAATCAGTAGAGAATAATTGTTAAAAGTGATAAATAATAACTGCATAGTTACAAGCGCGGATTAATTAATGGTACAATAGTAATTAATAAATGTAAGAGGTTGAATGGAGGGTTCGATTATGGATCAAGAATATGAAAACATCTTAGTTCCAATGGATGGCTCAAAGGAATCTGAATTAGCGTTAGGACGTGCAGTAGCGGTTGCTAAGCGTAATGGTAAGGCACACATTGATGTATTAAACGTTATTGATACCCGTGCAATGGCTTACAACTTTGCTGGAATGTCTGATGGCAGTATTGCTTATCAATTGGTTGATAAGTCTAAGCAATACCTCGATGACGTTTTGAAGGGTGTTAAGGATAAGGAAAACTTTGATAATATTGATATCCACATTCGTTTAGGAAACCCAAAGACAATTATCGCGTTTGATTTTGTTCGGGATCACCATAACGATATGATTATGATGGGTGCCAGTGGCTTGTCACGGATGCAACGGGCTATCATGGGTTCTGTTACGTCCTATGTTAAGCGTAATGCCCCTGTTGACGTCCTCGTCGTTCGTACGGCTGTGGATCAGGTAAAATAGAGTGTGAGCCCGTTAAAACCTTCCGGCGGCTAACGATTTCTCCGACGAACGGCGGATTAGCCGTCGGAGTCGGAGGTCGTTAGCTCGAGGAAGGTTAGGGCGAACAGATCTTGACTATGTTGCCAAGAACACATAACCCAATAAATAAAGAGTACGGAGTCAAACCCGTAATTCGCTGAATTACAATTTTGACTTCGTACTCTTTTTACACTCAGGACTTAATTAAACAGACGATTGCATCAAGGAACATCCCAATTGCCATCAGATCCATTGCTGGCATCATCTTATTCATAAACGTTAAAATGAGGACAATTGCCCACAGAATAACGAAAAACCAGGCGACAACTTTATTTTTAGCCATTTTCACACCTCCGTCCTTGATTATAGAACAAAAAAAGGCAGCTGAGAAAAATCTCAGTTGCCTTTTTCTTCAGAGGATAAGAACTACTTTTCTTGGTCCTTCTTAGTAACTTCCATAACGTTATCAGTTGTTGTAACTTCTTGGTTAGCAGAAATTAATTGCTTGAAGTTAAATTCTTCACTGTTAGTAACGGTAACGATAACGGTATCGTCAAGACCAGCCTTCTTAATAGTTGGGTCCCAGAATTCCATTAATTCGTCACCCTTAGCAACGTGTTGTCCCTTGTGGAAGTAGGTAACAAATCCAGTACCGTGTAATTTAACAGTATCAATACCAATGTGGATTAACAATGCGATACCATTATCAGAAACTAAACCGACAGCGTGACGGGTTGAGAAGGTTGCACGAACAGTACCGCTGAATGGTGCGTAAACCTTGCCGTCAGATGGCTTAATTGCAAATCCTTGTCCCATGCTTCCATTAGCAAAGGCAGGGTCGCTAACATTCTTCAGGTCAACAACAGTACCAGCCACTGGGGCAGGGATTTCCGTTACACCAGGCTTGGAAGTTGATACTGATTCATCTTCATCAGCAATGATGGTCCCTTCGTCATCGCTCTTGTTAAGCTCTTTACCCCAAGTTTGTTCAAGTTCAGCAACAATCTTAGCGTGCATCTTTTCGTCTAATTTAACTTTAGTAGCAAAAATAATAACAGAAATGGCAAGCATAATTGCAGGAGCAAGGAACATAACAAGCTTAAATGTTGTTACGCCTGATGCAGAAAGTGATGATGCGGTAGCTCCGGCAGTCATTCCGGCGGCAATTGCAGTAGGTCCGATGATCCAACCGGAAACGGCACCAGCAAACTTATCAAGCAACGGCCGAACCGAAAGGGTTAATGATTCGTCACGGTGTCCTAACTTTAATTGACCATATTCAACTGAATCAGTAATTGTCATTAAAACAACTAAGAAGACAAGTGGTTGTGGAATAAAGAATAATTCAGCACCAATCAGAACCATTACTAAAGAATGACCAGCAAAAGCAAAAATTAATAATCCTAGTGCCAACATACTGATGGAGCCATAGAATAACTTCCGCCGACTAATCTTATTAGTAAACATTGGGAAAGTAAGAACTGAGATAACACCGACAACCGTGTTCAAACCACCAAGGATTGAGAAGGCCTTGGCATTACCAAGGATGTATGTGAAGTAGTAAAGCTCCATACTGTTAACAAGCGTAATCCCGGTTGTGTAGAACAAGTAGGACATTGCAATGGAGAATAATTGATCGTTCTTAACAAGAACCTTGAAAACATCCTTAAGTTTAGTCTGTTCCTTGTTTTCACGAAGTAATGATTGTTGTTCGTGAGTTCCTAAACCAACACCAACAGCAGTAATGGCAGCGATGGCGGCAATAATTGCTGCAAAGATAAACCAACCACGGTCATCACCAGTACCACCATTTTGGTTAGCAGAGAAGAATAGGACCATTGGCATAATAACAAAACCAACAATCTGACCACCAACGGTTGAACCAACCCGGGCAAAGGTAGCAATCTTATCACGTTCATGTGAATTGAATGATAAGGCTGGTAGCATTGACCAGAAACCAACATCATTGAATGAGTAGAAGATATCCATAATGATGTATAAGATGGCAAAAATAATTAAGTAAAGATAAGGGCTAGAAACGTTTAAGCCACCTAGTGGGGTGAAAAGTGCTGCTAAGATAACAGCGGAAATAATTCCACCACCAACAACCCAAGGCTTGAATTTACCCCAACGAGTATGGGTCCGGTCAATTGCATTCCCGATCATTGGATCAATTAACAATTCGATAATCCGGAGAACCGCAATAGTTGTGGTAATCCATAGAATCATGTGATCGTTGAAGGCTTTGTTACCAGAATGGAATAAGTGTCCGGTAACATACATAATAAAGTAAGTAGAGAGCAAGGCATAGAAGGCATCGTGTCCAAATGCACCCATTGAGTAGGCGAAACGGGCACGACCAACGTGTTCTTGACTCTTAGAACTATTGTTCATTGTAGACTCCCCTTTTCTGCATCAACATTTATAATAACTTACAGCCATTATGTTAAGCGCTTTCATAAAAGATGTCAATATTCTTTTAGTAAATTTTTACGAAAAAATTTGCTAAATAATTTGCCCATTAGGTAAAAAATGTTCAATTGGTATAGTGCTAATAGGCGAAATACAACAAGCAACGATGACTTAGTGAGAATAAAATGGCTAGGGGAAATGAACGATTAGTAAATATTTATTTAATGATGAACAAAAAGGACTTATGATGATCTTATCATAAGTCCTTAATTCAATAGAAATTTAGTTAAATTATTGTTCTTCGTACCAGCTGTAGTGGTAGTTACCAGGACGGTCTGTCCGTTCGTAGGTGTGAGCACCAAAGTAATCCCGTTGTGCTTGTAGTAAGTTTGCAGGAAGAACTTCAGCACGGAATGAGTCATAGTAGCTAATTGCAGCACTTAATGATGGAACTGGTACACCAGCCTTTACAGCAAGTGCAACAACGTCCCGAATAGCCTTTTGGTACTTCTTAGCAATATCTTTGAAGTAGTCGTCAAATAAGAGATTCTTCAAATCAGGGTTCTTTGTGAAGGCATCGGTAATGTTTTGTAAGAATTGGGCACGAATGATGCAACCAGCACGCCAAATTTGAGCTAATTCGCCGTATTGGAGATTCCAATCGTAACGTTCGGAATCGATCCGCATTTGTTCGAATCCTTGAGCGTAACTCATTACCTTACCGAAGTAGAGAGCCTGACGAATCTTTTCAACTAATTCTTCTTTGTTGTCAATTGAAACAGCTTCAGTATCAACAGGCAATTCCTTACTTGCTTGAACCCGTTCCTTCTTCATCATTGAGATGTAACGAGCATAAACGGCTTCGGTAATAACGGATTGTGGTGCACCACCGTCAAGAGCGGTTTCAGAACTCCACTTACCCGTTCCTTTATTAGCACCACGGTCAAGAATCATATCAACGATTGGCTTACTCTTGTCATCGCCAAGGTCATCTTTTCGGGTAAGAATGTCAGCGGTAATATCAACAAGATAGCTGGAAAGTTCACCCTTGTTCCATTCAGCAAAGGTCTTAGCAATATCGTCAACAGGTATCTTTAAGACGTTCCGCATGATATTGTAACTTTCATCGATCAGTTCTTCGTCACCATATTCGATTCCGTTGTGAACCATCTTAACGTAGTGACCAGCACCGTTAGGACCAATGTAAGCAACACATGGCTTGCCGTCTTCTTCAGCTTTAGCTGCGATCTTAGTAAGAATTGGTTCTACCAAGTCATAAGCTTCTTTTTGACCACCAGGCATTAATGATGGACCATAGAGAGCACCTAATTCACCACCAGATACACCCATGCCAATGAAGTTGATCCCAGACTTATCTAACTTGGCATTCCGGGCCATTGTGTCATGGAAGTTAGTGTTACCACCATCAATTAAAACATCACCCTTATCAAGTAATGGTAATAATTCATCGATAACAGCATCAGTAGCTTTACCAGCCTTAACCATCATCAGAATCCGGCGAGGCTTTTCTAGTGAGTTAACAAAGTCTTCAATTGTGTAACTTGGCACTAATTTTTTATCACCGTGATCACGAATCATTTCATCAGTTCGATTACGGTGACGGTTATAAACACCAACAGTAAAACCGCGACTTTCAATGTTTAAGGCGAGGTTCTTACCCATAACAGCTAAACCAACAACACCAATTTGTGCTTTTTGATCTGACATATTCTTACACTCCTTAGCTAATCTTGTGTTTATTTTCACAATAATTATTATACAGCAAACGACTTTGAAAGTAAAAACAAAAAAGGCCAAGAAGAAAATTATTTTCTTCTCAGACCTTATCGATAATTTATGTTATTTGTTAAGATCGTAAACCCACTTGCGACCGTCACGAGCTAACAATTCAGTAGCTGCGGCAGGACCCATTGATCCTGGAGTGTAGTTAGGGAATTGTGGCTTTTCGATGTCCCAAAGGTTCCGAATAACGTCAACGAACTTCCATGCGTAAGCAATTTCAGCCCATGAAGCAAAGTTAGTGTGGTTGCCTTCAAGAGCATCGTGGAAAAGACGTTCGTATGGTTCTGGTGATTCCTTCTTGGCAGAATCGCTTTGGAGGAACTTCAGGTCAACTGGTTCAGTTGTGTAGCCTTGACCAACGTGCTTAGCATTTAATTGAAGAGCAAAGCCAGACTTAGGTTCAACAAAGATAGTTAAAACGTTGGAATGAAGTGCTTGTTCATTACCAGAGTTTGGATTAGCAAAAATATCGATTAATGGCTTCTTGAAGACTACATCAATCCGTGTAAACTTGTCAGCTAACTTCTTACCAGTCCGAACGTAGAATGGAACACCTGACCAACGGTAGTTATCAAACATTAACTTAGCAGCAACGAATGTTTCAGTACCTGACTCTGGATCAACACCATCTTCATGGCGGTAATCAGGTTGACTACCATCAGCACCATATTGACCACGAACAAAGTTAGCAGCGGCTTGTGATGGGGTGTAGACACGTAAACTACGCAATGCCTTGATCTTTTCAACACGAACATCGTCGTCAGTAAAGGCAACTGGTTCTTCCATTGCGAGTTGAGCGACAACTTGCATGATGTGGTTTTGAACCATATCACGTAAAGCACCAGAATTGTCGTAGTATCCGGCACGTTCTTCAACACCGAGCTTTTCGCTAAGAGTTACTTGGATGTTGTCAATGTAACGGTTGTTCCAGAGAGCTTCGATAACTGGGTTACCAAAACGCAATGCTTGGATGTTTTGAACCATTTCCTTACCAAGATAGTGGTCAATCCGGAAGATTTGGTTTTCTTCGAATGTTTGTGACAATTCATCATTCAACTTCTTAGCTGAATCGAAGTCACGACCGAATGGCTTTTCGATAACAAGACGGTTGTAACCATCATCTGTTAATAAGCCTTGCTTCTTGATGTTGATAGCAATAGTACCAAAGAATTGTGGAGCCATTGACATGTAGAATAAACGGTTACCTTCAGTACCGAATTGCTTGTCAAGCTCAGTTAAGCGATCCTTCAACTTAGCATAATGTTCTGGTTTAGTAACATCATGAGCACAGTAGAAGAAATGCTTAGAAAATGCTTCTGCTTCGCCATCCTTTGCAGGAATATCCTTAATTGAATTTAAAACCATTTCTTGGAATTCTTCGTCGCTCATTTCGTGACGTGAAGTACCAAGTAATGCAAAGTGGTCAGCTAAGTAGCCTTTTTGATAAAGTTTGAAAAGGGAAGTGTAAAGCTTCCGCTTAGCTAAGTCACCAGTTGCACCGAATAATGTAATTAATGCCTTATTTTCTGTAGCCAAAATGTTCACTCCTTCTGAATATTCAGAAAATCTTCTAACGCTACAATTATATACTTTCAACAGCGATTCTGCATTAAAAATGGTAAACGTTTTCGCTATGAATGACTTGCAAAGATAATGGATCAACCGAGATTTTTATCTATATGAAAAGAACGTTCGCTCTTGATAAATAATTGGTCTAGAACAAAACTTTTTTGCTTTTTATACAGAATTAAGCAAAATTACGAATGAAAAATCAAAAAATACTCGTTCTAGTATATTAGAAAGGTAACTTTCGGTGCCTCATTTTGGGACACTTGTTTGACGTGGCACAAAATGAACAATATAATCAAAAAAGAGGATTTTAACGGAGGAAAAACATGACTGCACAGATATACCCATATTTAACATTTGAGAATGCAAAGGAAGCGATGGACTATTATGTTCAGAACTTTGATGCAGAAATTGTTTATCACCAACCACTTAGTGAAGAGCAAGCGGAAAACTTGGGATTGGATATTGACTCGTTAAGCACTACAACTTTTCGTGGGATATTTCAGGTTGCTGGTCAGAAGCTAATTTGTGCAGATGCAACGATGACGAACCCCCAACCATCATCAATGGTTTCTATTATGATTGATTTTGGCGAAGATGAAGCTGGGGCAAAGCAGTTATTTAATAAGGTAGCAAGCTCTGATGAACAGCGCGTTACAATTCCGTTCGGTAATCAAACAGCTGATAATCAAGTTGGTCAGGTAGTAGACAAATACGGAATCACTTGGTTGATTTGTAGTGGTAAATTGATGCAGGAAGATTAAAGCTGGGAATTAACTTTCTCGGAGGGACGGTTGACTAACCTAGAACGATGAATGATGATGAAATCATCAGAATCGTTCGTAGTTAGGCTCGAGTCCCTCAGTTAATTCCCGCGATTAGACTCTATAGGTTCGGAGAGCGCTAAATATGGAAAGAGGATGAGAAAAAACGCTTAGTTTTTTCCCATCCTCTTATTTTTTATCCTGCTTACACTCTATTTTTCATTCCATCTCTTTGCAAGCCGATCGTAGATAACCTCGATGTCTTGAGAGGTTCCGCGGAGTTCATAATCAGCGAGGAAAGGAGCATCAAATTGCTTAGCATACTTTCTTGCAGTTAGGCAGTATTGTTCGTTGAAGTTTCGATTGCCGCTGCCGACAATTCCAAGACACTTCTTAGCATTGTTGCCGTAAGCGATGTATTCACCTAGAGCGGTAGTCATAATTTCTGTAAAGCCAGAAGTAATACCATCTCCACCGTCCAAGTATGTCGGAACAAAAACAAAAAATGGTTCTTGTTCATCAGCTGGTTCTGTTTGGTCAGTGATTTCCTTAAGGTTTAATAGTGGGCTGCTGGGATTAAAACTATGTTGTTGCTTAGCGTATGTTTCCATACGACTAAGAAATGAACGCGTATTTCCCTCAATAGAGATATAAATAATGTTCATTGCTGTCATTTGAGATCCTCTTTCTATTTATTATAACGTAATTGATTCTTAGTCTATTTTAGATGAATAGGGCGATAAATAACAGTATAAATTATTTTATTGTTAAGGATTGCTGATAGTATTGTAAATAATGGCGAAAACCATTAAGCTCTAAAAATAGCCTAAGAAATATTTAAGCAATCTGTAATTAGCAAAATATAAAAATCATTTTGAACCGATGACATAGTCTATTTATATAATTACATGATAAAATTAATCTATAATGTTTCTTAATTTGGGAGGACTTGATTTGAGTAGTATTGTTTTAGATAACCTAACATTCGATGCTAAGTCTGGGGATCAACTTGAAAATGTTTCGTTAGAGTTAACTTCGCCACAAGTGATTGCTTTTTGTAGCAATGATAATGGTGCGACAACAGCATTAAAACAGCTCTTAGATGCTCAGGGGAGTATTGAAGAGGGAGCAGTACTCGTAAATGGCGAGCCGTTAGGAAAGGTAAATCGTCGTCACGGGAACCCACTGGTAGCCCATTTTGATGATGTTGAACTGAAGGGGAAAACCGTTTTAAAGGTAGTAAAAAATTCCCTTAAGCATCACCAAAATGTTTTAACGGTTGATCAGACCAATCAAATGCTTGAATCGCTTGGCATTGTTCCAGGAAAGCGAATTGCGGACTTAACTCCCGACGAACAGCAAAAGCTTCGAATTGTGCTGCTCCTTTCTTGGTGTCGGCCGATTGTTCTTCTTGATAATGCCTTTGATGGTCTTGATGAGAATAGTCGCCTAACAATGAGTGAGCTGGTTGCGGACTATACTAAAAAGACTGACTCATTAGTCATTTTTACGAGTCAGGACGTTTCAACACTGATGCGTTTTTCTAAAATAATTTATTATTTTGAAGGCAGCCACCTTACATCTGCTCGTAATGTTGAAATGTTGGATAGCGTTGATTGTGTAGTAACAATAATTGGAACAGGTTTTCCGGTTGAAAATGCGGTAAAATTAGGAGCTCATATGTTAGAAGAAGCCCCGAAAGAAACACGCTTCCTTTTCACCGGTAATATTCAAGTCTTGCTGCCGCTTTTAGAGCAGAGCACGATTACTGATGTTCGGATTGAGGACGCAACGGTGGAGGATGAATTGATGACTTGGTAAGTGCTTAAGGAGGAATGCATGTGGGTAGAGTAGTACTGGTTGATAGCCGGGAGGACGAATTGGCACTTAAGATTATGAAGAAGGTGCCGGATGCCGTTGTATCAACAAATTTCAGGGTTCAATTTCAATCAGGCGATATCCTATGCTGGTTACCAAAGCCAAGCGATTACGTGGATGACGAAGTTCAGGAATTGGCCGATTTAATAGATCAGAGTACGTTTTTACCAATAAAAATTATCATGTTAAGCGTTCCTGGAACAGCAGACGATGCTTCACTTGAGCAAGTAGAGAAGTGGTATGGTAAGGATGCACGTTCGATGATAATGACGCATCAATATGCAATTAAGATGATTGATGAGTTTGAAATCCCGTATACGATTGTCCGCGTTCCACCATTGACGTCGGCTAATACAAGTGTTTCAGTTGTTGGTGAAGGACAACCAATGACTAGTGATAAATTAGGAATAAACCAACTAGTCTCGGTTTTCCAGACGGTTCTTGAAACCAACCGCTACCTTAATCAGTCGATTGGGATTGTTAATAGCGAGGGAGGTCAACAATGACAAACTTAACAGAATTTAAACGCTGGGAGAATGGTATTTCCCGGATGCATTTTCCAAAGTGGGAAGAATTACCAAGCTTGGGATTATATGTTGATCAAGTAGCAGCAGTAATTAATGAGTATTTAACTAGCTTGGGGATGGAACCTCTTACCAAGTCAATGATTAATAACTACGTAAAAAAGAAAACCATTCAAGCACCAATTAAGAAAAAGTATGCAGTTAACCAAATCGTTGACTTATTGTTGATTGGTTTCTTCAAAAATACTTTTACGATTAATGATATTCGACAAGGAATTCTTCAAGTCACTACTAAAGATTATCCTAAGCAAGCCTATGATCGGTTTGTGGAGGTCCTTAATGCACGGTTAAGGAATGAGCCGATCCCCACTAATCCTAATTTCAACTCGTCAAATGAACAGTTAATGGTTCTGGGGATTGACGCTGTCCTGGCTGGATTGAAAGCTCGATACCTGCTAGAAATAATGGCAGATAGTAATGAAACAGAAGAAGATTAAAAATATGGGAGAGTTAATCCAGAGTCCTATGTGACTTTAGAGTAACTCTCCCATTAAATTATTCATTTGCTAAGCGTTTATGGGTATCTGTCTTAATAATTTTATAGAGGGCAGCAAACAACGGTACAGTAAACATCATTCCTAAAATACCGTAAATTCCACCACCAATAATAACGGCGGCAAAGACCCAAACGCTAGGCAGACCGATTGATTTACCGACAACTAGCGGGTAGGTAATTCGGTTATCAAGCTGTTGAAGGACGATAATAAAGATTAAAAACATTCCTGCCTGAATTGGGGAAACAGCGAAGATAATAATTACGCCAATTCCGGCACCAAGAATTGCACCGATAATGGGGATTAGGGCACCAATTGCTGTTACCACACCAATCATTGATGCATATGGCATTCGAAGAACACTCATCCCAATAAAACAGAAAATTCCTAAAATAGCGGCATCCTTACACTGACCAACAATGTAGCTGCTGTAGCTATCATTAAAAACTTTGGTAACGTAGAAAATATGTTTGCCTAACCGGGGAAGGTAGGCATTAATAAGGCGTTTTATTTGGTGGCTCAGGGTTTCCTTATAAATTAGGAGGTAAATGGAGAAAAAGAGAGCAACCACTGCAGTCGCAACAGTTGAAAATACTGATGATGCAGTTGAAATGATTGCCTTAAAAGTTCCGCCAAAACCAGTAGTAAGGTATTTGCCGACCTGATTCCATTTAATCTTACCTAAGTCAAAACTATTCCATAAGGTATTTAGATCCTTATTATGTTCGATAAACTTTACGAAACGATTAACCACTTGGCCATGATTAGCCACCAGTAATTTGATACAAGAAACGAGTTCTGGGATTACCAATGATGAGACGATCACGAGGATCAGAATAATTGTTAGGTAAGAAAAAATAATCCCGAATAATCGCCGGTATTTTTGAGCTCGCTTTGTCTTAAACATTCTGGAATAGAGATGCTCATACTGATTGAGAAGAAGGTTAACAATGTATGCGATAATTCCACCAATTAAGAGTGGCATTGCAGCATTAGTAACTGAACTAATCAATTTAGCCGCTGCGGGCCAATACCTCACTGCCAGGTACAAGCAAAAAAGAGCGATTATTAATGATAGGTGGTTTTTTTGAATTTTAATTTTCACGCTATTCTCCTTGTATTAACTTTTTAGCGATGGTGGTAAGATAACGGTGACTTTCAACTTGTTCATGGCAATTCCATTGATCGTGAAGGTTGATTTCGTAGATGCTACTAGCATTTGGGTTTAGAAGCTTTAATACAGGTGCCCAATCAATTTTCCCCTTACCGAGCTGCAGGCTATCATGTGTTAGTCCCATTGAATCTACAAGGTGGTAGTGGACAACGTGATCACGCAAATGCTTAAGTGATGCCTGTAAGGCTTGATTATCACCATACATCTCAATAAAACAGTGAGAAGTATCGAATGCTAGTCGGTAATCGTGACTTAGTATCTCGTCTTCTTGTTCGGGATGACCATATGCAAATACTGGTGCAATCGAATTCTCAAACATAATATGATTACCACCGGCGCGAGCAAAGCGATCGAGACGGTGATAGACAGCCTGGCGTGCGGTTTCAACATTAGGATAAAGGCTGACCATTTCCTGGACTTCTTTTCCGGCATAACCTCCATGAACCAGGATCTGGATATCCCGTTTTTGTGCTAAATCAATTAACTTTTCGGTTGAACTTTCAATGAAACGGTATAGCTCTGGAAAGTTTTTCTCTGGTGCGACTACTTCTAAGTGCCAGTTCTTATAGACCATGGGGTGATGGATGACAATTTTCGTAATCCCTTTTGATTGAACATATTGAACTGCTTCATCAAGCCGTTGATACCCTTCAGGTGTAAAATCAGCAGCACTTGTATAAAACTCATATACGTCTGGGTGATATTGAAGACGATCGTCAATTTGCTGTTGATCGCTGCTTCCCTTTAATCCTAGCATCGGCATAACCATCATTGTCAGTCCTTCCAATAAAATTGTTACCTTCATTTTAGCAGATTATGTAGTTAGCGACTGACGAAGAAAGGAGAAACGTTTCACATGGAACAAAATAAGAAGCTGGGAATTAACTTTCTCGGAGGGACGGTTGACTAACCTAGAACGATGAATGATGATGAAATCATCAGAATCGTTCGTAGCCAAATAGGCTTGCTCCGCTGCGTTAGGCTCGAGTCCCTCAGTTAATTCCCGCGATTAGACTCTATAGGTTTGGAGAGCGCTAAATATGGAAAGAGGATGAGAAAAACGCCTAGTTTTTTCTCATCCTCTTAGTGGTGAATGTACTACAAATTCTTATCCATAATAAAGGTTAATTTAGAAAGCTCAAGACCATGCATAATCAAGTTACTCATTAACTCTTTAGTCCGTTTTGCCATTTCTGCAACCATTTTGTGGGTTTCTTCACTGAGATAGGCACAAGCATCATTGTCACTCATTCCTTCAACCTTTGGTGCAACTTGACTGACCCACCGGTAAAGGTATTCACGTGAATCTTTTAAGTAGTTAAGGTCATCTTGAGCAAATTCAGCGTGATGAGCTTCAACAATCATTGAAAGTGCTCGATACATCCAGTAAGCGCTCTTTAGATCCATATTAAGTTTCTTTGGTGTTTCACGGTAGCTGACATCAATATCATCTGCGTTACCAAAGAATGGAATATATGGAGTAAAGGTTGGGATACCAAAGCTCATCCACATAATGGTAGAGGCGGCTTCTGGTAAATCATTCCGTACTTGAAGAACATGGGAGTTTTGTGTTCGGTTAAGAGAAATTGGCCGGAACAAGTGCTTTTTTTCTTCGGTACCATGGCCTAACGGATCATACGGGGTACCCTGGTAGTGACTACTCAAAATTTTTTGTACATCTGCCAAAGTAATCCGGTGGTTGGTTCGCATAATGAATGGAAGATCAAAGTCGAGCGGATCCTGTTCTACACTTGGATTGAGGACCTTATGGCCATACCATTGCCGTGGTGTGTTGTAGTGTTGATCAAATACATCTGCCGTTCCAAAAATGTGACGGAAATCCCAGCCATACTTATCAGGGTTAAGGCGATTCTTTTCAACAAATTCTTGAATACCTTCTGACCACATAAAGTTATCAGAATCGTTGAAGTCTACTTGTTGGATGGCAACCCGGTTACCAGTTACTGCATAAGCATCATCTGGGATTCGTTCAGCAACCCAGTGGTGACCAGTAACAATTTCCATGTACCAGATATCATTTTTATCGCTAAAAATAACCCCGTTTCCTTCAGCAGAACCATACTTTGCGATTAATTGACCGAGGTACTTAACACCATCTTTAGCACTATCAATAAATGGAAGTGTTGCGGCAACGATTAGGTCTTCATTAATTCCGGATTCGGTATTTAGCGGATCACATGCCAGAACTCGTTCGTTAGCATAAACACTTTCAGTGGCACTCATTCCAACATTCTTTTCGTTAAAGCCACTTTCATCGAAAACTCCCTCAGTTTTGTAATTAACGTTTGGAGTTCCTTGGTACCGATAACCATCAGCTGGCCGATCAACAACACACTTATTTAAGTATGCTTTTACTTGATTAGGGTGATTATGGTAAGCAGGATAAGTGACGAACCGCTGTGGTGTTAATGGGCCAAACGTATCATCATTTCTTGCTGCCATTGTTGAGCCGTCAATTGTAGCGTCCTTACCAACCAGGACGGTGGTACAAGCAGATAAGTTTTTCTTCATCTATTTCAAGACCTTTCTAGATAAAACATAAAAAATTGGTCATTATTATTCTAAGCTTCTTAATACCGGTTATCAATTTACCCGCATAAGTTAACAATGCTAAGAATGTTGTTCAAGATCAGCAAATTCAGCGTGAACTAGTCTAGCTAAGTCCTCTGAATTCAATTTAACCGAACGGCCAAGCTTACCGGATGAAACGTAAATCTCCCCTTGTTCTTTCGCCTCATTATCAATGAAAATTGGGTACTGAAACTTTTCGTAAATACCAATTGGCGTGTTGGCACCATGGACATATCCCGTAGTCTTTAAGAGGTTCTTTAACGGCACCATGTTTACCTTTTTATTTCCAGAAACTTTTGCAAGCTTTTTTTCATCAAGGTGCTGATCTACCGGAATCACACCAACAAGCGGACCAGTAACATTCCCCGAAAGAACTAATGTCTTATAAATGTGGTGTTCATCAACACCAGAATGATCAACACTCATCGTCCGGACGTCACCATCTTGGTGGGTAGGAAATTCTGCTTGTTCATATGGAATATTATTTTTATCCAGGATTTGTTCAACCTGGGTTTTCTTCATTTTGCTTTTTTTCTTTTTACTCATAAATCTTAAGCTCCTTTTTTCTGGGACGAACCAATTTTTACTGAAATAGATCCCAATTTTAAATAGGTCTGCTATACTAGAAACAGAATTAATCGTCTATCAAATAATCCGAGGAGTAAATGACATGGCAGATTTAGTATACCGCTCAGTGATGAGTGATATAAAACAAAAAATCTTAGCAAATCAATATCCAGGAATGAAATTACCTGACGAGCGAAGTCTCAGTGCAAGCTATAAGGTGAGTCGTAGTTCGATCAAACGCGCACTTGGTGTTTTAGCTCAGCAGGGAATTATTTTCAAAAAACGAGGCTCTGGAACGTTTATTAATCCCTTATACCTAAAAAACCGGTCACTGTTTCGCTACGAAGGAAGTAACTTGGGAGTTACCGACAGTTTTAAGTTTGGTGACAAGAAGCAAAGCATTAAACTAATGGACTATCAGGTTATTCCCGCAAGTAAAGACCTTCAGCAGGACCTTTTCCTTGAAGATAATGATTTTGTCTACAAGGTTAAACGACTTCGCCTAATTGATGATCAACCTTTTATTATCGAAACTGGCTATATTCCAATTAAGATTATTCCAACACTTTCACCAGACATTGTTAAGAGTTCGATCTTTAACTATTTGGAAACCGCAAAGGGGAAGCGAGTTACAAAATCCTTTATGTCGATCAGCGTTGCTCCATCAAAGGCGGATGATCAGCGACTGCTTAAATTAAAGCCGACTGAACCGGTTGCCATTATGGAAGGGGTCTTCTTCCTTGACGATGGAACACCATTTGAGGTTTCTAATATGCGTGTTCATTATCGTTACATGAAATATGATACCTTCGTAAGTCTGGATCAGGAAAATTAAAATACAAAGAACGGCAAATCTGATGCTATAGATACGCTAGCATTAGGTTTGCCGTTCTTAATATTTAATTATCAGTTTGATTAGCGGATAACTTTCGATAGTAATTAGCGTTAGTTGCATGAATGTAAGGAATCAGCCAAAGAAAACCAAGACCAAACGGAATTGCTGCTAAGATTGCCCAACCAATAAAACTTAATTGAAGTAAGAAAAATTCCCATTTGTGCCCATCCATTAACCGCCGACTTTCAGTGATTGCTTGAGTTGGTGTCAGTTCCTCTCCATTGTCAACTCGATCCTTAACAATATAGTAGGCTTGTGAATAAGCTAGACCCTTAATGATCCCAGGAACAATTAAGAGGATTGTCCATAGGCAGAAGAAGATCGTTGATAATAGCCAGGTTAAAAAGATGGAGATTAATCGGTTAGATGTAAAGCCGAAAAACAGTGCCGTAAAATAGTTGGTGATTTTGTTACCATCAACGAGTTGCAAAAAGGCAATGCCAACTCCTGCGGCGATTAGTCCAGCAATGATTGTTCCAAAGCCACCGGTAAGACTACCAATCAATCCAGCAAGAATTGAGGCTAGTAGGCAGAACGCCATAAGTCCAGTTGCCAGCAAGTGATTGTCGTCCTAGCTTACGATAAGTTGATAACTCCTCCCAAAATAACTTTTAAGATATTACCAGCTAAATTCTAAAAAGACAACATAAATTAGCCATTAATTAGGTGGCGAAAGTGAAAGTTGTACTTAAGAGTTGACCATAACCAATGAAAACCATAGGCGGAAATAAATGCTAACAAAACGGTCATTAAAATTAGAAGCGGAAATTTAATCATTAACGGAATTGTCCAGTGAGCTAATAGTTTCCAGTTCCAGTAAAGCCAGAATACGTGGGAAAGGTAAGCACGGTGAGCATAAAGTGCCACCCAGTGAACTAGGGGTAGCCATTGACTGCGAAACTTTTGCATATACATCGCAATTGTTGCAATTAAGCCAATTGAAGCTAAATTGTAGAAAATCATTGATGGTAAATAATAGGGAGCGTTATCTAAACTAACTGGCGTACCATAATTAAAGAAGTTGAAAGTAACATAGTAAAGAAGGAGACACCAAATATTAACTAGCAGTCCCCAATGTTTCATTACGAATAAACAAATTGACTCATGGAAAACCCACAAGAGGGTACCGCTAACGGCAAAAATAATAAAACTCGGAAATATCCGATCAAACAAGTACCATTGCTGTGCTTGCGGACCGTGAAAAATTTCTAATTTGTAAATCCAATGCCAGGCTAATTCAAACGCTAGGGTGAGGATAAAGACAATTATTCCGCGTTGCGGGTTATCTGTACACCAACGGGCTAGTGCCCAGAAAAAGGGCATTAAGACGATAAACTGAAGCATCATGACGTTGTACCAAAGGTGTGGGGCGGCATTTCCGTTGATGAACTGCCAAACAAAGCTGGTTAAGTCGTGATAGTGGCCATGTTGTTGTAGTTGTGGCAGGAAAACTAGGTAGACCGTTGTCCAAAGAATTGAAGGAATGAACAAGATGTGCCAACGATTAATCATAAACCGAGGATAATCACACAGCCGAGCCTGGGGATGGGTACGGGTTGATGAAAAAAGAATACCAAAGATAAAAGCCGATGCGGAAAACTTAACTACTTCATATATTCCTCCAAGCAAGAATTGTTGACCCACGGGTAAGGGAGTTTGCATCAGAAAACTGATAATTGATTGGATCATTACGGTAATCACAGCGAAAAGTTTTACAAAGTCTCCAATATCCGCCTGACTGTTTGCGCCTAATTGTTGCAAAATTACTCCTCCATATTGTTATTTAAACTTACATTAATAAGTGTAAAGCGAGATTCTTTTTTCGTCACTAGTTTGGTAAGCTAATTATCCGTAAAAGCAAATTATATAAATTGGATCGGATCAATTTGTTAAAAGGTTGACTTTTATTTTAAATCCGTTATTATTAGTAATGTAAATTTGAATGATTTACGTATTGTTTAACGGCAAGAACGTATTTATTTATTCAGAAGGAGTGTTTATTAGAATGGCAGTAGATTACGATTCCAAGAAGTACTTGGAAAGTGTTGATGCTTACTGGCGTGCAGCCAACTACCTTTCAGTTGGTACATTATTCTTAATGGGTGACCCATTATTACGTCAACCATTAAAGGCAGAAGACGTTAAGCCTAAGCCAATTGGTCACTGGGGTACTATTGTTCCTCAAAACTTCATTTACGCACACTTAAACCGTGTAATTAAGAAGTACGACCTTGACATGTTCTACATCGAAGGTTCAGGTCACGGTGGCCAAGTTATGGTTAACAATTCATACTTGGATGGTTCATACACTGAAATTTATCCAGAATATACTCAAGATACTAAGGGAATGGCTAAGTTATTTAAGCACTTCTCATTCCCAGGCGGTACTGCATCACACGCCGCACCTGAAACTCCAGGTTCAATCCACGAAGGTGGGGAACTTGGTTACTCACTTTCACACGGTGTTGGTGCAATCTTAGATAACCCAGACGTTATCGCCGCTGTTGAAATTGGTGATGGTGAAGCCGAAACTGGTCCATTGATGGCATCATGGTTCTCAGACAAGTTCATCAACCCAATCAAGGATGGTGCGGTATTACCAATCATCCAAGTTAACGGTTTCAAGATTTCTAACCCAACTATCCTTTCACGGATGAGCGACGAAGAACTTACTAAGTACTTCGAAGGTATGGGCTGGAAGCCTTACTTCGTTTCAGCTTACAAGGAAGCTGATCGTGAAGGTGAATTTGATGGTTACAAGGACCACATGGAAGTTCACGAACAAATGGCTAAGACTATGGATACTGCTATTGAAGAAATCAAGGCTATCCAAAAGAATGCTCGTGAAAACAACGATGACTCATTACCACAATGGCCAATGATCATCTTCCGTGCCCCTAAGGGTTGGACTGGTCCTACTAAGGATCTTAATGGTAACCCAATCGAAAACTCATTCCGTGCTCACCAAATTCCTATTCCGGTATCACAAGATGACATGGAACACAAGGACATGCTTGTTGACTGGATGAAGTCATACAAGCCAGAAGAATTGTTTGACGAAAACGGTCACCCAGTTGCTCTTGTTGAAGAGAACACACCAGAAGGTAACCGTCGGATGGCTATGAACCCTATCACTAACGGTGGTATCGATCCTAAGCCACTTGTATTGCCAAACTACCGGGACTTTGCTGTTGATGTTCAAACACCAGGTTCTGTTGTAAAGCAAGATATGCTTGAATGGGGTAAGTACCTCAGCAAGATGGCTGAATTGAACCCTAACAACTTCCGTGGATTTGGTCCTGATGAATCTAAGTCAAACCGTCTTTACGCATTCCTTGACAATGACAAGCGTCAATGGATGGAAGGTATTCACGAACCAAACGATGAAAACCTTGCACCTGCAGGTCGGATGATTGATTCACAACTTTCCGAACACCAAGCTGAAGGATTCCTTGAAGGTTACACCTTAACTGGTCGTCACGGATTCTTCGCAACTTACGAAGCATTCGGCCGTGTTGTTGACTCAATGCTTACTCAACACATGAAGTGGTTACGTAAGGCTAAGGATCTCTACTGGCGTCACCAATACCCAGCATTGAACTTTGTTGATACTTCAACTGTATTCCAACAAGACCACAACGGTTACACTCACCAAGATCCAGGTCTGTTAACTCACATGTTCGAAAAGGAACGTCCAGATCTTGTTAAGGAATACTTACCAGCAGATACTAACTCTCTGATGGCTGTTTCTAACAAGGCCTTCAACGACCAAGAATGCATTAACATCTTCGTAACTTCCAAGCACCCACGTGCACAATGGTTCTCCATTGACGAAGCTACTGAGTTAGTTGATAACGGTCTTGGCTACGTTAACTGGGCATCTACTGACCAAGGTAGCGAACCAGATGTTGTCTTTGCATCAGCAGGTACTGAACCAACTGAAGAAGCTCTTGCTGCTATTGACATTCTTCATGACAACTTCCCTGAATTGAAGATTCGTTACATCAACATCATTGAAATTATGAAGTTGATGAAGCAAGACAAGAACCCAGAAGGTTTGTCTGACGCAGAATTCAACCGTTACTTCACTACTGACAAGCCAGTTATCTTTGC
This sequence comes from Limosilactobacillus urinaemulieris, assembly GCF_932750685.1. Taxonomy (NCBI): domain Bacteria; kingdom Bacillati; phylum Bacillota; class Bacilli; order Lactobacillales; family Lactobacillaceae; genus Limosilactobacillus; species Limosilactobacillus urinaemulieris. The sequence continues at coordinate 131,454 of NZ_CAKOBX010000003.1, read as the reverse complement.
ATGGCACGGATTCCGTGACATGATCCAAGCATTGTTCTTCGATCGTGCAAACCGGAACGTTCACATTCACTCATACGAAGAAAATGGTGACATCACCACTCCATTCGACATGCGTGTATTGAACGAACTTGACCGTTTCCACTTAGCTAAGGATGCTATCCAAAGTGTTCCTGGTTACGAACAAAAGAGTGCTGCATTTGTTGCCAAGATGGACAACATGATTAACAAGCACAACCACTACATCCGTTCAGAAGGTAAGGACTTACCAGAAGTTACTAACTGGACTTGGAAGGGTCTTAAGTAATCAACGGTGATTACTAATTAAACACTTAATAAATTGAAAATAGCTGAAGAAAAGCTTGCTTTTCTTCGGCTATTTTTTTGTTCTTAAGTTGAACGAAAAGATTTGTAAACTGATTTCTTGCAGGGTACAATTTAAGTGTAGATATTATTTTTGTTATAAAAGATTGAGGGTGAAGATTATCAGTGGAAAAGCAACAAGTCCCAAGAAGTTATCTTTTATTTCAATTTACTTTTTAGGCATTAATGGTGTTATTGGTTCTGGAGCATTTCTGTTGCCACAGGTTATTTATAAGGACATGAATTTAGCAAGTGTGCTTGTTCTCCTCTGTGCAGCTATTACCGTTAGTATGGTTGCCCTATGTTATGCGGATCTTTCTAGTAGGTTTACGGGTTCAGGAGCGGCCTGGCTATATTCTTACAATGCATTTGGACGCTTTTGGGGTTACGAGTTAGGGATCTTTACGTGGTTCTTAGGGTGCTGTACTTTATCAGCAGAAGTTGTTGCGTTATTAACAACGCTGAAGAGTTTCTTACCGGTCTTTAGCAATCATTGGGTTTATTATTCATCTGTATTTGGTTTAATTTTGTTCTTTTCACTTATTAATTTTTATGGAAGAACAATCGTAAAATTTGTTGATAACTTATCATCGGCTGCAAAAATGATTACGATGATCGTGTTCATTGTTATTGGTGCCTTTTGTATCCATTTTGCAAACTTTTCGCCAGTCATTCCGCATGCAGCGATGACTGGTGCAATGCCGTTAGCCAAACATTTTGGTGCGGCCTTTAGTGTTGTTTTCTATATGTTTACTGGTTTTTCCTTTATTCCGATTGCTGCCAAACAAATGAATAATCCTGAGAAGAACATTCCACGGGTTTTGATTTCAGTAATGATTAGTGTAACTATTTTATATTCGTTAATGATGTTAGTTGCGATTGGGATTTTGGGAACGAAAATGGTAAATTATAGCACACCAATTGCGAATGCATTTAATGCCGGTGTCGGTCGCTGGGGATATATTTTGGTTATTGCTGGGATGCTGATTAGTATTTTTGGTGTTGCATTTACAGCCTCATTTAATACGCCATCCTTAATTGCCTCTTTGGCGAGTGAACACGCAATGTTACCAAAGTGGATTGGAAAGAAGAATTCTCATGATGCTCCATGGGTAGCGATTATTTTAACCGCAGTAATTTCACTTCTTCTAGTAACGCAATCTTACCTGTTCTTGGTATCTTGTATTGTGCTTGCCTCATTTGTTCAATACGTTCCGTCAATCTTGGCGGTAATTAAGTTTAAGCATACTGATGAATTTCCAAACCATGGCTTTAAATTACCAGGTAAGTATGTAATTCCCGCACTTGCCTTGATAATTTCCTGTTATATGGTGACTAACTTTACAATTAAAACAATTACTGTAGGAGTAGTTGTCGCCGTGCTTGCTGCTGTATCGTACTTCTTTATTGAACGCGATGAAAAACATGAAGCTCGGCATCAGGTTAAGTTAGAGATGCTAAAACGGCATTAGGTCCGGGTGTAACCCTCTAGAGTTAGCTATTTAGCCGACTCTGGAGGGTTAAATTGATTATTTTAGTTCAAACCACTGATTTTCTTCTCTACGGAAAATAGTTGTGTATAATATTAATGATAACTGAAGTGAGGTGTTAGTGAGTATGCAACGGCAGTACCTAAGTATTGATATTGGTGGAACAACGATCAAAAGTGCCCGAATTGATCATTCTGGAAATATTATGACTAAGGGGAGACAGCTAACACCACGCTCCAAAGATGCTTTCTTGCAGGTCTTGCAAACAATTATCCAAGAAAATCCAGTAATTGCTGCCGTCTGCGTGAGCGTTCCTGGGATTGTTGATCCACAAACGGGGAGTGTTCAGTTTACAGGGGTATTGAGCTATATGGGAAAATTTGAGTTGGCCCAGTATCTTGAAAAGACGACCCAGTTGCCTGTCTACGTTGGTAATGACGCTAATTGTGCAACATTAGCGGAACAATGGCTAGGAAACCTGGTCGATGTTGACAATGGCGCGGTTATTACTCTGGGAACATCTGTTGGTGGCGGAATCGTAGTTAACGGAACACTCCTTCATGGTCCACATAGTCGTGCGGGAGAATTAAGTGCGATCGTAACTAATCGTGATGATCCACTAGCTGAACAACGAACGGTTGGCGCTACTACTTCAGCGGTTAGGATGGTTGAAATGGTAGCCCAAGCCTGCAATCTTCCTGATTCGGCAGACGGTCAACAGGCATTTCAAAAAATTATTGCTCATGATCCGCTTGCTTGGGAAATCTTTGAAGAGTATTGTCGACGGGTTGCCTATCTAATCGTTGCTCTTCAGGCAGTTCTTGACCTTGAAGTGGTTCTCATCGGTGGTGGAATTAGTGTTCAGCCAATTTTGATTGAGGAAATTAAAAACCAGTTTATTAAAGTTCAACAAGCGGATCGTCGATTGATGGCTGATATTATAATGCCAGCGATCAAAGCTGCTAATTTTGGTAATGAGGCTAATCTTCTTGGTGCGCTTTACGGGTTGCTTTTAAAAATTGAAAAATAAAAAGAGAAAGTAGGGACTAGAAAAACAAAATATTTTCTGGTTCCTGCTTTCTCATTTCAGGTTACTATTTATTAACTTTTGCGGGTCTTTCTCGCTCTGCTTAACAAGGATTGAGTTAAGAACATCTTGCAAAGAAATTGTTGCTAGTTTTGCTTTTGCTGCCATTTCTGCCTGATTATAAAAATTACTAAGGGTTGCCTGAATGTTACCACCAACAATGCAATCAGGATTTGTTTTAGGATCAATTGCAAAGAGGTGCTGTTCATCTTCGACCGCAAGGAAAACGTCATAGAGTGAAATATCTTTTGGCTCGCGCATCAGCTTAGGGTCAGCTGATCCATGGACGGTCTTGAGCAATCCGGCACTTCGTAGTTTTCCCATTAATCGACGAACAACAACTGGAGAAGTTTCAATGCTTGCGGCGATGTGCTCACTGCTTAATGGTAATTTACCCTTATAAGTTTCGATAAAAGCGAGAATATGGATACTATCGCTAAAACGGGTTGAAATTCTCATGTTAATTACTCCTTTTCTGTATAATTAATTGTAACAGCCGTTGTTACAATTATCCAGAAGTAAGTTGTTTGTATTTCTTGACAACGTATTATTGGTAATATAAGCTTAGGATTATAAGATTGATCGATGAAACTTTTTAAGTTACTAATTATGGAGATGGAAGAATGACAATTCATTTAAGAAAGTTGATTGCTAGACTAGCTTTGCTTTGCATAATGATTTTGGTTGGTAGTAGTATTTCAACGACCGTCAGTGCAAGCAGTAAGCCGATCATCGTTGGTTCTAAAAGCTTTTCGGAAAGTAAAACAGTTAGTGAAATTTACGCATTAGCGTTAGAACATGCCGGATATAAAGTAGTGCGGAAGCCGAATATCTCTAATTCTGTTGTTTTTCGTGCAGTCAAGACTGGGCAAATCGATGTTTATCCAGAATACACCGGAACAATTGTCGAGGCATACTTAAAGAAAAGCGCTAGTGGTAAGAATGCTTCACAGATGGCATCATTAGCACAGAATGGTGTAAAAAAAGATGGTTTAGTAACTTTTAATTATGCACCAGGTGACAATCGTCAGGGAATTGGAATGCGGGCGAGCGTTGCTAAAAAATATAATATTAAGACGTTAAGCGATCTCCAAAAGAATGCAAGTCATATTCGGTTTGTTTCTCAGGGTGAGTTTGATAAACGGGCGGATGCGTTACCCGGGATGAATAAGAAATACGGAAAATATAATTTCAAGTCCCATAAGGATTACGATGATAGCTTAAAGTATAAAATTATGTCACAAAACAAGGGAGACGCAGCACCGGTTTCTACTACGGACGGTCAGCTTGCTACTAGTAAGTTTACCCTGTTGAAAGATGATAAAGGACTATGGTCGCCATATAACCTTGTTCCGCTAGTAAATAAAAAGGCAGCTAAGAGTCACCCAAAGATGGAAAAAGCTTTGAACCAGGTTGATGCTAAGTTGACTACCAAGCAGTTGACTAGTCTTAATAAAAAGGTTGATGTTGATGGTCAGAACTATAAGACAGTAGCAAAAAATTGGTATAACGAACACGTATTGAATTAGCAGATAGGTCGTTTCAAAGGAGTTGGGGAGTGACGTTTTGTTAACGCAAATTATTCATTATTTTCAAACGGATAGTAGTCAATACTGGCTATACGTTTGGCAGCATATTTACCTTAGTGGAATTACATTGGTAATTGCAATGGCAATTGCGTTGCCATTGGGATATATTGGTTCGCGGATTAGGGCAGTAGCGGCATTTTGTACAGCTTTTTCCCAGGTGTTACGAATTATTCCAAGTTTAGCGTTACTCTTTTTATTAATTCCGTTTATCGGAACGGGGATGACCCCAGCATTGATTGCACTTGTCGTTTTGGCATTACCACCATTATTAATCAACACAATTCTAGGCTTTAACGAGGTTAGTCCGTTATATAAGGAAGTCGGAACTGCCCTAGGAATGAATCGTCAGCAGCTAAGACGACAAATCGAGATCCCGCTCGCCTTACCCTATATATTGAACGGGATTAAGCTGGCCCTTGTTGAAATTATTGCGAGTGCAACCCTTGCTACTTACATTGGCGCCGGTGGTTTAGGAACATTAATTTTTACCGGATTGGGGTTATATGATATGACCTATGTCATTATCGGTGGAGTTAGTGTAGCGCTCCTGGCGTTGCTTTCAATGGCTGGATTTGATTTTTTGATTAGGAGGGCCCGGCGGTATGACGAAGCCAGTTATTCAATTTAAACATGTTCAAAAGCGGTTTGGCGAAAATGTGGTAATTCCGGACTTGAGTTTTGAGATCAACCAGGGAGAGTTTGTGACAATCCTTGGTTCTTCTGGTTCTGGTAAGACAACGACCCTTAAAATGGTTAATGGTCTCTGGAAGCCGAATGCTGGGGGAATTCTGATTGATGGCCAAAAAATTAGTGATCTTGATCTAGTAAAATTACGTCGTCATATGGGCTACGTTGTTCAGCAGATCGGACTTTTTCCTCACATGACGATTGCGGAAAATATTGCGGTAGTACCGAAGATGCTGCATTGGGAGCAGCCAAAAATTGATCAGCGGGTGAAGGAATTACTTGCTTTAGTTCAACTTGATCCAGCAAAATATGCTGATCGGTACCCTAGTCAACTTTCTGGTGGGCAACAACAACGAGTTGGCGTTGCCCGGGCATTAGCTGTTAACCCGCCATATGTTCTTTTTGATGAGCCTTTTGGAGCATTAGATGCTCTAACGCGAATTGAGTTACAAAAAGAAGTTAAACAAATTCATGAATCACTGGCAAATAAAACATTCATGTTTGTTACTCACGATATTAATGAAGCATTCTTCTTGGGGCAAAGAGTAATGATAATGCACGAAGGACGAATTGAACAGTTTGCAACACCGGGAGAAATTATTTCTCATCCTGCGACTCCTTTTGTTAAAGAACTTTTGGGAACAGTTCATCAGAATCAAGAGCTCTGGAGGCAATATCATGATTGAATACTGGGAAACTAACTGGCCAACGATAATCATCGACTTGCAACAGCATGCTGTGATGGTTCTGGCTTCTTTAGGGATTGCTCTAGTAGTTGCAGGAGTAATTATTTTATTACTGATGAACAGAAGAAACTGGTTGAATGGTTTAACCTACTTTTTCTCGTTACTTTATTCAGTTCCCAGTTTTGCCTTTTTTGCTCTCTTATTGCCTGTTTCTGGCTTAGGGATGCGTACGGCAATTATTGTCTTAACAATTTATTGTGAGTACGTTCTATTAAGAACATTCATTACCGGTATTCAGGAGATCGACCCGGCATTAATTGAAGTTGCTAAAGGAATGGGGATGACAAGGAGGCAAGTATTCTTTAAGGTTCAACTTCCTCTTGCTACGCCTGCTATTTTTAGCGGACTCCAGGTTGCCTTAGCTTCAACAATGGGAATCGCTACAATTGCAGCTACGATTAATGCTGGTGGCTTAGGACAGCTATTGTTTGAAGGCCTTCAGGCACAGCAAGTAGTACCAATCCTATGGGGAACGTTGTTAACGGTTGTATTGACGCTCTTGTGTGCCGGGATCTTAAAGCTAATTGAATGGTTGCTAATTCATCATTGGCGAGCAGCAATTAATTAAGCAACTAATTAAAACGAGGTCTGAAAAAACAAAACGTTTTTCAGACCTCATTTTAGTTATCTTTTACGTGTGCAATTGCTGGGACTTGATCCCATTTAACAGGATAGCCAGCACCGTGAGCACAGAAAACAGAATCTGGAGTGTTAGGCAAATCAGCGGTTGGGTTATAGTTCGCCTTTGTAATAATCTCGTCAGCGTTATGACACTTTTGGTAGCCACTAACCGTTAATTCGAGTTGTCCTTGTCCATGAGTATACGCTCGGACTACTGATGCGTACTTGTGCATCTCGGTTACCGGGGCAGCCCCTGTAATAACGGTGGTAGGTGAATTAGAATTATTTTCGTTAAGTTTAAATGTACCGGCCATCTGCTGAATGTCGTTAATTGCGCGACCAACATGTTCCTGGCTGACAGTTAATCTGAATTGATACCAAGGCTCAAGCAGTTCACAGTTTCCGGACTGCTTAAGTTCCATCAGCCCCTGGCGAATGGCACGGGAAGTTGCTTCACGGAAATCACCGCCAACAGAGTGGACAATACTTCCGCGACCGTTAACTAGGGTAATTTTGACATCCGTTAACGGGGCGCCAATTAATACGCCCCGATGTTCCTTATCCCATAAACTGGTCATTACCTGTTCCTGCCAATTATGGTTAAGAATATCAACACTACACTCGTTAGCGAAGGATAGGCCACTTCCTGGGTTGCCTGGTTCAATTAAAAGGTGAACCTCAGCATAGTGCCGCAGTGGTTCAAAATGACCAATGCCGATTATCTTTGAAGTAATAGTTTCCTGATAAAGAATGTTTCCTTCATTGAAGGTGACATTGATCCCGTATCGCTGGTCAAGAAGTTGCTGAATGGTTTCAAGCTGGACTTCTCCCATGATTTGAAGATGAATTTCCTGAAGGTGTTCTGACCATTGAACATTAAGGTGGGGTTCTTCGTCTTCTAGTTCTCGTAATGCTAATAAGCACTTATGGGGATCAGTACCATTTAACTTAACTGCATAACTAAGAACTGGTTGAATTTCGTTGAGTGGTAAATCATCAGCAGTCCCTAATCCCTGACCCGGAAAGGTTGTGGTAGGACCGGTAACTGCGCAAACATCACCAGCTAAGATTTTCTGAACAACGGTAAACTTGGCACCGTTATAGACGCGCAATTGATTGGCCTTTTCATTTGGGAGGAGTTCTTCCTTTGCCTTGAGGTTGCCGCCAAGAACTCGAATCCAGGTAAGACGTTCTCCCTTGTTATCGTGGGAGATCTTAAAAACGCGTCCCTGAAATTCTGTCGGTAGTGATGGCTTAACGGTCCATTTCGAAAGGCCAGCGATAAAATCATCAATCCCCGTTAATTTAAGAGCTGCACCAGAATAGATTGGAAAAATCTTCCGCTGGCTAATTAATTGCTGGATTGTGTCAGCGCTAAGTTTGCCGGATTCAAGATAAGCACTTAAAACTTTATCATCGGTCATTGCGATTGACTCAGTTGTGTCAGCAGTTAGTGGTTCAGAGAAGGGTAAGCAGGCAGGAGAAAATTCTGCCTGTAATTCTTGAATTACTTGGGCTGGGTCAGCACCAACGACGTCTGTTTTATTGATAAAAATAAAGGTTGGAACTTGGTACTTCTCTAGGAGTCGCCATAGTGTTCGGGTAGAACCCTGAATTCCATCAGTTGCTGAGACAACTAGAATAGCGTAGTCGAGAACGGGGAGCACCTGTTCAGTTTGCCCCGCAAAATCAACGTGTCCTGGAGTATCGAGCAGGGTGAGGTGGAAATCGTCATAAGTGACGCTTGCTTGATGCGAAAAGATAGTGATTCCGCGTTGCTTTTCAAGGGTGTTCGGATCAAGAAAAGAGTCACCATTATCAACCCGTCCCAGTTGTCGTTGTGTTCCTCCACGGTAAAGAAGCGCTTCTGAAAGGGTTGTTTTTCCTGCGTCAACGTGGGCGACAACTCCTGCGACAATTTTTTTCACGAGCTCCTCCTAATTATTATCTTCTGTCCGAACAACAAGAACATCACAGATGGCATTACGGTTAACGTAATTAGTAACTGAACCAAGAACAAACCGTTCAACGCTTGAGAGCCCCGTAGTACCAATAGCAATTAAATCGTTATGGTGATCCTTGGGGAAGTCCTCAGCAATGACTCGTTTGGGATTACCGAAACGAATGTGGATACTAACGTCAAGAAGCCCCATTTTCCAAGCACGCATTTTAAGATCCTTTAAGCGTTCTTTAGTGGCTTCCACTAAGCTATAAGTTTGATCGCTGCTGACCGTTGTATCGGTAATGTAGCCGTCAGTAATTTGGCCTACTTGTTCAATCGTGAGAAGATCCAGGTGGGCATGATTTTGAAGTGCAGACTTAACTGCCGCTGTTAACACGGGGATGGTTGCTTTTGAACCATCGATTGCCGCAACAATGTTTTGATATTGCATATCCTTCATCGAACTTACTTCCTTTCGAACTCGTTACTTTAATTATAAATGTTTATCTTAAATCGCAGTTAATAAAAAGATAATTTTAGTAAAATTAATCTCCATGATTGAAAACGGTTGCAAATAGGACTAAACTTTAAAAGTAGATTAAAGGACAATTTACCGAATTTAGTCTAATAATAATTAGAATCTTCACAAAGGAGTTGCAGTTAATATGCGATATGTTTCAATGACTTCCCATAATATTGGGATGAACTTAGCAACCGAACAGTACTTGATGAATGATAAGGATTTTGGTCGGGAACCATTAGTACTTTTCTATTATGAAGAACCATGCATCATTGTTGGACGGAACCAGAATACTCTTGAGGAAATTAACCAAGATTACGTTAAAGAGCATAATATTCGGGTAACCCGGCGGCTTTCCGGTGGTGGTGCCGTTTATCAAGATCTCGGTAATCTCTGTTTTAGTTTTGTTGTCCCAAGTGATAGTGAAGAATTCGGTGACTTTAAGTCCTTTACCCAACCAATTGTTGATGTTCTGCATAAAATGGGGGCAACGACTGCAGAAGTTAGCGGACGAAATGATATTCTAGTCGATGGTAAGAAGTTTTCTGGTAACGCAATGTACTCACGGAATGGTAAGACGTTCTCTCATGGGACATTGATGTTGAATGTTGATCTGAGCGTCGTTGCGGATGCCCTCCACGTTGCCAAGGATAAGATCGCATCAAAGGGAATTAAGTCAGTTCGGTCACGGGTTACTAACTTACGTCCATTCCTTGATAAGGAATATCAGGACATTGATGTGCCAACTTTCCGTGATGATTTGATTAAGGGACTCTTTCACGTGGATAGTTTAGACGAAATTAAGGATAAGCAATACGTGGTTACTCCAGAAGATCAAAAGGAAATTGATAAGATTTATGAACAGTACTATAACAACTGGGATTGGGTCTACGGTAAGTCTCCTGAATTTACCATTAAACGGCGGAAGCACTTCGACATGGGGACAATTGATGCCCGGTTTGATGTTAAAGATGGTGTGATTAAGAATGTAAAGTTCTACGGTGACTTCTTTGGTCCACAAGATATTAATGAATTAGCGGTCAAACTTCAGGGAATTAAGTATGACCATGACGCAATTGCAAAGGTTTTGAATGAGAATGGTACCCAGCAATACATTACTGGAATTCCAACGGATCAAATTGCGGATCTATTGGCTTAATTGAGCTTTACCACGATCTTTAGTAAAATGTGGTTGATTGATCATTTCCGGATGGTGGATTAACCACATTTTTTGATCCGGTAAGGAGAGACGGAATATGAAATTAACAGTTGCAGATTATTTAGATCAGGTTGTTGGTAACAAGGTGCTGATTACAGAAAATGAGACAACCGCATCAAAAGCTCAACAAAAGACAATACTAAAAAAAGCAATCGAGACAGTGATCGAAGCGTTGGATACAGGACATTTAGGAAAGTATCAAATTACTATTAGGGTCAAGAAAGGCGATCCAGTGTTTTTTCATCTTGATACCAACCTGATTAATATCCCAATGGCAGAAGCTGAACGACTAGACGGCAAGCTTTTGGATAAGGAGATTAGCTACCCGGTAAACCTCTATATGGTAATGGAGAGTGAGGATGTTAATAAGTCTGGACTACGAATCGATGAGTTAGCTAATGAAACCGACTTATCAGGAAGTATTGATCCCCTTGTTGAGCGGCTTCAAGAGTGGCTTGCTGAGCATCTTGCCGATGTGATGGAAGCACGAGCAGAGGCATAAGACTTGCGCAAATAGCTCACTCGTGTTAAATTATATTTTGCGATGAGTCGAGAGGTCTGGTAGCAACCCAAATAGCTACCATAAGACATTTCGAATGTGGGGCACAAAACTCACCGGATTGTGAGGTGCCTGGAAATGGTCGGAGTGGACACTGACTAGTTTCCTGAGATAGTATCAATACACGTAGCGGACCTAGAGTTGTTAATGCAGCTCTAGGTCCGCTTTTTCTTTTTACCTAATTGCTAGCTTTCTTTGTTGAAAGGGCTTACAATAAAAACGAGGGGTGATCGAAATGAGAGAATGGTATTTCTTTGGTTACTTTGTTTTGTTCGTTCTTCTGTTATTCGCATATTGTACGTTTATCCACTAAAAAATATTTTAATATTTAATAATAGAAAGAAGCTGACGAATCCTTTTGTTTTCGTCAGCTTCTTTCTATTATTGAAATGAATGTTGATCTTTAAAAACGCATTCCAGTATATTTCTTACTTAGAACTAAGACGAGGATTGTTGCGGCAAGACCATAAACAGCACCGACGTAGCCTAAGTTGCGCATCGGCAAAAAGGCTACTGCTTGGGAAGCGGTGAATGATCCAAGAGAAATCCCAATGTTAGCGAAGATCGAGTTAAGGGATGAAGCAAGATCTAACGACTGCGGATACTCTTTTTCAGCAATATCAAGGAACATTAGCTGAGTTGAAGAACCATAGGAGGAGAAGGCAACACAAAGTAATGCGACGATGATAATAGCAATCCACTTGAATGAGAGCAGCGGTCCAAATAAGAGGTAGAGGATCGTCATTGCAATGTAAATTCCGCCTAACCGGTGAATCCCGCCATTATCGGCAATGTAGCCACCAAACTTGTTCCCGATGATAAAGAAGATTCCCATACCGAATAGCAACCAGTTTAGCCAGGTGTTACTAAAGCCCATTTCATTAGTGATTAATGGCCGGATGTAAGTATAGATAGTGTAATCGGCGGCACAGACCGTAACAATAAAGATAACCCCAAGCAGGACCCGTGTATCTTTTAAGAGGGTGAATTGTTTGCTTAAAGTACTCTTGAATTGTGGTGTGTCTTTTGGGACCAGCCAGATTAAAGAAATAAAGACAAAAATTGTTAAACCAGAAATCATCCAGAAACTGTCGTGCCATGAGAAAGTAGTACTGATTACCGTACCAATTGGAATCCCAATAACGGAGGCAATACTAAAGCCAGCAAAAACCCAGGAAACCAGACTGGCCCGCTTTTCCCGTGGTGCTACAAAACTAGCCATTACTAACACGATTGAAATAATTGCTCCGGCAACAGTAGCCGTTAGCACCCGTGAGAAGAGCATTGAAATAAAGTTGCTAGCAAGGGCAGTCCAGGTATTACCAATAAAAAATACCACCATCAAGGCCAGCAAAACATGGTGTCGTCGCCAGCGGTTCGCGAGTGATGTAATAATTGGGGTGAAAATAGCATAAACAAGTGCAAAGACAGTTACGAGCAGTCCAAGCGTTGATAATGAATCGTGGTACTGGTGTGCAATATCGGGAAGGACCCCAACGATCATGTATTCATTACAACCGAGCATAAACGCAACAAACACGAATAAAATTGATTGAAGACGGTATCTCATTGTATTCAACCCTTACTGAACGACAGAATGCCGGACAGATTTCCTTTCTTTAAAAATTCCAAACTTGCAATATTGTATCGAATAATAACTTGAATTACTAGGGCATCCACAAAAAAAGACCCGCCACTAAAAAGTTTGCGGTCTTTAGTTACTTCGCGAGATAAATTTGCTCGTCAATTAAATCGAATGAATGAAGTTGCCGGTTAACCTTTTGCAAAGCTTCATCCTGACTTAACTGGGCATTATGCCAAAATGCTTTTGAGTTAGTTGCGCCATTTTTCTCACCGATCACGAGAAGGTTAATTTCTGGATAATCTTTTCTGAGAAGTTGGAGAACTTCCCAATCGGTTTCCTGCTTATCTGGTGCCCAGGACATAATGACGAACTTAACCTGATTACCATATTTTTTAATTGCCTCAATGGCATCTAACTTTTCAATCTGGGTGACAGGATGTTTCCCGGTTTCGTTCTCCTTTGTCCAGGCTTGGCTATCGGTAGTAAAAATCTTTTCCGTAGCGTTATTATTCCGGATCCCCTTAGAGATATAACCGTTTCCAGCCATAATTTCGAGAACTGGATCACCATTTAAGTATTCCGCTAATGCCTTGGCAAAGGGAGCATTGACGTATGACCACATGCCATAAGTATCTTCAAGGTAGTCACGAAAATTACGAAGGGCTTTATCTAACTTAGGAAGGGTTGCTGAATATTTATTCCATAAAGCGTCACCCCGTGGATCGCCCTTTGGATAATGTTGGTTAACGTACGTGAATACTTGATCTTGAATGTCATCAGGAAGAAGAAGATGAGGTAATGGTTGTGGTAAGAGACCGTTTTTAAGTAGCCGGTCACTTTCCAAGGCGTTATTAATTAAGAATTTAACTTCCGGAAAAGGATCAAATAGGTCACGATATTGAGTAAGCTCTTCAATATATTTGGGCTGCTGAAGAGTTTTCTGGGCCTTCTTGACCCGTTTCTTAAGCTTCTTTAATTGCTTTGGGTTCATAATAACTCCTTACTTTAGCTTCAAATTAAGCTGTTCTTGTTTTCCATAGAATTTGTCAGTATCAAGACGGTTATTTCGCCCCTTTAAATAACCATCGATCAGTTGGAAAATTTCGTAACGGTCGTCGCTACCAATATCAGTTTGGTTAAAGGTTAAATTGCGAGCTGAAATTAATAGTTTAGCGAGGTCAAAATCATCTCGATCTGACTTTCCGGTAAGGTAGTCAAGACTGACATCAAAGAACTCGGCAAGCTTGCGGGCTTCAATGTAAGATGGCGTCCGGATTCCCCGTTCCCAGTTACCAATTTGTGAAGCGGTATTCGGCTTTTCGTTGGGGCCGAGGTTTTGGTTAAGGTGTTCAGCTAATTCTTTTAATGTGATCTTTTGCCCTTTACGTAAGGCGCGTAATCTTTCTGGAAACATCAAGTCACTCCCTTTAATACTAACCTTTATTTTAACATTGGAAGCCACGTTTCGTGGAAAAATGTGCAATTAAAAATATTCTGTGATAAAATCATGACCGTTAATAAAAATACAACATGGGGTTAATTATTTTGAGCTTACAAAAAAAGAAACAAAAACATTGGGTACGTCGCGGGATAGTCACGGTATTAGTAGTACTTGGGATTACGCTTTTTGGCGCAGGATCTTATTTTTTCCACGTTGGAATGGTTCCGGGGCATAAGTCATTCGTTAATAATAACCAGCGAATCGAAAAAAGCGATCCGCTATATGACCAGAAGATGTGGTTTAAACATGCTAAAAAACAGCAATGGACAATGAAATCTGCCACTAAAGATTACCGGTTGGTGGCGGATTATATTCCTGCGAGTCACCAAACGACTAAGAACGTGGTAATTCTTCATGGCTTTATGGGAAATAAAGAAAAGATGGGTGAGTATGCGGCGCTGTTTCACCAGATGGGGTACAACGTTTTGATGCCGGATGCCCGTGCGCATGGTCAAAGTCAGGGGAAATATATTGGCTATGGCTGGCCGGAGCGTTATGATGTCCGCAAGTGGACGCAAAAACTGATTACCCATAATGGTCGAAATAGCCAGGTTGTAATATATGGAGTCAGCATGGGTGGGGCCACAACGATGATGACGAGTGGTCTTCACATGCCAAAACAAGTGAAGGCCTATGTTGAAGATTGTGGATACAGCAGTCTTAATGACGAGCTTAATTATGAGGCTGGCAATTTATATAACATTCCAACACCAATTCGTTGGCCATTAATTAAAACCCTTAGCTTAATCAATCGGGTTCGTAACGGCTTCTTTACCGGTGAGGCTAGTTCCGTTAATAGTCTGCACCATAATCATTTGCCAATGCTCTTCATTCACGGGAGTAATGACCATTTTGTACCAACCAACATGGTGTATTCCAACTATCGGGCTACGCAGGGACCTAAGCAATTATGGGTTGTTAACGGTGCCTCCCACGCTTCTTCCTTCGCCCACGCTCCCCAATCCTACCGCCACCATCTTGAAAAGTTTTTGGAGAGATATGTAAAGTAGAGTGTCTTCGCCCCAAAGAGTTTCCGAAAAGCTAGCAATTTCTCCTGACGAAGGCGACTTGCGCCTAGGAAGGAGGTTGCTAGCTCTAGGAAACTCGGGCGAAGCACGTTTAAAATAGAGTGTGAAGCCGTTAAAAACTTCCGGTGGCTAACGATTTCTCCACCGAACGGCGATAAGTCGTCGGAGGTGGAGGTCGTTAGCTCTAGCGAGTTCCGAGGGAGCAGATCTTGACTATATTACCTAGCCAGAAGTTGCGGTCACGGCAAACGCATTTCAACAATGTTATAATTAACCGTTAAAGCAAAAACGGATAGGAGAATCAAAAATTGGGAATTGCATTTGAAATCGTTACAATCTTAATTGGAATTGAACATCTGGGAATTATGGTACTGGAAATGTTTGCTAGTCCTGCCAAACAGGCTAAAGCGTTTGATATGGAAGAATCTTTTCTCCGACAAAAGGCCGCGAGAGTTTCGATGGCAAATCAGGGAATCTACAACGGGATGCTTGGAGCATTATTAATTGTCAGTCAGTTTATTTTCCCGGGGATCACGGCGATCATGGTAGGACGCTTATTACTTATTTTCGTTGCAGTCGTTGGGTTATATGGTGCCTTAACCGCTACAAAGAAAATTTGGCTATTCCAATTTATTCCAGCGGTAATTGGATTGATCTTATCGCTTTAAACAACTGAGAGGCTGAGAAAAAACAAAACGTTTTTTCTCAGCCTCTTGCCATTACCGATAATTTCGCGATTTACTGAGTCTAATCGCGGAAATCAAGCAGAGCCCTAGTGTCTAGTTGAGAACGGAGAACGGTTCTAATCGAACCAACCGCCGTTCTCAACTAGCCATACGGACTCTTAAAAAAAGCTTGATTTCCAGCTTTATTTTTTATTCCATTGATTGAACCATTACAAGTTCATCAGTTGAAATTTGTTCATTAAGCGCGTTAGCAAGTGATTGGGAGAATTTACCGTCAACGAGACATTGTTGAACATACGAGTGCTCTAACTGAAACGCTTCAACAAAGAGCGCATTTATTCTATCGGCATCAACTCGTGAATCACGGTTGAAAAAGTGCGATCGTTGAAGGTAGGCTCGACGAATCATTGTAATTTCATTGACGTTTTTAGGGGTTTGAATTGTATCAAGGTACTTATTAACACGTTGGTTAAGAAGGTTAAAAACTTCTTTAAATGATAAAAACTGGTCAGGATGAAGTTGGTGCTGTTCAAGCTGACGACGATGTTGCGCTTGGACTTTGCCGTTACGGTGCCGGATAATTCGCCACTTAATGCGGTGAATAACAGTGGAAATAAAGGACATGAAAGTATGATTTCCGGTGTTGTAAATTGAACGAGCAACAATTCGGGAATACCATTCTGCTTGTCGTTCAGAAATTTTTTCCTCTTCAGCGAGTTGCTCGATGACCGCTAGTTCTAATTGGTGAGACTTACGAGCAATTTTCTCGAAAACATCAGTATTGATACGGTGGTACTGGGTCATCTGACTGCTTAACTGATCCATAATGATCGCTTTTTCAGCGCGATCCTCAGTATTTGATTTTAGTTCATTGATTGCATGTTGAACTGTTTTTACTAAGGCACTATGAAATTCCGCTGCACTGTAGTCATTAGCTTTTCGTGGAAGAATCATCGGAAAGGCAATTGCGCCAACAATGATACTGGTTAGAATTACCAATGCCGAGATGAGGATAATTGAATTACGGAAAGCAAATTGATGACCGCTAACAATAATCGGCAGGGAGAACGCTAAAGAAAGCGTAATGGTTCCGTGAACTCCTCCTAAAGCAAGCAACCAACTATCACGGTTAAGCTCTTCCTTTGGTGAATGCAGGTTAACTAACCGCCAACGAGCCCAGGCATACCGAAGAACTAACATTATTAGGAAAAGCATTACCGAGAGACTAATTAGTTTTAAGAGGTTAGCGGGTGTTGTTCGACCAATTACTTGAGGAATTAATAATCCCAGGAGAACGAAGACAATTCCGTTTAGTGCATCACTAATAATTGACCAGATTGTCTTTGTTGCCATTTGAACCTTGGCAGAAGTCAAGCGTAACCGATCATAGAGAATACTATGAACAACTCCTGCGGAAACAACCGCTAAGATCCCAGAAAAGTGACACTCTTCAGCTAACCAGTAAATAACAACTGGAGTCATAACGTTAATCGGGATCACAATTGAACCGATATCAACGTGCCGACTCATTAATTTCATTCGCAGAGTAATCAGGAGGTTACCCAGAATTGCCCCGAAGATGATTCCACCGAAGAAAACGTAAGAGAAGTACCAAATCCCGTGAGCAAGTGAAAAAGTTCCGGAGGTAAAAGCAGCAAGCGCAAGGTCCAACAGAACGATTCCTGAAGCATCGTTAAAGAGGGACTCAACCTCCAAAGTCGTATTAACATTTTCAGGCATCATTACGTTAGTGGTTAACGACTTTACGGCGACGGCATCGGTTGGCGTAATAATTGCCGCTAGCATAAAGGCAAGGGGCAGAGTAAACAGCTTAGGGAAAGCTAAATGAAGGGTTGCCCCGATAATAATTACAGCAACAAGTGCAAAGCCGACACTTAACGACAGGATATTTCTAACGTTTTTTGATAAAACTCTAAACGACTGATTTTGACCGTCATTAAACATTAATGGAGCAATAACCGCCATCATGAATAATTCTGGATGCATTGTAAAATCAGTGGCGGTGGTTGGTAGGGATGCCATCAAAATTCCGGCCACAATCTGGTAGATTGATAACGGGATTTTCGGATAAATTAGGTGAATAATATTAGCGATAACAACGGCAGTCAATAATAGAAAGATTGTAAAAATCGTATTCATTTACTTACTCAACTCCTTCTAAAAGACTGCTAAATTATTCACGACCAAGAAGAACTTTCACTGCCATTGCAATATTGTAAATATAAAGGATTAATGCAATTAACAGGGCAAAAGTTAATAGGATCCCGCTGAATGCGCCCAGGTTGGTAACTATTGAATGCCAAGCTGCTACGCTAATGAAAAGGAAGCAGAAGATAATGTATAGTAATGGGAAAATTTGCGTCCAAAAGGCTAACTTAGCTTGGTGCTTAACCCAGGGATTATCGCTTCCGGCAACAATCCAGACAATTAGTGGGAAAATTACCGGAAGGAAAAGAATACTGAGGTACGAAAGAGCCCCAATGATTCGTTTTGATAAACTAATATCGTTATTCATAGTGAAAATCTCCAATCATTTTTCTTCATTATGCCTGATCTATTACGGGAGTGCAATTAGCAGGAATTGGAGAACGGTGATGCTAATTATTAATATTGCCCAATCAGACCAAGAAATAGGGATTTGAACAGTGTGAGTCCGTGGCTGTCCTTCACGAAAACCGTGAGTCTCCATTGCCTGGGCTAGTTGATCTGACCACCTAATAGCTGAAAGAATTGCTTTGAAGTAAAGGGGTGGTGACCACCAGTGAAGGTTAATTCCACGCATTTTTCCGGCAACCCTAATTGAAATAACGGTTCGCTTAATTCGTGGCAAAATGTTTAATGCTGCTAAAGTACCATAAGCGAATTTACTGGGAAGATGGCAGTTCTGTTCTAATGATCGCGCTAGGGCAAGAGTTGAGGTTGTAAAAGTCATTACTCCGCCAGCAAAAACATAAACGTAAAAGCGGCTTACCATACTCCATCCAGTAAGCCAGCTATGCCCTGGACCATATCCACCAATAGTGATCAGAACAGCAACTCCAGGAATTAAGGGGATCAGCATTAGCCACATAAAGCGACGCCATGTTAGGTGGTGACAGAGGAGAACGATCAAAAGACAGACGATCAGGATTAGGTTTACATAAAGCTGATTTGTAAAGCTAATCTCAAGTGAAATGAGGAGAAGGAGGAGAAGTTTAATAATGGGATTCATTTTGTGATCCTCCTTGGTATGAAAGCTGCTGATTAGTAAGGTTGAGGTGATAATCAACTACGCCAGCTAAGTAATCCAATTGGTGACTCACAATTAGCAAGGTTTGCGGAAAGGATTGCTTACTTTGTTCAATAAGTGCCAGTAACTTTTGTAATGATTGATGATCAAGACCAGCAAAGGGCTCGTCCATTAGCAAAATTTCCTGCCCCATTACCAACATGACAAGGTTTTGGATGAGTTTTCGCTGACCACCACTCAGTGAATAAATAATTCTTTGACTAATGTCAGGTAAACCGACCATTGCTAAAAGCTCTTTTGTCGTTTTTTGAGTTAAAAACGGATTACGACCGTTCTTGATGCTTAACATTAATTCTTCACTGACAGTAACGTTTAAGAACTGCTGATTAGTTTCTTGGAAAATTAGACCAACTTTAGAATAATATTTCCCGGGGAATATTTTTTTGATATTTTGCCCCTTATACGTTATTTCTCCCTGATAAGGAGTTAGTTTAGCGATTGACTTAAGGAAAGTTGACTTTCCCGCACCGCTAGACCCAGTTAATAAGGTAACCTTATTCTGAATGATATTAAAGCTGGTAGGGTTAATAAGGGGAGTTTGATTACGACTTACGGCATAGTCTTTTAATTTCATGACGACATTGGCAGTTAGTGGCGGTATCTTGGTGATGAGATTGGTACTATGTTGGTGATCAGCATTGTTTAACAGTGTCGAGCTATCATGAGGTGAAAGCAGTGAGGCTTCAGAATTGTGAAACTGGACAACAAGCTGACTAAATTTTTGGTAATTGTGGAGATCATGATCGCTGATAATGATCGTTGTACCCTTTTCATTTTGCAGTTGGGTTAGCTTTTGAAGGAGAAACTGCCGGTTAGCTTCATCAATACTTGAAAAAGGTTCGTCTAGTAAAATAATCTCTGCCTTCATTGCAATTGTAATTGCCAACGCAACCCGCTGTAGTTGACCGCCAGAAAGGGTAGTTAGTTTCTGCTGGGCGAGCTTTTCTAAGCCGACAAAAGTTAACGCACTTTTTACCTGTTTATTGATCTCTTCGTGGGGAACTTGAAGATTTTCTAGGGTAAATTCTAATTCATGTTGTGGCGTATCCATTGTGAATTGCATTGCCGGATCTTGAAAGAGCATTCCAACTCGTTGTCCGTGGGGAATGGCGACTTTTCCTGAACACTTGCCACCATATTTTGGAAGTAAGCCAGCAATCACTTTTAGCAGGGTTGTTTTTCCGCTACCAACGGGTCCACTAAAGATGATTGAAGTATGAAGTGGTAACTCAAGGGAGACATCGTTAAGAATTGGCTGATCACCGTCATATGAGAATGTCAGGTGTTGAATAGCGATTGATTCCATTTATTTTACCTCGGAAGGACGTGACTTCTGTTTAACAGGTTAATAATGAGCTTAACGAGAACACCGGTGAAGAAAAACATTGATAACCAGCGAACAATTAACATCACAATTAACATTGAAAATGGGAAATGGCTGTAACCATTCCGGAACCAGTCCCAAACAAATGTCAGGATCGTGGTAGTGGTTGCGGAGAGAAGCAAGGTCACCCAATTGTATATTTTATAAAGCGTTAAGGTAAAACCAAGCTCAGTCCCGGCCCCTTGAACCAGTCCCGAGAGCAGAGTGGTTACGCCCCATTGATCACCAAGGAGCATCTCCACAACGGCACTGAGAAATTCACCGAGAAATGAGGCACCGGGAAGTCGGAGCATAAAACCAGCTAACGGGCCAGCCATACACCAAATGCCTAATGTAATATCGTTAGCCATTGGCCCATAGCCAAAGGGAGTCAGGGCAATTGTTAAGCCGTTATAAAGCAGACCGGTTGCTAAGTAGATCACTCCAAAAACGATTCCGATGATTGCTAAGAGAATAATATCCTTTAAGTGAAATTGATGAAACATAATAATTCCTTTCTTGGGGAAAGAAAAAGAACCGTGACAAAAATGTCATGGTCCCTTAAATGGTTGATTGAAAACGCGCTTCCTTCGCTAGCATTATCTAGACAGGTTCAATGGGTCTAATCTCAGCCAAGTGGCACCCCAGACATATAAATTTCTTTTGTTGTTATCATCATACAACAAAAACAGGTTCTTCGACAGTTAATTTAGTGATTAGCTAAAAGATTAATCAGGTGGTTCATAAAGACAGGGACAAATCGTTCTTGGTTAACGTTAATTGCCACCTTGACATTTGGGTGGCGAGCATTCAGCCGTGCTTTATCGCCGATTGTTCGGGCATAGTTGTGCTTGTTAGTAATAACCTTCATTGGCAGGGCAAGAGTGGTTACAAATGATGGGTCAATTGCCACACCAACTGCCAGTGGATCGTGAATTGCGCAGCCGTGCTTATCAATTCCTAACCGGTAATAGGCGTCAATGTAGAAGTCAGTAAGGTCAGCATAGGCAGTGCCAGCTGGTGTTCCCAAATTGCGCCACTGTTGAGTTTCTTTTTTTGTGAGAAGGGTCCGTAAAGTAACGTCAAGACCAACCATTGTAATTGGTAATGGACTAGTAAAGACCTCATTAGCTGCTTCAGCATCTTGATTGATATTTGCCTCAGCAACATCGCTAACGTTTCCTTCAACTGTCAGCGCCCCGCCCATTAGAGTAACGTTACCGATTAATTGGCTGATCTGTGGATCGCGATGTAGTGCAGCAGCAAGATTCGTCAATGGACCGGTAGGAACGATAATGAGGTCTTTATTATATTGATGGGTTGCTTCAATAATAAAGTCGACACCATCTTTAGGTTGAACTCGGTGGGATGGTTTGGGAAGTGAAATATCACCAATCCCGTTGCTTCCATGGATCTCCTTACTAACCTGCATGACTGTAAAATGGTCAGTAGTGCTTGAATGGCTAAGTCCCTTAAAAACGGGGACATCTTGGCCGAGTAATTCAAGAAGCTGTAATGAGTTTTTAGCGGTTTGCTCTAGCAAGTTATTACCATAAGAGGCGACAACCCCGATTAGGTCAATGTTTGGGTCAGCAATTGCATATGCAAGAGCTAACGCATCATCAACCCCCGTATCTAGATCTAAGATCATTTTTTTGGTGGCCATGATATTTTCCTCCAGTTAGTTATTTATGTTAATAATAGCTAAATGATAGCGGCCCCGCAATTTTAATTTCAGTGAAAATCAATTACAATAAGAAAAAAGAACAGAGAGGAGCCATTACGAATGGCAAAAATGTATGACATTACAATTATTGGTGGCGGCCCCGCAGGAATGTTTGCGGCCTTTTATTGTGGACTCCATGAATTAAATGCCCAATTGATCGAAAGCCTACCTCAACTTGGTGGCCAAGTTAATGCCCTCTATCCGGAAAAACAAATCTGGGACGTTGCAGGACTTCCAGGAGTTACGGGGCACGAATTAATAAGTCAGCTCCAAAAGCAACTTGCTGTAGCTCCGGTCGACCAGTTTACGGATGAGACCGTTGAGGATGTTGTAAAGGAAGCAGACGGAACGTTTACGGTTAAGAGTGCAGGTCGCATTTCGCATTCCCGCGCGATTGTGATCGCATTAGGAAATGGTGCATTTAAGCCCCGAAAGTTAGCTCTTGATGGGGCGGATGAAATTGAGGGACACCAGCTTCACTACTTTGTTACTCATCGCGATGACTTTACTGACAAACGAGTAGCGGTTCTGGGTGGCGGTAATTCAGCCATTGACATTGCATTAATGCTTGAACCCGTAGCTAAACAGGTTTCACTAGTTCACCGTCGAGATCAGTTCCGGGGAATGGAACATTCTGTTGCGCTCTTAAAGAAGTCAAGCGTGGATTTGGTTACACCATTTTTGCCGAAGGGACTTCGAGTGGAGGACGATCAATCCGTTACGTTGAAATTAAAGAAGATGCGGAGCGATGAAATGGCAAGTCTGAACGTTGATCGGCTTGTGGTTAACTATGGGTTTACGTCAAACAATGCGGCACTTGATCAATGGTCGCTTAATTTAGCCGCTGAGCGAAACCTGATTAAGGTTGATTCAACGATGCAGACAAATATTGAAAATGTTTATGCGATTGGGGATGGGATTACCTATCCTGGGAAGACCGCACTAATTGCAACTGCTTTTGGTGAAGCGCCGACCGCAATTACGGCTCTTGCCAAGAAACTTTACCCGACTAAACGGTTAGCAACTCACAGTTCATCAATGAAGATTGGTTAATTTCTGCGATTAGACTCTGTAAGTTTAGAAAATGTTGAAAAATAAAGACAGGGAAAAACATTTTGTTTTTCCCTGTCCCGCAATTTTAGAGGCGTTAAAATAGGTCAAGAAGTAATTTGAAAAGGTAACAGATGTTTAGAATAATCCAAAATTTAAAGAAGATCCCCCATGTGATGATTGCTAATTGAAAATGGCAAAGATCATAGATGATCACGAGAGAAATAAAGAGGATGTTTCCTCGCAGGATATCCTTTGACCATTTATGGGTGACGATGTATGTCCAAAAATTGCTAAAAAGACTACTAATATTTTGCATAGGGCTGATCTCCAATTAAATTAAGTTAGCACAAATCACCGCAACGATAAAAAAGAAAATTGCGGTAAGATAGCTGAGCTTCAAATTTTGACGCATTTTGTTACCTCTTGATTACTCATTTAAAATACGATTGATTATCTAATAGTCTATAATATAATAGAAATGATTTTATTGGTAGTTGAATTAAAAGGGGTAAGGTAAAATCAATGAAAAAAAGTAGATACGTTATTTATGCGTTATTCTGCCTAATTATTGCCATTTTTGGTGTTCATTCAAGCTTAAAGACTAGTGCAAACGATCAGGGGAGCACGGCAGCTACTACCGTTACAAAAACGATTGCACAAAAGTCAGCAGCATCTTCTAATTCTAGCAGTCAGATGCGGACACCAATTGATTGGCAAAAGTCTTCTGAAACCAAGGTATATCCTAATTTGAGCAAGGTTAAGCACTTATGGATCAAGGTCAATTTAAAGACTAACCGCACCTATTTGTATGATGGTAATCACGTGATCTACACAATGTATTCAACTGGTGGGATTTATAAAAAAGATCCTAAAACAGGTAAAATGAAAAGTATGACACCAACGGGTACTTTTTATGTTCAACAGGAACGGGGAAATAGTTTTTATAACGCGCGATTAAAAGAAGGCGCTAACTACTATACTTCCTGGTTAAACCATGGAGAATATTTGTTCCACAGTGTTCCAACAAATGCAGACGGGTCATATAATAAAAAGGAAGCTGCTAAGTTAGGAAAATCCACAGGCTCACATGGTTGTATTCGGTTGTCAGTGGCAGATGCTAAATGGATGGAAGAGAATTTACCAGTAGGAACAAAAGTTGAAATAGTTGGTTAAAAGCAACTGATTGGAGAATAAAAATGAAAAAGGTTATCGCTTTTCTTTCGACATTATTACTGATGATTTGTTTTGTGGTTGCTAGACCACAAACAGCATCCGCTGCCCAGCTGATTGACAGTCGCTCTGCAATTATGATCGACGCTGATACGGGGCAGATTATTTATCAACAAAATAGTGAGGAAAAGCTGCCGATTGCTTCAGTTAGTAAGTTGTTAACGGTAAGTGTGATTGAAGATGAGATTAATCATCACCAACTTTCATGGAATACCAAAGTAAAGATCAGTAAAAAGATCGCTGAGGTTTCTAATGATTCAAACTATTCTGCAATTGGTTTGCAAGCTGGACAATCATACACGGTTCGTGAGCTTTTCAATGCAACTCTGATTAAGTCCGCTGATGGGGCGGCTTTAGCATTAGCAACTGCTGACGGAAGCACCATAAAACAGTTTAACGAAAAAATGCAAAAGAAGGCTCGGCAAATAGGAATTACTGATGCTACGATTGTTAATCCGGTTGGGTTAAAGAATGGTGATCTGAAAGGATTAAAACAAACAGGAATCAGTAATAACGCTGAAAACTCCATGACTGCACGTGATGTTGCCTTGCTGTCACGGTACTTGGTTAAACACTACCCAAGCGTTCTAAAAGTTACAAGTCAGCCTAAAGCTCAATTTATGATTGCCAAGGGGAAGACAAAGGAAGTTGAAAACCTTAATAAAATGCTTCCTGGTGGTAAATATACCGTTGACGGTGTGCAAATTGATGGCTTGAAGACTGGTACTTCTGATGCTGCCGGGGCTTGTTTCGCTAGTACAGGGATTTACCAGGGGCATCGGCTGATCACCGTTGTTCTTCATGCTAACGGTAAGGATAAGGATGCTCGATTTACGCAAACGCAAAAGCTGTATCAGTACTTTATTCAGAACGCCCACCAACAAGTGTTAACGTTGAATAAAAAGCAATCGCAAAAGCGGGTTTCCAATGGGACCAAACGGATGCTAACCGTTGGACCACATTCGTTTACGGTATGGCAGATGCAAAAGACAGCCCAGTATACTATTCAGCCTCGTTATTACAAGCATTTGACTAACCATAAAGCAAGGTTGGACGCTCCGGTTAAGAAGGGTGAACGAATCGGGACTATCGCAGTTACTGGTTCTGATATCAGAACAGTTGATAATAAGCCTCTCGCTATTCCATTACGGAGTACCGAGACAATTAACCGCGGAAACCTTTGGCAGAGAATTTGGAATTAATTAGAGGGTGAGCCGTGACGAACTAGCAGCTGAGCACTAGAAAATCTCGGACGATGATTGTTTACAATCAAGTCCGGGATAGCTTGAGGAAGGTTAGGGCGAGCGCGGTTCAACTATATTGCGAACCACAAACAAAGTAAAAAACCACCGGACTACAATTTAGGTTGTAGTTCGGTGGTTTTTGAATCTAGTAACAGAGTAGAAACGTACTCGTTGTGACTGCAACTTCCGCCTTGGGTAACATGGTCAAAACGTGTTCGCCAGGGACTTGCTAGAGCTAACGTGTCCTACTGCAACTTAGTCGAAACGCGTTCAGCCTAAGCTCCCTCAAGATAACGACCTCTCTCCGCAGTAGCTGACTGAACTTTATATTCATAAAGTTCTAGTCATCCTTGCTAGGGTTCACAAACGAAAACAAGTTTTCTGGTTCACCGCTTAGGCGTAAGTCGCCCTCGTCGAGAGAAATCGTTATCATCCGGGAGCTCTTTACGGCTTCACGCTCTGCTGGCTTACACTCTACTTTAAACGTGCTTCGTCCGAGTTTCCTAGAGCTAGCACCCTCCTTCCTAGGCGCAAGTCGCCTTCGTCAGGAGAAATTGCTAGCTTTCCGGAAACTCTTTGGGGCGAAGACACTCTATTTATTATTCCCATCCGGGTTAGTAATTTTAATTCGGTTAGAATCAGTTGAAGAGTGGTTTTGCTCAGGAGCATCGGTTGAGTAATCGTCAACGGTTGAACGATCGCCGTTCTTCGAGAAGATACTGGTTGACTTATCGCCTAATTTCTTTTCGATCTGTTTCTCCCGCTTCAAACCATTAGAATAATTGTAGTCCGCAGGGTTAACTTTCTTGAAGCCTTTTGGATGGTAGAAACGAAGAAGGTTCTTTTCGTTTAAGGAATCGGAAAGTGATAATTCGGTATTAACAAGTTTGCGATCCTTCTTTAACTGTTTCTTTTGTTTTGCAGTTAACTTAGCAATTTTACCGGTCTTATTATCATAAATTGTTCCGCTAATGCTAGAGAAATGAGGGGTCACGAAATCGTGATTACGGAAAGCAACAACTTGACTGTGCTGACTGGAGAAGAGGTCGGTACCAAACTGGATATACCGCTTGGTGCTAATCCCAAGGAGGTGAAGCAGGGTTGGTAAGACATCAACTTCACCGCCATATTGGTGATAAATTCCACCGTGACCGCCAGAACCAGGGATAACAAACATTAATGGTACTCGCTGAAGTTGAGTATTATCAAAGTCCGTCCACTCATCTGGATTACGATCAAGGGCAGATGCTAAAGCCTTGTTTTCAGAATTTGAAATTCCGTAATGGTCACCATAAATCATGATCACCGAGTTTTTATCTAACCCTGTCTTTTGCAGGTAAGCAAAGAATTCAGCGAGTGATTGATCGAGGTAATGGGCTGTCACGAAGTAGTTATCAACGGTAGTATTCCCAGTATTGGTAGTTTGGAAGTTAGGATCCTTATCCTCATCGTCCAAGCTGTATGGGAAGTGGTTAGTAACAGTGATGAACTTAGTATAGAACGGCTGCTGTAAGTTTTGTAAGTAGTTAATGGAGTTCTTAAAAAGTAGCTTATCCTTAAGACCATATCCCGTTGCCTTATCACCAGAAGTATCGTAGTAGCTTGCATCGAAGAAGTATTGGTACCCTAAGTTCTTGTAAACGTTGTTCCGGTTCCAGAAACTGGCTACGTTACCATGAAAGACTGCGCTAGTATAACCAGCCCGTTGATTTAAAATTGCTGGCGCTCCCTGGAAAGTATTATCGCTACCAAGAGTGGCAAAAAGTGACCCTTGGGGAAGCCCAAATGTACTAGTTTCAAGCATGTTTTCAGCATCACTGGTCTTTCCTTGACCAACTTGGTGGAAGAAGTTATCGAATGCGTAAGTATCATTGCCGTGATACAAAGAGTTTAGGAATGGGGTCACTTCTTGCCCGTTAACTTTTTTATCAATTAAGAATTGTTGGAAACTTTCAAGGTGGATAACAATAACGTTACGTCCCTTAGCGATCCCATACATTTTGGGATTTGGGGATGCATAGTGCTTGTCAGTAAACTTCTTAACTTTTAGTAGCTCTGACTTTGTGGCGCTTTGACGCATTTTGTTAATATGTTGTGATTTCAAAACATCATACCCGGTAAATGCATCAATTCCGAGATACTTAACAATATAAGTTCGGTCGAATGTCCGGGTAAGTAATTGTGGCCGGCTCATTTCGGCAAATGAAAGGTTAACGCCAAAAAGAGTCAATGCCATTGAAGTAAACGCAAAGGCTAATTTAGTGCTGATGGCACGAGGATCAAAATGGATCTTGTGCAACAGCATTAGAATAATAATAACGACAATATCAAGCCAATAAAAAAGATCGTGAATGTTAGTGAGGGCTAGTGAACTGCCACTTAGTCCCTGATTAACCTTTGAGTAACCAGTCATGGTTGCAATTGTCATAAAATCAGTAAATTCACGATAATAGATGACGTTTAGGTACAGTAAAAGCGTGTTAGCAATATCTAATCCCATTAAAACTGGGTAAAAGAAGCGGGACCGCTTAAAGTAAAAGGCAATACTGTAAATTAATGCGGTAATTGGTAACGGATTAATTAGCAGAATCAGGTATTGAAAAATGCCTTCTGCTCCTAATTTAAAGTCAGTAAAGTAAGCAAATAATGTCTTTAACCAAAAAAGGACTACTAGAAGGGTGAAGAACCCGATCCTAGTGTCCACGAATTTGCTTAGTTTTTTCATTAGGAATGTTCCTCGCAATCGAGATTTAATAGTTATTTAGTGCTAGCAAAACTAGCAAATCAATAGCCATTCTATCACAGATTAATTGAGAAACATTTATCTAAGAAAGATTGTTGTCAAAATTTAATTATTTATTTACCTTAACCGGAGCCGGTTCAGGTTCTACTAACCAGTCATGACTGAATAACTTGCGTAACTTCTTGTTGACAGGAATCCAAATTCCAGCACGAAGAATATCTTTTAAGGATTCAAGCATCGTTTTGTCCTGCCGGTATTCCTTGGTCAATGGAATTACCAATAAGTGGCCTTCTTCCGTCACTACGGTAACTTTTCTGGCACTCATGGCAATGATTTTAGCCGCGACAATATTAGGTTGAGAAGTAGTTTCTTTTAATGTCATTAATAATCCCTTCCTTCATCTTGGCTTTAAGAATAATGGGAAAGTATGAAGAAGCTGTGAAAACGAGGATAAGCAATTTCAAAGAATTGGTTCCGCTTCTAAATCGCTAATGGTAGCGCTATAATTAAGGAGATTACAGAAGAACGGAGGATGGGTCATGACAAAATTAAATATCTACTTAGTACGACATGGTCAAACATATTACAACATCTACAATAAACTTCAGGGATGGAGTAATTCGCCGTTGACTGAAAAGGGAAAACAGGACGCAAAAAAAGCTGGCGAGCGACTGAAAGAGATTCACTTTGACGCGGCTTTTTGTAGTGACACAACGCGGGCAATGGAAACTATTCAAGAGATCCTCGACTTAAACCAAGCAGATTCTGTACATTCACCGGTCGTTGCCCCATATTTCCGTGAGGAATTTTATGGTTCTTATGAAGGAACAAATATGGACTTGGCTTGGTATAATGCTGGTGCTCCACATGGCTACAATACATTTAAGGAGATCGTCCTTGCTAGTTCCATTGGTCAAGCGAAGGACTGGCTGAAGGATGCCGATCCATTCCATGATGCGGAAAATAACCAGGAATACTGGGAGCGAATGAATAAGGGACTTGAATTGATCCGGCATGCCGACCTTCCGGAAGATGCCAACGTTCTGTGGGTAAGCCATGGAAATACCCTCTTAAGCCTTGTCGAAAAATTTGGTGGCGGTAAATACGATGTCACCGTCCGTCCAAAGAACGGTAGCCTCACTACCGCCACCCTCACCGACCACGATTTCAAGATTGAGGAGTATGATAAATAGAGTGCCTTCGCTCCAAAGAGTTTCCGGAAAGCTAGCGATTTCTCCTGACGAAGGCGACTTGCGCCTAAGAAGGAGGTCGCTAGCTCTAGGAAACTCGGGCGAAGCACGTTTAAAGTAGAGTGTGAGCCAGCAGAGCGTGAAGCCGTAAAGAGCTCCCGGATGATAACGATTTCTCTCGACGAGGGCGACCTGCGCCTAGGAGAGAGGTCGTTATCTTGAGGGAGCTTAGGCTGAACGCGTTTCGACTAAGTTGCAGTAGGACACGTTAGCTTTAGCAAGTCTCTGGCGAACACGTTTGGTCTATGTTGCAGTAGGAACAATTTCTCCCGACTGGATGCTGAAAGCATCTGGGAGGGAGTTTGTTAGCTCTAGCAAGTCCCTGACGAACACATTTTGACAATGCTGCCTAACATTAGGTAGCTTGTAATCTTAACGTGAATATTATTAAATACTGGGAGACTAATGATCTGTTAATCTCTCAGTTTTTTGATTTAGGATTCAAATTTAGCCAATTTATCAATTCCATTTGAAAGGATTACCTAACCCTGTTATAATTACCGTCAATTAATAAATATTCATTATTTTGAATAACAAATATTGAGTGTTACTTGAGGATGGATTGGAGTTAATGCTAATGGATGAGAAAAAAGGAATTAATACAACCGAGCTAACGTTGTTGATTATCGGTTCAACGATTGGCTCAGGAGTTTTTGGAATAACAAGTGACTTAGCAACAGCGGCTGCGCCTGGGCCGGCGATTCTAGCCTGGATTATTGTCGGAATTGGGGTTTTAACCCTAGTATTATCGCTAAATAACCTTTCGCAAAAACGACCAGATCTGGATTCAGGAATCTTCAGTTATGCAGGGGCTGCATTTGGGCCGCTTGGCGAGTTCATTTCTGGCTGGGCGTATTGGTTATCGGCTTGGCTTGGTAACATTGCGTTTGCCACGATTACAATGAGTGCGTTCGGGACATTCTTTCCTAAGGTATTTGCAAATGGTCAAAATCTAGTATCCATTATTGTAGCAATTATTTTAACCTGGATTTTGACGCTTTTGGTTAACCGGGGGATTGAATCAGCAGCTTTTATAAATTCAATTGGAACAATATGCAAAATTATTCCGCTGATTGTCTTCGTTATTTGTGTAATTATCGCTTTCAAAGCAAGGATGTTTACGGCTGATTTTTGGGGTAACGTTGCCCAAAACGTTCACGGACTAAAACAAACGTCATTATTTACCCAGGTTCGGTCATCGATTATTGTTATGATGTGGCTGTTCGTTGGTGTTGAAGGGGCATCAGTACTTTCAAGCCGGGCACGAACACGGACTGATGCAGAACGGGCTTCAATTCTTGGCCTTGCTAGTTTACTGACAATCTACATTGTCGTTTCAATCTTGCCTTATGGAGTAATGACTCGGGCACAGTTAGCTGCTGGTGGTCAACCAGCTCTTGGAGCAATTATGCAACACCTAGTTGGCGGTTGGGGTGCCGCATTAATTAGTATTGGGTTAATCATTTCAGTACTAGTTTCATGGCTTTCATGGACGATGTTGCCAGCTGAATCATTGATGTTAATGGCAGATGATAAAACTCTGCCAACCTCTTGGGGAAAGTTAAACAGTAAGAAGGCGCCAACTCGAGCATTAATCATCACCGGAGTGCTACAATCAATTTTCTTGTTCTCTTTGTTATTCACTAATTATGCGTATAATTTTGCATATACCTTATGTACGGCTGCAATTCTGATTTGTTATTTCTTGGTAGGGGTTTACCAAATGGAATACAGCGGTCAAAATAATGAATGGGGTCAGTTTATTATTGGGTTAATCGCAACCTTGTTTGAACTAATGGCAATGATTTTGTCTGGCTGGAAGCAAGTGATGGTAGTTTCTGTCGGCTTTATCCCTGGCTTTATTTTCTACTTACAGGCATGTAAAGAGTTTAAGCATGCTGTTACTACTAAGGAAAAGGTTGTCATGGCCGTAATTGTTATCTTTGCGGTAGTTTCGCTAGTCTTAATCGGTAACGGTACCATTTCGATTAATAATTAGGAGGTTATTACTTATGGTTGAAATTGCTCCATTTGGTGTTGAGGCGTGGCTGAATAAACGGGAAAAGAGTGCTAAATATGATATTTCCCAAAGCACAATTGCTTCGTTAACAATGCATGAGGTGTTAAACCTTGACGGTAATAATGGTCAAGAGTTTTATTCAATGCTAGATCAACAAAAGATGAACTATGGCTGGATTGAGGGCTCACCTGAATTTAAGCAGGAAGTCGCTAAGTTGTACCAACATGTAGAACCGGAAAATGTGTTACAGACTAACGGGGCAACCGGGGCCAATATCTTAGCCCTATATAGTTTGATTCAACCTGGCGATCATGTTATTGCAGAATACCCGTCGTATCAGCAGCTATACGATATTCCTAAGTCGCTTGGGGCCAAGGTTGACTTTTGGCATATTCATGAAGAAGCTAACTGGTATCCAGACATTAACGAGTTGAAAAAACTAATTCGCCCTGATACGAAGATGATTTGCTTAAACAATGCTAATAACCCGACTGGGACAATTTTGGATAAGCAATTCTTAGAGCAGGTCGTCGAAATTGCTAAGTCGGTTGGTGCGTATGTCTTGGTAGATGAAGTTTATTTGCCGTTAGACGATCCAACAAAGTTTACATCAATTATTGACCTTTATGATAAAGGAATTGCCACTAATTCACTTTCTAAGACCTACTCGGTACCAGGAATCCGGATTGGCTGGACTGCAACCAATAGTGAACTCGCAGATCTTTTCCGAAAGTTCCGTGATTATACAATGATTTGTGGTGGTGTCTTTAATGATTTGCTTGCCACCTATGTTCTTCGTCACCGCGACCAGGTGTTGGCACGTAATCGAAAGCTGGTTCTCGGTAACTTGAAGATTTATCAAGAATGGATTGAAAATGAAGATCGGGCTTCAGTAGTAATGCCCCAAGCGGTGTCAACTTCATTCCCCAAGTTAGATGTTCCAATTGATATTCATACCTTCTGTGAAAATCTGCTAAAGGATGAAGGGGTCTTACTCGTTCCGGGAGATGCCTTTGATACACCTAAGCACGTTCGTTTAGGATACTGTGCTCCTGAAGATACCTTAAAAGAAGGACTTAAGCGACTATCAAGTTACCTTCATCAATGGGATTAGTAAAAAAGAGCTAGAAAATTATTCTCCAGCTCTTTTTTACTTTTACTCTTTACTAACAAGTCCATCTAAGAATTTTTGAATAGAAATTCGACCACCAGAAGAGCGTTTACCTTGCTGATATAACATTTCGCTATGGACGCTTTCATAGCCAAAGAGCAGGTTAGAAATATCAGATAGCTGCTCGTCATAGGGGTTGTCAATCAAGCGGTTAGCGATGTTTGCTAAGCCAACCTTAATTGCCCGGCGAATTCGTTGCTCGATTATTCGCCGTTCATGCTCAGAAAGGTCCATCAATTGTTCCAAGTCAAGGTTCCGGTAATTCTCATTCTGCGCTTCCATTAACGAAGCGATCTTAAGAATATCGCTAGTTCCCTTTTCTGAGGTCATCCCGAGATAGCTAAGGGTAGCAGTTGCTTGGTGATGAGCTTTAACTGATTTTGGTTGCGATCGGGGAGTGAAATTGTTAACCATCTTTGAAATTGAAGATAGCTGAGACGCCATTTGAAGACTTTGCTTAACGTTTTTGAGAACTGCTTGAACCTCGATTAAATTAATTGGTTTATTAATGAAAAATTCAATTCCGGCTTTATACGCTTCAGCACGCATTTCGCTGTTCTGAACTTTGGAGATCATAACAAAGCGGATATTTGGTTTTAATTCCTTAATTTTTCGGACTAGATCGATTCCCGATAATTCGGGCATTAGAAGATCAACAAGGGCAATATCGACATCTTTAACCATCAATTCCTGCAATGCGCCAGTTGAAGAACTAGTCATCCCGACAACTTCATCGTTAAAATTTTGCTCAATAATATTCTGCAGAACATAGAGGATTGATTGGTCGTCATCTACAATATAAAATTTCATTTTTGCTCCCCCTAACTAATTAACTTTTGCCGATCTAATGTTACGAAAAACGTTGTCCCGACATTTGGAGTCGAATCAACAGTGATCTTTCCCGCAAATTGTTCTTCTGCAATTGCCTTAACGTTTGAAAGGCCGATCCCCCGATAGATGTCCCCAAATTGATCAAACTTAGTTGAGAACCCTGATTTGAAGATCAGTGGGAGAAGATTTTTCGGGATCCCACTTCCGTTGTCGGTGACAGAAAAATAGACGTGCCGATTGTCCGCGGTCACTTTAATTAGCAGTTCTCCATTTCGCTTGGTTCCGATCGCATCAATCCCGTTGATGATGAGGTTTGACAGGATGGTAACTAAGTAGAAATGACGCGGGATCGTAATGTCAACGTGATTTTGAACAACGAGGTTAATATGAGCTTGTTTCTCACGGATGATCATTTGTGAATAGTCAACAACGATTTTCAAAATATCGGTCATTGTCATCGGCGCGTTGCTTTGATCATCAAAATAATCTCCTAGCCCTTTAATAAGATTTTGGTAGGAATGCTTGATTTCATGAACGTTTTGAGCAATTTTATATGCCATTGCCTGCTCCTCAGGAAGCCCCTTCTCTTTTAGGCGTTGGTTAAGTTGGTAGGCGTTCTTGGTTACCTGCTCAATCTCATTGATCGTTTTTTTCATGAAGTAAACCTCACTCTTGACCGCTGATGCGACCCAGATAAAGTGATAATATTGCCGTTCGTGGCTTTCACTGTTCACCGTTAAAAATTGAAAATAACGAATTGGAAAAGCAATTAGGAATGCTAGTGTCGACCGGGCAAAGGCAAGAATAAATAGTCCTTGAAGGGTGTTAAAGGAGAACGAACTAAAGTGATTTAGGAAGGCAATCTCGGTCATGTTGGCAAAATAGTCACAGATGATAATCGTAAAGTAAAAGGCAACATTATTTTGAAAACTACGGAGCCAATAAATTAAATAGTAAAGGAGGACGTAGCAGGTAAAAAAGATGATGTCCGCGATCGTATAGGTGAGGGCGTTTGATGCCGTTGCACCATTACTGACCAGTAAAATGAAGCCCCGAAAAACCGGGGAGGCAATGGCAATTGCCAGACCTAATTGAAGCGGGTTTAAGTCCTGGTTGAAGTAGAGAAAGACTGGTAAAAGAAACGCAGAAAGAGCAATTGTATTCCCCGTGGTAAAGGCGCTGGTACCGATTTGAGACGCGAGAGCAACACAAATGGCAGCGATGATAATTCGTTGGTATTTCCGGTAACGTAAAAAGTTGAGATTTTTTAACATGTGAATTCCTTAATTTTATTCATGATTAATTGTGATTATTTTTGATGATCACGGAAAGCGCTTACTAAAATTTTGATTGTAACTGATTAATCAGTTAATAACTGTTAATCATATTAACTACTATTATACAACTATCCGAATAACGGACGGGAGTAGTGGTAAATGCAATTATTTTATTATAGTGAGGAGTTTAGGGTTATGGATGCAACTGCTAATCAGCCAAAGAAAAAATGGAAACTGAAGATGCCTGGCGCCTTCACAATTCTGTTCTTTCTGACGGTCATTTCAGTATTTTTAACATGGTTTGTACCAGCGGGGAGTTATTCTAAACTTTCGTATAGCAATGATCATCTTCAAGTTGTAGCGCCAAGTGGAAAGAAGACGGTTTATCCGGCAACACAGGCGACACTGAAGAAGCTCAATGTAAAAATTGATGTCGATCAGTTCAAATCTGGGGCAATTAGTAAGCCGGTTTCAGTTCCGGGAACCTACAAGCGGCTTAAGCAACACCCAATGAGTCTGTATTCAATTTTTACCAGCATGGTTAACGGAACGATGCAGGCTGTTGATATTATGATCTTTATCTTTGTCCTTGGTGGCCTGATTGGGGTTGTTAAGGCAAGTGGGGCTTTTGAGTCAGGGCTTGAAGCATTGACGAAGAAGTCAAAGGGTAAAGAATTTATTCTTGTCTTTATGGTTGCCGTTCTGTTGGCATTTGGGGGAACGCTTTGTGGAATTGAGGAAGAAGCGGTGGCTTTTTACCCAATTTTAGCACCGGTATTTATTGCAATGGGCTATGACTCAATTGTCGTTGTTGGGGCAATCTTCCTGGCTTCGTCAATCGGGACAACTTTCTCAATTATTAACCCATTCCAGGTTGTTATTGCTTCTAATGCCGCCGGAACTCAATTTACCCAGGGGATGACCGGGCGAATTGTTGGTTTTACCGTGGCTGTTATTTGCCTGCTCTTCTACCTCCATTGGTATGCCCGGAAGGTTCAAAAAGATCCATCATTCTCATACACTTATGAGGATAAGGAGAAGTTTGATGAAATGTGGTCAATGGATTCTTCAGAAGAAAAGGATCTTACATTTACAATTAAGAAACGGATTATTTTAATTCTCTTTGCCGCTTCATTTATCATTATGATTTGGGGTGTGATGGCTAAGGGCTGGGCTTTCCCAGAAATGGCTTCATCATTCTTACTGATCGCGGTAATCATCATGTTCTTAACCTGCTTTGGTCATAAGGATGGCCTTGGTGAATACCAAACAACCGAGGCGTTCTCTAACGGTGCTGCCAGCTTAGTTGGGGTATCATTGATCATTGGGTTAGCACGAGGAATTAACAACATCTTGAATGATGGTTATATTTCTGATACGATCCTTTACCAATCTTCAGAATTAGTTCGTCATATGTCAGGATCTGTCTTCATCATCATGATGATGCTGATCTTCTTCGTCCTTGGTTTTATTGTGCCATCTTCCTCTGGTTTGGCAGTTCTTGCCATGCCAATCATGGCACCGTTGGCTGATACTGTTCATATTCCACGGTACATCGTTGTTACCGCCTACCAGTTCGGTCAATACGCAATGCTCTTCCTTGCACCAACCGGACTAGTTATGGCAACTCTGCAAATGCTTGATATGAAGTACTCTCACTGGGTTCGCTTTGTTTGGCCAGTCGTTGCCTTTGTCCTCATCTTCGGTGGTGGAATCTTGGTAACAGAGGTACTGATAGGCTAGAGTGTGAGCCCGTTAAGACCTTCCGGTGGCTAACGATTTCTCCGACGAACGGCGTCTTGCCGTCGGAGTCGGAGGTCGTTAGCTCAAGGAAGGTTAGGGCGAACACGTTTCGGCTATGTTGCCGAGAAATACTAGATATCTAGCAAGTTCCTGACGAGCACATTTCTACTCCGTTGTCGAAAACTTTATAATTCAAAAAATGGTATTCAGAAAATTCTGAATACCATTTTTTATTAAAGGGCGGTATGTGGGATTCGAACCCACGCGTGCCGGACCCACAAACCGGTGTGTTAACCAAACTTCACCAATACCGCCATGAAATAACAGTAATAAGTGTAGCATACTTTCCGAAAAATGAATAATTATGTTTGAACAGGATCGTGGTTGTTAATACTATTATTAACTTATGATAGCGGTTAATATTTTATTGAACAATCAATATACAAGTGATATATTGAATTTGAACATTGTGCATATTCCTATTCCTTACAAATACGATGTGAGGGATGTGTACAAAATGGCCGATGGAAATAAACAAGCTGAAAAGATGGGGCTTGTTGGTTTGATTGCACTTTGTGTTAGTGCAATGGTCGGTTCAGGAGTTTTTGACTTACCAAAGAATATGTCAATGGAAGCTGGGGTTACTGCTCAGTTTCTTTCCTGGATTATTACTGGTATTGGTATTTGGTTCATTGCTGAAATGTTTGTTATTTTAAGTGATGTTAAACCAGATTTAACTGCCGGTCTTTATAAATATGCTCAAGTTGGTTTCGGCTCTTTTACCGGATTCTTTAGTGCATGGGCATACTTTGTTTGTGAGTGTGCTGCTAATGCTGCATATGCTGTCTTGGTTATGAGTACCTTAGACTACTTCTTCCCGGGAACCTTTACAGGTGGTAATAATTGGCCATCAGTTATTGGTGCTTCAATTATTACCTGGGCAATAACCGCTCTAGTTCTCCGTGGGGTTGAAGTATCAAGTGGTGTTCAAAAGATTGCTACTGCAATTATGCTAGCAGTTGTTATCGTTTTCCTTGTTTCTGTGCTATTTCACTTTAATATCCATACATTTACCACTAATATGAACGCTACTCACAGTGTCCCATCCGTTAGTGATAAACCAATGGGTAGTGTGATGCATCAGTTAATGAACACAATGATGGTAACCCTGTGGCTCTTTGGAGGAATTGAAGGGGCCGTCGTTATGTCTGGTAAGGCCAAGAATGTTAAGCAGGTTGCTCCTGCGACCGTTATTGGTTTCGTTATTTGTTTAGTGATGTATGCACTTGTTGGGATGCTATCATTAGGTGCTTATTCATATGGTCAATTAGCAAAGATGACCTCTCCTTCAACTGCTTACATCTTGACTAACATTTGGCATAATAATATTGGTCGTGATGTGATCGCAATCGCATTGCTAGTTGCTGTCTTCTCAAGTTGGATTTCTTGGATTCAAATGTTGGCTGAATTGCCACAACATGCAGCAGCGGAAGATGGTTCTTTCCCACGAGCTTTTGCTAAAGTTTCGAAGAAGGGTGAACCAGTATTTTCAATTATCATTGCGACTGTTTTGATTGAAATTATTATTTTAATTGCTCACTTTGATGAAAGTGCATATCAAATGTTGCTAACAATTGTGGGAGTTATGACTGTTCCACCTTACTTGTTATCCTCAATGTACTTGATTAAGATTAGTCGTAAGGAAAACGGTGACTTCCCTACGAATACAAAACATCATCGTGGAGCGGGAATGGCAATTGGGATCCTAGCATTCCTGTACATTATTTTTATGGCATATTCTGCTAACATTAAATATACTTTGATTTCATTTATTTTCTACGCTGTTGGTATCCCACTGTATATGTGGGCTCGTCACCAACATGGTAAGAAAATTTTTACTAAGGGTGAATTGATTTTTGCAATAGTTATTTTAGTAGTAGCTGTTTATGGGATCTACGATCTGGTTCACTAACTCTTAAAGATTAAATTTGTGTGCTTAATTCAAAAATAGAAAACAATAATATGGCTGTAAAAGGCGTCAAAATTAAAATTTTGGCGCCTTTTTTCTTTTAAATTTTGAGGTTAATTATTTTAAAAATTGCAATTTTTTCAACAAATTTCCCGTTTCCTATTGACATATATATATATATATATACTGAGGCTTGTAAGGAATAGGAAGCGCTTTCGTTCGTTGCTATTGTTGTAACTTTTGTTTTAATTAATGGAGGTCTAATTATGTCCGAATTAGATACGAAACTTAATAAGCTTGGCGTTGACCGTATTGCTATTAGTCCATACAAACAATGGAGTCGTGGTTACATGGAACCAGGGAACCTTGGTAACGGTTATGTAACGGGTTTGAAGGTTGATGCTGGTGTCCGTGATAAGACCGATGATGATGTCTTAGATGGTATTGTTTCATACGACCGTGCTGAAACTAAGAATGCTTACATTGGTCAAATCAACATGACTACTGCTTCATCATTTACTGGTCCTCAAGGTCACTGTATTGGTTATGACCTATTGAGAAACCCTGAAGTTGATAAAGCTGAACCACTCTTTACTGAAAAGCAATGGGATGGCAGTGAATTACCAATTTACGATGCTAAGCCATTACAAGATGCTTTAGTTGAATACTTCGGTGTAAACGATGATCGTCGTCACTACCCAGCTCCAGGTTCATTCATTGTTTGTGCTAACAAGGGTGTTACTGCAGAACGGCCAATGAATGATTCAGACATGAAGCCTGGTCAAGGATATGGTGTATGGTCAGCAATTGCTCTTTCCTTTGCTAAGGATCCTTCAAAGGACTCCAGTATGTTTATTGAAGATGCTGGTGTTTGGGAAACTCCTAACGAAGACGAACTGATTGAATACCTTAAGGGTCGTCGGAAGGCAATCGCTAAGTCAATTGCAGAGTGTGGTCAAGATGCTAATACTTCATTCAAGAGTTCATGGATTGGCTTTGCTCACACTATGATGGAACCAGGACAAATCGGTAACGCAATTACGGTTGCTCCTTATGTTTCAATGCCAGTTGATTCCATTCCTGGTGGCTCTATCTTGACACCAGATAAGGATATGGAAATTATGGAAGACTTAACCATGCCAGAATGGCTCGACAAGATGGGTTACAAGTCACTAACTGCTAATGGTGCTGTTAAGTACTAATAGTAAACAATATAAGTCTTTTTAGTCAGCTATCTATTAACAGCAGTTTTTAAATTCCCTTCCAGAATGTCTTCTAGTCTTTTTGATAGGAAGAGGGTATTCAATTATATCCCTCTTCCTTTTATCGGTTAGGTTGTGTTGATTTATGACAGATAATTATAACGTAAGTGTTCAGCGGATTGAGAAAGTAGTTCCTGCTTCACTTATTACCAGTGAATTTAAACAAACGATAGAAAGGATAAACGATCGGATGTCACAAGTAATTGTGAATGATAATCATGGCAGTAAAGAAATTTTGATGACATCGATCCATAATTTTTATCGGTATGCTGATGGTAAAATTACTTCATTTAAAAAGGATGAAGTTAAAAGTGTGGAATTTATTAAAGGAACTCCACACGGGAAAGTAGTGATTAATTTTCTTGATTCCAGTCGCCTTCAATTAGACGATATTACTAGTGGTCGAGCATTTGATTTTATTCAGGATATTAAGCCACGAGAAATTAACCATGCAGGATATGATAATACGATTCGCGGTGAGTTCCCTCAATTACTTGATCCTGATCATGCCGAAGAAATTGATCGGTTACGACGCTGGATGCAAGATGGACATATTAGTCATTACGAATATGATGATGCTAACCCAGTTTACCCAAAAGCTGGAAAGTAAAACGTGATAAATGCATATTGACAAATTCATATGATCGTTTATCATTTAATTCAAGAGCAGTATTAATTTAATACTTGTTCTTCAAAAAGATTAGTCGACTAATTCTTTTTATTGATTTGAGAAACATCTTTAATTCACATTTTGCTTATGTGAATACTAAAAATATTTCGTGATGGGGAGCGTTATTACCCCGGCGGGTGGTTATACCATTTACCCGGTGGAACACTTTACCTTGATGGTAAGTGTGAATTAAGGTAGTATATGAAGGCTCTTCATAAGTCGGTAGACTTACTGAGGAGCCTTTTTGTTTGAAAAGGTGGGTTCTATAATATGGCAAAAGCTAAAGTTAATTATCAACGGCCACGTGGTACTGTTGATATTTTGCCTGGTGAAAGTGAACTATGGCAAAAAGTTGAAAATATTGCACGGAATACATTCGCGGAATTTGGTTATTCAGAAATTCGAACACCGATGTTTGAAGACTATAACGTCTTTGCACGAAATGTCGGTGACACCTCTGATATTGTTGAAAAGCAAATGTATGACTTTCACGATAAGGGTGATCGTCACATTGCTTTACGACCAGAAGGAACTGCTGGAGTTGTTCGGGCTTATGTACAGAACAAGTTATTTGGCCCTGAATATGCTAAGCCATACAAGGTTTATTACATGGGGCCAATGTTCCGTTATGAACGACCAGAGTCAGGACGCCAACGTCAATTTACTCAAATTGGTTGTGAAGCCTTAAATAGCGAGTCCCCACAAATTGATGCGGAAGTTATTCTTGAAGCATTAATGTTCTTTAAGCGGCTTGGAATTTCAGGGTTACGGGTTGCCATCAATACACTTGGTGATAAAGAAACCCGGGATAACTACCGTCAAGCTTTGATTGACTACTTAAAGCCACATTATGATGAACTTAGTGACGATTCTAAGGAACGTCTATATAAGAACCCATTACGTGTCCTTGATAGTAAGGATGAGACTGATAAGAAGATTGTTGCGAATGCCCCTTCAATCCTGGATTCATTGAGTGATTACTCTGCCAAGTACTTTGATTCAGTAAAGAGGATCCTTGATAAATTTAATGTTGACTATGTAGTTGATAATGAAATGGTTAGGGGATTAGATTATTACACTCACACCATTTTTGAAATTATGTCTAACTCACCAGTGTTTGGTGGTGGTTACACGACAATTTGTGGTGGTGGTCGCTATAATGGATTGATTTCGCAAATTGGTGGTCCTGATGAGGGCGGCATTGGTTATGGTATTGGAGTTGAACGATTACTTCTTCTATTAAGACAAGAAAATAAGAGCTTTGTTCCACAACCAGGACTTGATTTATTCTTTGCTACCGTTGGTAAGGAAGC
The DNA here is from genome assembly GCF_932750685.1 of Limosilactobacillus urinaemulieris. Taxonomy (NCBI): domain Bacteria; kingdom Bacillati; phylum Bacillota; class Bacilli; order Lactobacillales; family Lactobacillaceae; genus Limosilactobacillus; species Limosilactobacillus urinaemulieris. The sequence goes on along the minus strand of NZ_CAKOBX010000003.1, from coordinate 89,659 downwards.
AGATGAATTTGCCTTTGAATTGATGGAACCGCTTCGTAATATGGGAATCAAAGTCGATAAGGATTATCAAGGCTTGAAAGTTGGTACTCAAATTAAGGAAGCAAGTCGACGAAATAGTAAGTACTTTGCTGTTATTGGTGACAATGAAGTTTCGTCAAAGAAGATCGAGTTAAATCTCACTGAAGCGGACAGCAGTGAGAAAGGACAGAAAGTATCTATTGATGAACTTTTGAGTGATCCAAAAAAGTATTTAAAGTAATATTAATTACTATACAATAGCAATGAAATAAATGGACAGTAAGAAGAGCAATGATCAAGACGGACACTTGGTCATTGCTCTTCTTACAGATTTAATAGAGCTATTTAAATTTGAGGTAGAGATGATTAGTAATCACAATCGGTATAAATGTGACTAACATTAATAGGAAGGCAATAATAAATAGGACGTTATATGAATAGGCCTCAATGATAATTCCCCCAAGAAGAGGACCGATTGCTCGACCGATAGAAACGGTACTGCTAATGAGACTTTGATATTTACCAGATTTACTAACCGGCGTTATCTCAGAGATCCAGGCAGGAATTCCCGGAATACTAAGCATGTCACCAATGGTTAAAACGATAAAATCAATGGTAAAACCTAGTAATGTGTGGATAAGTGGTAGGAAAAGGAAAGAAAACGTAAAAAGGAGTAAACCAATATAGATCTGAATATGTAGTTTAATATAAGGAGCAAAATAACTAATGATTGGTTGACCTACAATAATAATTGCCCCATTCAAGGTCCAAAGCAGACTATATGCTACAAAAGGAATACCCAGATTGGTTATATGAACGGACATAATACTTTCCCAAAGAGCATAGGCTAAGTAAATCATAATTAGATGAAGAAAAATTGCATAGACCATAACTTCTCTAAGAAATTGATGGCTAGTATCTTCATGAGAAGTTGATACTTGTTTCCTCTTTATTTGTTTGTGAAGCGGTACATTAAAGCAAAGGAGAACTGTTAATAGGAAAATAATGTAAAAACAAGAAGCAACAACAAAAGTCAGCTTAATGCTGATTGGATATAAGATTCCTACCAGTAATGTCCCTAAAACAACCCCAACATTAAATGCGAGATATACCATGTTATAAACAAACCGGGCATCTTTGCTGGAAATAAAATTACCATATGAATTAATGACGGAAGCACAAATGCCGTCCCCAAAGCTAACAAAACAGATTAGAATTGGAAAAGCAGGCCAATTATGATAAAAAATCATTAAAATGATTGCGATAGTAGCAATAGTAGCGCCCCAAACGCTAGTGAGATATTCATTCCAATGATCAAATAAATAACCGCCAATATAGTTCCCCAATATCATGGTAATGGACATAATAAAAAGGACAATCCCAGCAACAGTTAGTGATTCTCCGAGGTGCTTATTGATGAAAACCGTTGTTAACGGCCAAAGAAATGCTGCACCTGTACTATTTAATAAACTTGCTAAAGCTAACCATTTTAGCTGAAGTGTCTTAGCTTTAGGCATAGAAAATTCCTCCTTGTAAAGGAAGCGCTCACCTTTATTCTATTATAAAATGGGTAAGAGTGCGAGTCAGCAGAGAACTTGCGGAAAGATAACACGAACTCCCGACAAAGGCGTCTTGCGCCTAGGAGGGAGGGTGTTATCTCTAGCAAGCTCCTGGCGAAGGAGTGAACCAGAAAACTTGTTTTCGTTTGTGAACCCTCGCAAGGTTGATTAGACTTCTTACTATCAACTTGTTGATGAAAGAAGTCAATCAGCTACTACGCAGATCTTGGCTCTGCTGCCGAGAAACATCATTTAAACATAAAAGAGGCGTGGACCATAATTAAACGGTTCACGCCTTGTCGTCATTCTCTCCAATAATTTGAAATCCGTAATCACGAATATGATTTTTAAGCAACTGAATAAATTTCAGACTTAACTGGCTTGGCACAGTATGCTGATGTTGAGCAATTCCGATTGTTATGGGATCGTCAAGCTCCAAAGGAATAGCGACAATCTTGTCATCATTAAGCTTACTGCTAATGATTCCTGAACTGATGGTATAGCCATTCAGACCAACCATTAAATTGAAAATGGTTGCTCGGTCACTAACCTTAATCTCCTTTTTATGGCTCAGAGTTGACTGAATCTCCTCGGAAAAGTAAAAGGAATTATTTTCACCTTGTTCAAAAGAGAGGTAGGGAAGCTCAGTCAGATCATCAAGGCTGATTGAGTGTCGTTTTGCAAGTGGATTATAACGGCTCAAAAAGACGTGTGGCTTAGCAACAAAGAGTGGCGTGAATTTGAGGCCGTTTTCCGTTAACAATTTATTGATAATTCGCCGGTTAAAATTATTGATATAGAGTACACCTAACTCACTCTTAAAAGTTCGCAGATCATTAAAAATATTTTCGGTTTCTGTCTCGCGGAGAGTGAACTTATAGGTTGGCGAATTAATTTTCTTGATTAGTTCTACAAAGGCATTAACAACGAAAGCGTAGTGTTGTGCGGAAACAGCGAAGGATTGGTGAAGCGCTTGCTGATGTTTGAAACGATCATCGAGCAGGCGAACCTGATCCAAGATTTGCTTAGCATAATTCATGAATTCACGTCCATCAGCAGTCAAACGGACTCCCGAGTTACTTCTTTGAAAGATCGTGATTCCCATTTCTTTTTCTAAATCCTTGATCGCACTTGAGAGACTGGGTTGGGTAAGGTAAAGTCGTTTAGCCGCTTCGTTAATTGAGCCAGTTTCAATCACGGCTTCTAAATATTCTAATTGTTTAATTCTCATTGATCTGATCCTTTTTTATTTGCATTATAGCCTTTGCCTATATCCAGTTCAAATATTTAACAGTTATTCAATAGCAAGAATCCATGGTAGATTATTAGACAAATAAAAAGGCGAAAGAGATGAATAAGTAATGACAACAACTACTACGATTATCGGCTTCCCCCGGATAGGTGAGAAGCGTGAATTAAAATTTGCTACTGAAAAATACTTTAAGAATAAGATTAGTCAAGAAGAATTACGGACAACGGCAAAGAAACTGAGAAAAAACAACTGGAAACTTCTTCAACAGGCAGGGATCGATGCAATTCCGAGCAATGACTTTTCATACTACGATCAAACTTTAGACGCTGCCTTCCTATTTAACCTGGTTCCACAGGATGTTCAAGACTTACCGTTTTCTGAGTTAGATAAGTACTTTGCCCTAGCACGTGGTTACCAGGGTGAAGAAGGGAATGTTCTGGCTTGGCCAATGAAGAAGTGGTTTAACACCAATTATCACTACCTTGTTCCGCAGCTTAATCAGGATACCCAATTTAAGCTAACTGGAAATAAAATTTTTGCAGAGTTTGAAGAAGCAAAAGAATTAGGGATCATTACCCGCCCCGTATTGATTGGTCCCTTTACATTACTGAAGCTAAGTGAATATCAAAATGTGACTGCTCGTGACTTTATTAATGACGCTGTAACTGCCTATAAAGAAGTTTTTAATAAACTTGCAGACAGTGGGGCGCAATGGATTCAACTTGATGAACCGGCCCTCGTTAAGGATTTAACTACTGAAGATCGTCAACTATTCAATGAACTCTACCAGCCACTATTGAAGGCTAAAGGAAAATTAAAGGTTCTCCTGCAGACTTACTTTGGTGACGTTCGGGATATTTATGACGACTTGATCGAATTACCGTTTGACGGCCTTGGCCTTGACTTTGTTGAAGGAAAGCAGACACTTCAATTAGTTCGTCATCATTTTCCAGAAGATAAGACTCTTTTTGCAGGAATCGTCAACGGAAAAAATATTTGGCGAAACCATTATGATAAGAGTTTGACGCAACTCAAAAAAGCTGGAGTGAAAAATCTTATAGTTAGCACCTCTTGCTCGTTACTCCATGTGCCAATTACAGTTGAAAATGAAAACTTTGAGCCAGCTGTTAAAGAGCACTTTGCATTTGCTGTAGAAAAGTTAGCTGAGCTTAAAGAGCTTGCAGCAATCTACGAAGGTTCTGCTAAAGAAAAGCTTCGTGCTAACCAGGAATTGTTTGCGAAGCAGCGAGTTCAGGAGGATGCTGAATTACATGAGCAAATTGCAAACCTGAAGGATGAAGACTTTGTTCGTCAACCAGCTCGTCAGGTGCGAGAAAAGATCCAGAAAGCAGAATTTCACCTACCACTTTTACCAACCACAACGATCGGCTCCTTCCCACAAACTAAGGAAGTTCGACAGACTCGTCGTCAGTTCCGTCGCCATGAAATTGATCAAAAACAATACGACGACTTTATTAAGGGAAAGATTGACGATTGGTTAAAGTGGCAAGAGAAGATCGGACTGGATGTCCTGGTACATGGGGAGTTTGAACGAAATGATATGGTTGAATATTTCGGTCAGCACCTTTCGGGGTATCTTTTCTCCAAAAATGCATGGGTTCAATCATATGGAACCCGCTGTGTTAAGCCGCCAATTATTTGGGGTGATGTTAAACGACAACAGCCAATTACCATTAAGTGGTCCAAGTACGCTCAAAGCCAAACCAAAAAGCTGGTTAAGGGGATGCTGACAGGACCGGTAACCATCCTGAACTGGTCATTCCCCCGTGAAGATATTAGCTTAAAGGAATCAACTCTTCAGTTAGCTTTGGCTATCCAAAAGGAAGTTCTTGACCTAGAAGCTAACGGGATTAAGATCATTCAGATTGATGAAGCGGCCTTGAGAGAAAAACTGCCGCTGAGGAAATCTGATTGGTATTCTGAATACTTGAACTGGGCCATTCCAGCTTTCCGCTTAGTCCATAGCAAGGTCAAACCAGAAACCCAGATCCATACCCATATGTGTTACAGCGAGTTTTCCGATATTGTTCCAGCAATTGATGCGATGGATGCCGACGTTATTTCCTTTGAGGCCTCACGTTCTAATTTGGAAATCCTTGATACACTGAAAAAACAACATTTTGAAACGGAAGTGGGACCTGGAGTTTATGATATTCACTCACCACGAATTCCATCCGTTGACGAGGTGAAGACAACAATCAACCGGATCCTTGCTAAGATTGCTGCTCCAAAGGTCTGGATTAATCCAGACTGTGGTCTAAAAACCCGTGGTGTTGAGGAAACAAGGGCTAGTTTAGCCAATGTAATTGAAGCAACTCGTGAAGTTCGTCGTCAGTTAGGAGAGGGTGATTAAATGACAACTTTATCGTACGAAGTTTTTCCGCCTAATTCGACGATGGGGATCAATCATCTTAACCAGGTACTAACATCTTTGCGTGATCTTTCCCCGGATTTCATCAGTGTCACTTGTAACAGCAATACAAAACAGCTTGCTCATGAAACGGTTAGGGTAGCTGATTACGTTGAGAATGGTTGTCAAGTGCCAGCAATGGCCCATCTTCCTGCTTGGTATCTCAGTCGGGAAGACGTTGATCGAATCTTGGAGCAATTGCGAGTATGCCATGTCGACCGGGTACTGGTGCTGCGGGGCGATGAACGACCAAACCTGGAAAAGAAAACTGACTTTGCTCATGCTAGTGATCTGATTGCTTATATCAAACAAAACTATCCTGACTTCCAAATTACCGGAGCTTGCTACCCGGAGAAACATCCCGAGTCACTGAGTATGGTAGATGAAATTCAACATTTAAGATTAAAGGTTGAAGCAGGGTGTGACCAAATAATTACCCAGCTTTTCTTGGATAATCACAGTTATTATCGGTTCCGTGAGTTGTGTGCCATTGGCGGGATTGATGTACCAATTATTGCAGGAATTATGCCAGTCGTTAATGAACGACAAGCTAACCGAATTTTGCAAACTAGTGCGGTGACAGTTCCGGAGAAGTTTAAGGATATTCTGGCAAAATATCATAACCATCCCCAAGCATTGAAACAAGCTGGAATCACCTATGCAATTGATCAAATTGTTGATTTAGTGACCAATGATGTCTCCGGAATCCACCTTTACACAATGAATCACTCGGATACTGCCCGCCAGGTTAAGCAAAACATTGGCTCGCTTTTCCAAGTCTGTTGCTAAGGGAGATTATTGACGGTAAAAAATTGCCTGGGAAATCAATGAAGAAAACTGCTAACGTCCGATGAGACACTAGCAGTTTTCTTCTATTATTTAGTATTTAATTTTTAGCACGTTTTAATCCAATCCCAGTAAATCCGCTAATAACGGAGAAGACTGGTGAGAAAAGGCTGAAGAATGCGAATGGTAAGAAGTGAAGAACTGGTACGCCAAGAGTGGAGGCGGCGAACATCCCGGCAACTCCCCATGGAATCAGGTAGTTAATAACACTACCACCATCTTCAAGAACCCGACTAAGGGCTAATGGAGAAAGCTTCATATCTTTAAAGGCGGTCTTAAAGGCTCGTCCTGGAAGAATTACTGAAAGGTATTGTTCACCAACGAAGAGGTTCACCCCAATTCCGGAAAGAATTGTAGTCAGAATTAAGCTTCCTGGAGTCTTAAGGTGCTTAACAAGGGGATCCATTGCAGATTGGATAACGTTAAATTGCATTAAGATGCCCCCCAGAGAAAGGGTCACAATAATCAAGGAGACTGTTCCCATCATACTGGTAATTCCACCACGAGAAAGAAGAGCATTAACTGAAGCATCATTAGTATGGGCGACGAATCCCTCACTAATCAAGTTAGTTAATGATTTAAGGGATGTGTGTGGATCCTGAACAAAAATCATGATTACGGTCACAATGATGTTGATAAATAGGGTTGGAATAGCTGGAATGTGACGCCAAGCGCAGATGAAGAGTAATGCGATTGGCAGCAAGGCCCACCAGCTAATACTAAAGTTGTTCACTAATGCTTGCGTAGTGTGAACGATCTTACTAGAGTTCATCCCGCTACCGCTTTGACCAATAATCCAGAAAAGAATAAATGAAACAATGAAAGATGGGATGGTGGACCACATCATGTTCTTAATGTGAGCGAATAAATCACTACCGGCAATTGCGGAGGCCAGGTTAGTGGAATCGGATAGTGGCGACATCTTATCACCGAAAACTGCACCGGAGATAATTGAACCGGCAACTAAGGCTGGGTTAATTCCCATTGCGTGACCGACAGCGAAAAGTGCTAACCCGATTGTTGAAATCGTTGTAAAGCCACTCCCAATTGAAACCCCAACTAGTGAACAGACGAGGAAAGTAGAAGGAACGAACCACCGTGCGCTGATAATCTTAAAGCCGATTACCATAATTGATGGAATAATCCCGGCTTTAATCCAAACGGCAATTAATGCCCCAATCAGGATAAAGATAAAAATAGGAATGATTGCTGTACCAATTCCATCTTGGATTCCCTTATGAAGGTCGTCCCAAGAAGCTCCCCGCAGTTTTGCCCAAAGCATGATTAAGGCAATGACGAAGAGGACCGGAATTTGTGGGGAGAGCCCAAACTTAATAACGGCTGTCCCTAAAATAATTAACATAATTAGTAGGATACTAACTGCTTCACCGAACTTAATTGACTTCATAATTCAAATCTCCCTTATAAAATAATTGATTGGTTAGTGTTTGAATTGAAGTTGATAACGGATAATGCCACCACAATTTTTCATTTTTTGCTCCTCCTTAATGAACTGCTTGCATAAAAAATCCCGCTGATGAAATGATTCATCAACGGGACGATTTATTAACCGCGGTACCACCCACATACGTATTGATCTAATACGCTCTCGTATCAGGTGGTAACGGCACTGACTATGGCCGAGCAATCTTAAACTCGCGATAATTCATTAACTCCGCCTGACCGGTTCGCACATCCCCACCGGCTCTCTGACACCGAACGAAGCAATTACTGAAACGATAATTGTTGAAATTATTCTAGCGTGACCAAATTAAATTGTCAATACTATTATTAAAATTTAATGAGATTAATCTTTGGCTGGCTTTTCTTTTCCGTAACCGTTGAAGAGTAGGTTAAGAACAACAGCAGCAACACTACCGACAACCACACCGTTTCCCATCATAATCTGAAATTCGGTTGGTAGGAATTGAAAAATATGTGGATACATGGTTACACCTAACCCTAAACCAACAGAAACTGAGGCAACCAGGATATTTCCGTTATCAGTAAAGTCAACCTTATGTAGAATTTGAATCCCTTGAACCCCAACGATCCCGAACATAACAATCATGGCACCACCAAGAACCGGATCGGGAATAACGGTCGCAAGTGCACCGGCCTTGGGAAGCAATCCTAGAAGCAACAGCATGAAGGCGGCGTAGTACACTGGTCGACGGGTCTTAACTCCAGACATCCGGATAACACCAACGTTTTCGGAGAATGTTGAGTAGGGAAAGGTATTAAAGAGGCCACCAAGAATTGCGGCAATTCCTTCAGCACGGTACCCCCGTTTGATGTCATCGCTTGTAAGCTTTTGTCCGGTAACTTCGCTCAGGGCAAAGAAAACCCCGGTAGACTCAATCATCGTTGTTAATGAAACCAGAATCATTGTAATCATGGCACTTCCGTTAAAGTGAGGAACACCAAAGAAGAATAGTTGTGGAGTATGGAGCCAAGCAGCTTCAGAAACCGGCTTTAACGAAACCATCCCCATTGCACCAGCAACAAAGGATCCAATCAAGATTCCTAGTAAAATGGCAATTGACTTCAAGAAACCTTTTGCCCAAGCATTAAGAAGGAGGATCACCGCAATTGTGACGAACCCAATGAAGAGGTTTTTTGGATCACCAAATGAATGGGCGGTCGGTGTACCACCACCGAGATCCTGGAAACCGACCGGAACTAAGGTAAAGCCAATGATAGTGATTAAGGAACCAGTAACGACGGGGGGAAAAAGCTTTTTTAGTCGGGAAAATACACCAGCAATCAGGAAAACAAAGATTCCGGCAGCAATAATTGCCCCGTACATATAGGTGATTCCTAGCTTACTCCCGATTGATTCCAATGGGGTTACTGATTGAACAGCACATCCCAGAACAACAGGAAGACCAATCCCAGTCAGTGGCGTTCGCTTCAATTGGAGCAAGGTCGCAATTCCACACATGAAAATATCAATTGAGACCAGGTAAGTCATTTGGATGGTCGAAAAATGCAAGTAGCTACCAATGAGTAACGGGACAAGAACGTCCCCTGAATACATTGCTAATAAGTGTTGAAAACCAAGTACCAGGTCTTTAGGCGAAAATAAAACTTTTCGTTGGTGAGCGTTATTTACTGAACCTGTTTCGTCCACGATTAATCCTCCCTTTAAAACAGAAAAGAGACTGAGTTACGTTACTTCTCAGTCCCTACACATAAACTAGTATGATTGCTTATAGTCCAAAGTTTAAGGCTTTGGGTAGAGACTCACCGACCATATTACGGTATTATATAGGCATATAGTGTTGTTATCCTACCACGACTTGAAAAAGCAAGCAAGTTGATTGGGCTAAAAGTGTTATTATATTAGTAAACGCAACCGAAAGGACGGGACAAAATGAGCGTCAAGAAAATGAGCAGTTGTACTGCAATGTTAGTTGGTAAAAACGCGTCAATTGATGGTTCAACCATGATTGCACGGAATGAAGATTATTACGACGGTGTTAACCCCAAGACTTTCCAAGTCTATCCTGCTAAGGACTATACTGGAGAACACTTTAAGTCAACCTACAATGGGTTAGAAGTTGACTTGGATGGTCAAGGTTGTCGTTTTACCGCCACAACAAATGGTGATATTAATAACGGCCGGTGGGATGAACAAGGGATCAACGAATATAACGTTGCGATGAGTGCATCCGAAACCGAAATGACTAATCCACGAGTACTGGGTCACGACCCGCTTGTTGAAAAGGGTGTCGACGAAGACTCAATGGTTTACCTTGTTCTGCCATTTATCAAGAGTGCCCGTGAAGGGGTTCAACATCTTGGTCATCTAATTGAAACTTACGGGACTGGTGAAAGTAACGGAATTGCATTTAGTGATAACAATGAAGTCTGGTACTTTGAAACTGCTGGTGGTCACCAGTGGGTTGCTCAGCGGATTCCAGATGATGCTTATGCAATTTGTCCTAACATTATGTGCATTGAAGAGGTTAACTTTGAAGACCCAGACAACTTTATGTTTGCCCCAACAATCCAACAATTTGTTCAAGATAATAACCTAAATCCATACCCAGGCGGCTTCAATTTCCGGAAGATTTTCGGGACTAATGATGAAGCTGACCAATACTACAACACACCGCGTTCATGGTATGGTCAAAAGCTATTTACCCCATCAGTTGAACAAGAACCAACCAGCTTAGATATTCCGTTTATCCAACGGGCAGAGAAGAAGCTGGCTGTTGAAGATGTTGAATACTTCTTGTCATCACACTACAATGGTACGCCATATGATCCAACTGGCTCATACGCTTCTGGTGATGAAAAGGATCAAAAGAAGTTCCGTTCGATTGCTTTAGACCGGAACCAAAGCTCATGCATTTTGCAAATTCGGAATAATGTCCCAGCTGAATGTGCCGCAATTCAATGGATTAACTTCGGCTTCTTTGCATACAGCCCATATGTTCCATTCTTTACCAACATTAACGCAACGCCAGCATCATATGACCATGCTGGTAACAAGGTTGATGACAGTGCATACTGGCTACAAAAGCAACTTGAGGTCATCGTTGAACCACGTTACCACGAGTTTATTAACGAAGTAAATGCTTTCCGTGATGCTTCACAAAGCTATGCCGTTAAGCGAATTGATATGATTACCGCGATTGCCAAGACCAAGCAGGGGGATGCCGTTACCGACTTCCTTACCAAGCGGAACGAAAAGACCGCCACCCACGCCATGGATGCCACTAGGGATCTCCTCAACAGTCTCATCCACCAATCTCTCCTCAACTCCAAATTCCAGTTCGAGAGAGGGGATAATTATTAGGAGAGTGCGAAGCCGTTAAAACCTTCCGGTGGCTAACGATTTCTCCACCGAACGGCGTCTTGCCGTCGGAGGTGGAGGTCGTTAGCTTGAGGAAGGTTAGGCTGAGCACGTTTCAGTTAGAGTGTGAGCCGTGACGGACTAGCAATCGAGTACTAAGGAATCTCGGACGATAATTGTTTTACAATCAAGGACGGGATAGTTAGACGGAGATTGCGGTCACGGTGAACAGATCTTGACTCAGTTGCAGTAGAACACTGGCTCTAGGAAACTCGGGCAAAGCACGTTTAGACTCAGTTGCCTAGAACGTTAGCTCTAGCAAGTTCCTGGTGAGCAGATCTCTACTTTGTTACCTAGAACGCTAGCTCTAACCACACAAAAAACAAGGCCTAAGTACATAGCCATTCAAGCTTATGTACTTAGGCTTTTTGAATGCAACCGAGCCAAAACGCGTTCACAGGAAAGCCCCTATAGACAACAGCTTTCTACATAGTAATAACGTGCTTCGTCTGCGCTTCCTAGCTTCTATTTCAACCGAGTCAAAACGCGTTCACAGGGAAGCCCCTATAGACAACAACCTCCCTCCCAGATGCTTTTAGCATCCAGTCGGGAGAAATTGTTGTCTTACGGGACTTCTTAGCCTGCTCACGCTCTATTACTTCCACCAATCCTTTCTAATTAGGAAGACGGCGCAGAGGATCATTAAGAGGATTGCAATTACAATGGTAATGATCCAGGAATAGCTCTTGTTAGCTAGTGGTAGGGCAACGTTTTCACCATAAAAGCCGGCGACAATGGTGGGGATGGAAAGGAGGATTGAATAGATTGTTAAAAACTTCATTGTTTGGTTTAGATCACTATCCAGGACCTTGCTGTATGCATTGGAAACCCGGGCAGAAACATCAGAAGTCATCTGTGCCATTTCAAGTCCTTGCTGGGCTTCGACAATGACATCATCAAGGTCATTTCTTTGCCGGGTCGACATGATCGGGTTCATTCGGCGTTCGAATTCTTCCAGTAGTGAAACATTTCCTTTTAATGAGGTAAGCATGTAGACCAAGCCAGTTTCAATTTCCATAAATTCAGTAATAGCTTTTCGTCCGGTACGTCCTTGAAGCGAGCGCTGGATTTGTTGCCGCTTTTGGTCAACCCGGCGTAACGGACCAAAGTAATCGGTTGACAAGCGGTACAGGACGGCAAGAACCAGATTTAATTTTTCAACAACGGTATCGCGGTTCTGTAAACGTTTGAGTTGGTTAGCGATAATCCCGTTAACAAAGTTAGTCTTGGCATTTGTAAATGTGATTAGATTGTTATTCGTTAACATAATACCGATCGGTGCGGTCTGTGGAGCAGTGACCTCGTGAGTTGGGACATAAACATCGAAGATCAGCAAGGTAACTCCAGCATCTGGATCAACTTCAACCCGGGCTTTTTCATAGGGGTCGATGGCATAGTCAAGCAGTTCCTTGGTAACCTCGTACTTTTGGATAAGATCCTGTCGCTCATGGGGGAGTGGTTCAAACACACTGATCCACCAGCTATGAGCGTTGATTCTCTCCGTACTTAACATTGCCGTTCATCCCCCTTGCGTAAATCGCTTATAATCCTATTCAACTATTTTAACAGAGAAAAGTAAAGCAGTCTGGAAACAAAATGATAACTATTTCCCGGGAAATCAGATAAACTTAAGATAAAAAATGGGAGGTAAACGATCATGTGTACCAGTATTTATCAGGTAACATTGGACCACACTCACTTATTGGCACGAACAATGGATTGGCCGCTCTTGGCCGTCTCACCATTATTTGTTCCTCGGCAATTTAAATGGGCCACCGCATTCGATCACCGGATTTATACAAATAAATATGCAATGGTTGGCGGGGGAAGCCTTTCTGCAACCCGGATCGATGTATCAGATGGGGTTAATGAGTATGGATTAATGGCGCAGAAGCTGACATTTGCTAACGGGGCACACTACGTAGATGAGCGTAACCAGGAGAAAGTTCATCTTGCAGCGTATGAATTTATCTTTTGGCTTCTCGGCAACTTTCGAACCGTCGCTGAAATTGAAGAGCACCTTAATGAAGTGGAATTAATGAGCGAAAAGAATAGTGATACCAAATATGGCAATCCGGAACTTCATTTTGCGGTTGCTGATCGAACGGGAAGAATTGTCGTGATTGAGCCAACCCAGAACCCGTTAAGAATAATTGAGAATCCCCTAGGTGTAGTAACTAACAGTCCTAATTTTGAAAAGCAGCTTCACCAAATGGAAAAGTATGTTGAATTTACACCCGAGTTTAATGAACACCGTGTCCCACTCAACACACCACGAGTAACAACTGGCCGACTTTCAGGGAAAACCAATCCACCAGGTTATTATTCACCAAGTGCCAGGTTTGTTCGTGCAGCTTACTTAAAGGAACGATCGGATGTTCCGCAAGATGAAAAACATGGGGTGGTTAGCGAATGGCACCTTTTAGATAGTGTGACGGTACCGCAAAATACCCGTCACCAGAGTACCTATTCCGTATATCGGGCAGTGACTGTGGCTGAGAGTTGCAGTTATTACTTTCAGCCGTACCACCGGGGTGACATTACAAAATTACAGTTGACTTCAGAAATGCTCAATTGGGATAAGCCAAAAGTTTATCACGTTCCTGACCAATTAACCGTTCGGGAGGTTAAGTAATGACTAACTATCAATGGCAAATCCGGGAACAGTTAACCGCTAATCAGCCAGCGATTTCCATTCGTGAACTATTGCAGCGACAATGGCTCCTGCCAAACCGTTTTGTTCACTATCTGCGTAGTCGTCGTCAAGTGTTAGTAAATGGTAAGTACCATCCAATGAATACAGCAGTTCACCCTGGAGATCAGGTGATGTTGCAATTTAGAGGAGATGAGTTCCGGCATCCGGGCAATAACCAGTACATTCCGACACGGAGGCCGAAGTTGGCTGTCCTGTATGAAAATCGTGATTTACTAGTTGTTAATAAACCACGGGGGCAAAAGAGCCACCCCAATGAGATGGGAGAAACCGGAACACTAATGAACGATGTTGCCGGATATTTACGCCATCAAGCATACATGGTTCACCGAATTGATCTGCAAACTAGTGGGGCAGTAATTGTGGCAAAAAATCCGGTTGTGGTGCCAATCTTAGACCGATTAATTAGTCAGGGGAGAATTCATCGGGAATACCTAGCATTAGTTGAAGGGCAAATTAAAGGTAGTGGTGAGTGGGATTGGCCAATTGGAAATGACCCGAGTGACATTCGGAAAAGAAAGGTTAATGGCGAGCATTCACAACGGGCACAAACCTTTTATCAAACGATTAAGAGTAATTCGGAGTATTCGCTGGTTGATTTGAGGTTAGGAACGGGAAGAACTCACCAATTAAGAGTTCATCTTGAATATAGCGGTCATCCGATTGTGGGAGATCCGATTTATAATCCTTCTTCGTCAGCTAAAATGTACTTACACGGGTACAAGCAACGGTTAGTGGTGCCGTTTAGTAATCAGAAGATTACAATTACCGCGCCGCTTCCTGACTATTTTAGTCAAGATCTGGTAAAATACCATTTAGAATAGAGAAATTAAAGGAGGACATTGATTGTCACTTTTAGAAAAGCTTTATGGTCCATTCTTTGATGGTCATAATTGGGCAATGGTAATTACTTCAGGACAGGATTGGTTGATTATCCTTTCCTTAGTATTAATTGAGTGTTTGCTTTCGGTCGATAATGCGATTGTGTTGGCCGCCCAAACACGAGTCTTACCAACGCTAAAGGAACAGGAAGAATCACTTTTTTACGGGATTTGGGGTTCGTATATTTTCCGGTTCCTGGTTATTGGGTTAGGAACCTACTTGATCCACTTTTGGGAAATTAAGGTTCTTGGTTCTGTTTACCTAATGTACTTAGTATACCGATTCTTCAGTGCCAAGTTTTCTCATAAGCAAAAGAAAGAGAAAAAACCGTTAATTCATCGTTTAGGCGGAAACTTAACGGGAAGAAAGCTATTTTGGTCGGTAGTTGCCCAGATTGAAATGATGGACATTATCTTCTCGATTGACTCCGTATTGGCATCTTTGGCAATTTCAAATAATCCAGTAATCGTTTTAATCGGGGGTATTATTGGGATTGCATGTATGCGTGGTGTCGCTGAAATTATTATGAAGTTAATGCGGAAGATTCCAGAACTGGAACCAATGGCGTATGTCTTAATTTTCATTATTGCAATTAAGCTCTTCTTAACTATTCCGGCAATTGACATTGAAATACCATCCGGTTACTTTGGGGCATTTGTCCTTATTGTCTTTGTCGTTACGATGATCATTCACTATCTTCGTCAACCAAAACGAAAGGAAGAATAGCAATGGCAACAGTTGTGACTGACCAGACTTTTGCTGAGTTGACTAGCTCTGCTCCAGTGGTGGTGGTTGACTTCTGGGCTCCCTGGTGTGGTCCCTGCAAGATGATGGCTCCGGCATTGGAAAACCTCGAAAAAAAGTATGCCGGTAAAATTAAGTTTTTGAAATTGAATGTTGATGATAATAAAGAAATGGCTGCTAAATTCAAAGTAATGAGCATCCCAACCCTGATCCTTTTTCGCGATGGCGTTGCTAAAGAAAAGGTAACGGGCTTCTACCCTGAAGCAAAGTTGGATCATTACTTTTCAAGGAAAATCTAAAAAGGGAGCGTGACAGAAGTCATTTATGACTTCGTTTTCACGCCCCCGCGAGCGCAAATAGGGTTCCAGAGTTCGGTTATACCGGATACTGGAACCCATTTGCGTACCGCGCTGTTCGTATTTGAACTTGGTAAAAGTACTTATGTCACAATCCCTTTTTTAGTTTTCTTTTATGACGAATCAATTAGGCTCTCCAACAGCTTTATTATTTAGCTTTCCTTTCTATCAAAGTGTGGTTCATAGACTTTGTAGAAGATTAGTCCCAAAATCAAAGTTAGCACGTCTGAACATGCTTGAGCAGCTAGGATTCCCGTATAACCAAAGAAATGAGCCAAAATAACGATAGCTAGGCCAAAGATTAACCCTTGACGACTGAATGATAACCAAAAAGCCGGGACAGCCTTTCCCATTGACTGGAAAGCGGTGGTAAATACCAGGATTATCCCAGCTAAAGTAGTTGTTATAGATAACCAGCGAAGCATCAAGGCTCCTTCTTTAACGATTACCGGATCGTTCATAAAGATACGAATTACTTCAGGAGCAAAAATAAGAAGAAGTATTGTTAAGACAATGTTAATTGAAGAAATAACAAATAAATCAAAATGAATAATTTCGTAAAAACGTTTTTCGTTTCGGGCACCGTAGGCATAACCAATTAATGGTTGGGCACCGAAAGCAAAGCCAACCATGATCATAATAATGATTGAATTAGCTTTCATCGCAATCCCCATTGCAGCAACGCTATTAGCTCCATATGAAATTAAGTAGCGGTTAGTCATTGCAGTGGCAAAGGAGACCATGATATTGGTAATCGATGCGGGAATCCCGATGGCGTAGATCTGAAGTTGGTAATGCCGGCTAATTTTCGTTTCATGAATTGAGGTCGTCAGTTTCTTGCTCTTCGTTCTGAGATAGTAGATCATGATAATATCTGCAATCACACTTGAAGTGACCGTTGCCAGGGCAGAGCCGGCAGCTCCTAATCCACAGGTGAAAATAAAGATCGGGTTTAAGAAGATGTTAATGATTGTTCCAGCTATTGAGGCAATCATTGACTGGATCGCGAGGCCTTCCGTTCGAAGAATATTGGTTGGTGACAACCCGAAGATGATAAATGCCGCTCCCCAAGCGATTACCAGGTAATATTCACGGGCGTATTTCCAGGTACTAGGTGAGGCACCGAGTAGGTGAAGGATTGGATTTTGAAAGACTAATAGGATGATTGTAACAACAATTCCACAGGCTATTGAGTAATAGAAAGCGTAGCCGGAAACGTTTCTTGCAAGTTGATCCTTACGCTCACCGAAAAGCCGTGAAATTAATGAACTGCCACCAAGACCGAAAATATCACCAATCGCAATCATCAAGGTAAAAATTGGCGCTCCCTGAGATACTCCAGCAACTAGGTCAGGGTTACCAGTCTTAGAAACAAAGAAAGTATCAACCAGATTATAAATAAGCGTTACAGCCATGCTTAACACTACCGGTAGTGCAAGAGTAAAATAGGCCTTTTTAATCGAAGTACGCTCAAATAGGTTATTCACAAATAATCCTCCCGTTAAAAATTGTTTAAATTATTAAAGAGACCAAGAATACTCTTAGCCTCTTATTATCTTAAAGGATATTGATATTGTAGTGCAAGGAAGCTCGTACTTTCTCTCAAACGTGCTCAGCCTAACCTTCCTCGAGCTAATCGTTTCCACTGCAACATAGCAAAGAACTGCTCACCGCGACCGCCACCTCCGTCTAACTATCCCGTCCTTGATTGCAAGACAATCATCGTCCGGGATTCCTTAGTACTCGGTGGCTAGTCCGTCGCGGTTCGCACTCTCTCTCCCTAATACAAATTCTTCGGGTGAGGTTCGCCTTTGATTTCGTGTTTAACGTGAGCAATCATGTCATCCGTTAATTCCATAATGTGGGGATCGTCAAGAATGTAGAAGACACGGGTGCCAGAGCGCCGGGAACAAACCAGTTGGTAACGCCGGAGGATTCCGAGTTGTTTAGAAACCACTGGTTGGGCAAGACCAAGATCATTAACAATTGTTTTTACATCAACCTCATCAGTCTGGTGACGGAGATAGTAGAGGATTTTGATTCTTGTGCTATTGCTTAATACTTTGTAAATCTTTGCCGCTTCGTTAATTAAGGCATCTGGTTGTTCCGCAGGTGAAGGCCTCCATCGCTTTTTGGTGAATATTATACCAGACCGACCCACTGTGCCAAGTGACGAATCAGTCTGCTATCGAAGAAAACATATATTCCGACTCCAATGTAGATAATTTTCATTAGCAGTTCGCTATATTTATCCATGAACCGGGCGACTGGTGATAGTTTACCAATTTCCTTAATCAAAATTACAACGAGAATGGTGAGGGTAAGAATGAAACTTAAAGCCAAGCCAAAATGATTGAGTGAGATTCCCGTGAGGATTGGTAAGAAGATCGAGAGGTTACAACCAGAACAAACTGCAAGGTATGTTATGAGAACGATCAGAATTGGTGATCGAGTGGCTGATTGTTGGTTAGAATCTTCATCGTTATCATGGAGTGCCATGTAAATTGGTAAAATTCCAAGGAAGCCAAGGAGCTATTCAGGAAGGAAGAGTGCAAGTATCTTTCCAGCAGCAAAACTAGCAGTAACTAGGAGTGCGACCCCAATCATGTAACCGATGATAACGTCGCGCAATGGATATTTATTGACCAGACAAAGCAAGATAAAGAAGAAGTCTAGATTAACAGCAATAAAGGTAACAAAAAGAAGCCAATAATTCATGATTTAAACCTTCAATATTCCGAAAACGATATATTGAAGGCTTAATATATATCATTTTCGGAATATTTACAAGGTTAATCTTCAAAGTAGGTGTAGAGTTTGTCAGTGGTAAGCTGTTGTTTTGCTTCGCCCTTAAAATCGGCTTTAATTTGGCCATCTTTTAGGACAATTAACCGATTACCGTATGTTAAGGCATCTTCTAGGTGATGAGTAATCATCAGAGCCGTTAGGTGATCCTGATTGATCCGCTCATCGGTGGCATGGAGGAGGTTTAAACTCGTATGCGGATCAAGAGCAGCGGTATGTTCATCCAATAAAAGAATATCAGGGCGCTTAAGAGTAGCCATTAAAAAGCTAAGCGCTTGCCGTTGACCGCCAGAAAGGGCTCCGGTTGCGGTGGTCATTCGGTTTTCTAACCCGTTATTCATCGTGGCAGCTAATTTAGTAAACCGTTCCATGTTTTGCTTTAGTTTTCGCAAAACCAGGTGACGCTTTTCACCACGCTTTGTTGCGAGAAGCATATTTTCAGCAACGGTCATCCGGGGAGCTGTTCCAAGCTTTGGATCCTGAAAGACGCGGGCAAGAAAGGACGTTCGTTGTTCTTCGGTTGAACGGGTGATGTCCTTGCCATTATGAAGGATCTGTCCGCTGTCAGCATGGAGGTTCCCGCCAATAACATTGAAGAGGGTTGACTTACCGGCCCCGTTAGTGCCGACAATGGTAATAAAGTCACCTTCGTTAATTTTTAAATTAATTCCTTTGAGGATCGTGGTTTCGTTTGCAGTTCCCTTATTAACAACTGTCTTGACATTTTTTAATTCTAAAATGGGCTTACTCATGTGGTTGCACTCCCTTCAGGATTGGCTTTTTTAAATTAACAACCTTTTCCAATTGCGGTAGCATCATGCAGATTGCAAGGACAATTGAAGAAATTAAGTTGAGGTCGTTAGCGGAGAAGCCGAGTTGTAATACTGCCAATAAAATTAGGCGATAGATGATTGAACCAAGGGTCACTGCAACAAGTCGTTGATTAAGGGTGAGATCACCAAAGGCCACTTCACCAATAATAATTGAAGCTAAAGCAATAACGATGGTTCCAATCCCCATATTAACGTCAGCATAGCCATTGCTTTGGGCAACGAGGGCACCGCAGAGAGCAACCATCCCGTTGGAAACCATTAAGCCAACATTAATCATTTTGTCGGTGTGAATTCCTAACGACTTTGCCATTGTGGGGTTATCCCCAGTTGCAATGAATGCTTGCCCATAATCGGTAGCGAGAAAGATCATCATTAGGATCGTTACGATGATGATCACAATTAAGCCGACAGTTACACTATCAAAGAATTGGGGAAGTTGACGAAGAAAATTACCATTAAAAAGTGTTGGTTTTCCCAATAATGAGATGTTAGATTTCCCCATGATCCGTAAATCAACGGAGTAAATTGCGGTCATGGTCAGGATTCCAGCTAGGAGGCTTGGGATCTTTCCCTTAGTATAAAGAAGACCGGTAATTAGGCCAGCAATCATTCCAGCACCGATCGCCAATAACGTTGCTAAAAACGGGTTAATGCCGTTTGCGATGGCGGTAACTGCGGTGGCGGCACCAAGAGGGAAAGTTCCTTCAACTGTCATATCACAAAAATCAAGGATTCGGAATGTAAGGTAGAGGCCAAGACCGAGTAATGCCCACAATAATCCTTGACCGATAGATGAGACGATTAGATTCATTTGTATACTTCCCCCTTTGTTTGTGCTTCGTGTTCGAACTGGGCAGGAATTTGTAAGTGGAGTTTTTGTGCCTGCTTAAGGTTAAGAACTGGTTCGCCGCGACGAACGTACTCAACTGGGAGGTTACCAACTTTCTTTCCCTTAAGGACTTTTACGGTCATTTTTGCTCCCATTACACCAAGCTTGTATTGGTTAACGCTGTATGTAGCAACCCCGCCTTGCTTAACCATGGTGTCAGTAGCGGGGAAGACAGGCTTATTAGCAGCGTCCGCGTTTTTTACCAGTGTCTGCATTGCACCAGCAACCGTGTTATCGGTTGGCACAATCACCGCGTCGACCTGACTTACCATTTGTTGGGAAACCTGGTTTAAATCGTTACTGTTCGAGATCGAGTATGCTTTTAGCTTAATGTTCATCTTCTTGCATTCACGGGCAATTTGGTGGTAGCCAGTAACACCAGAGCTGTCATTGGAAGTGTAAATTACCCCGAGAGTTTTAAGGTTAGGAACGAATTGCTTGATTAAGGTTAGTTGCTGGTGAACTGGTGCTAAATCGGAGACACCGCTAATGTTGCCACCAGGGTGTTGGTTATTCTTCACTAAGCCGGCTCCTTGAGGGTTAGAAACCCCACCGAGAATGATTGGCGTCTTAGTGGTAGAATTGGCGAGCGCTTGAGCAGCGGGGGTAGTAATTCCAAAGAGAACCGTTGGATTATTATTAGTCAATGTATTGGCCATCGTTTTAAGATTACTCTGGTCACCGTTGGCATTCTCGTATTCTATTTTAATGTTCTTCCCGTTGTGGTAGCCTTCCTTCGCCAGCTCATCGACATACCCCTTGTAGATTTGATCTAAGGCAGGGTGGTGCATCAAGGTCAATACCCCGACTTTTGGAACTCGTTGCTTAACAACACCACCGTTTTCGGTGAAAAAGGCAATCCCGAGAAAACCAAGCAGCAGGATAATGACTGCGGACATTCTTTTCATAAAGATAATACTCCTTCCCTAAAGAAAAAACGGGGAACCACATGCAAGGGGCTCTCCGCTTTTTGGAAAAAGAAAAGCCTGCATGTTGGATCCATGCAGACTGAATAAATGATCACTTCTCAGCCGGCACAGATGCAATCTGTTATCTCAGGTTGCATCCATGACGAACTCAACCCGAATTACCGGCTTTGCCAAGTATTTAACTTGTAAGTGTGAGACATAATCATTTAACATTCTCCGTTCATTTAAGATTGCTTATAGTTTAGCGAAGGATGATTTGGATGTCAAGGTAAAAATGAGATTCCTTTAATAATCAGTTTGGAGAGAAATTTGATTTGTGTTACCATATTAAGCAGTTTAAACGGAAAAATGAGGAGAGAATACATGGCAGTATTAGATGTCAAGGGATTGACAATGAGTTATGCGGATAAGCAACTCTACGATGACGCTAGCTTTCAACTTGAAAAACATGAGCATATGGGAATTGTCGGTCAAAACGGTGCTGGTAAAAGTACCTTAATTAAGATTTTGATTGGGAAAGTTCTCCCGGTTTCTGGAACGGTAACTTGGGCCAAAAACGTCAAGATCGGCTACTTGGATCAGTATGTTGATATTCCTAAGGGGATGACCCTGATCAAGTTTCTTCACACCGCCTTTGCTGATCTTTATGAAATTAATGACCGGATGAATAAGCTGTACGAAGAATATGCTCAAAAGATGGATGATGAGCTGTTAACTAAGGCTAGTCGGCTCCAAGAACAATTGGATGCCCATGATTTCTATGATATTGAGACCGAAGTTGAGCGAGTAATGAATGGGTTAGGATTGACCGAAATCGGGAAGGACCACGTTGTCTCCGAAATGAGTGGTGGTCAGCGTTCTAAAATTATCCTGGCGAAAATGTTACTTGAGAAGCCTGACGTAATCCTGCTTGATGAACCAACTAACTACCTTGATACAGCTCACATTGAGTGGCTGATTGACTACTTGAATGACTTCGATGGGGCAGCGATGATCATCTCTCACGATTATGATTTTTTGGAACAGGTAACGAATACGATCTGTGATGTTGCTTTCGGTAAAATTACTAAGTACCGCGGAAGTTTTGAACAGGCAATGCGCCAAAAGGAAGAGCGGAAGGAAACCCAAGAACGAGAATACGAAAAGCAACAAGTTGTTATTGAAAAGGCTGAGCGGTTTATTCGAAAAAATAAGGCGGGCTCAAAGTCAACGATGGCTAAGTCACGGGAAAAGATGCTGGCCAGAATGAAGCGGATTGATCCACCGGCAGATAATTTAAAGGCCACTTTTAAGTTTCCGTATGAAAATACCGGATCCGCGAATGCACTTCGGGTAGAAAACCTTTCTGTTGGTTACGGCCACCCGTTGTTAGCGCCCGTGACATTTTCAATGACGATGGGAGAAAAGTTGCTTTTTACAGGATTTAACGGTGTTGGGAAGTCAACGTTGATCAAGTCGATCTTAAAGAAAATTCCTGCGCTTGGCGGAACGGCAACTTTTTCACCATCCGCTAAGGTTAACTACTTTGATCAGGATCTTGAATGGGATGACCCGTCATTAACCCCATTACAGACAATTCAAAATATGTTTCCAACGATGCAGCCCAAAACTATTCGGCAAAAGCTAGCTCGGGCAGGAATTAATGCGGCAAATACAATGAAGCCGTTACACTTGCTTTCAGGTGGCGAGCAAACGAAAGTTAAGTTGGCGATTTTAGAGTTAACCCCGTCCAACTTTTTGATAATGGATGAACCAACAAATCACCTTGATGATGAAACCAAGGAAGGGCTGAAAACGGCATTACAAAATTTCCCGGGAAATTTAATTTTAGTTAGTCACGAACAAAGTTTCTATGAAGGCTGGCTTGATAAGATCCTTAATGTTGAAAAACTTAGCTTAAAGTAGAAAATATGAGACAATAATTGATGAAGGGAGGGTGTCGGACCATGCATTACCCAATTTCAGAAATTATTATCTTATTTTTTACCTATTCGGTAGTTGGCTGGTTATGGGAAACCTTTTATTGTTCGATTAAGGATCATCACTACGCCTACCGTGGATTCCTTTTTGGTCCATATTGCCCAGTTTATGGATTTGCTGTTACCACGATTTTAATTACAGCGGAGCCCGTTAAAAATAATTTAATTCTCCTATTTATTGTTGGCTTTATTGTTGCTAGCATCTTTGAATATTTTGCGAGTCTCTTTTTGGAGAAAGTCTTTCATATGAAGCTCTGGGATTATTCTAAACTGAAAGGAAACATCCAAGGAAGAGTCGCTCCAGAAATATCATTGTTCTGGGGGATCGGTGTTGTTTTCTTAGTTAAGTACATCCAACCTTTTATCCAGCGAATAATTAATTGGGAAGAAGCGCGGACGCATGGTTGGCTAGCAATCATAATCGTTCTTGTAATGGGTACTGATACGATTTTGACGATGTTCAGTGTCCACCGGCTTCACACATCTACTAAACAATGGGATAACCGGATTAATCAACGGTTTGAACACTTACATGAACTGATCCAAGAAGCCAAGCCTGCGGAAGAACATCGCTTAAAGCAGCGGCTGGCTAATTGGCGGGCAGAGATCATTAATAGTGAAGATACGCGACGGTTTAACCAGCACCTTTCTTGGAACCAACGTCGGCTGATTAGGAACTTCCCAAAGATGAAGGTTACCGATGTCAAGCACTTTAATGATGTCAAAAAGGACTTATTAAAGAAGTCTTAAAACTTCTCGCTTTATAGTAAATGATTGTTTATAATAAGCGCGAATACTTAGTCAAAGTCAAAGAGGAATATATATGAAAAAAGAAACTAAAATTATTTCTGCAATTACAATCGTTTTTCTTGTTGTCGTCTTTACAATTTGTGGGCTAACCATTAAGAATAGTCCATTGTCGGGGTACCCGCGACAAATTCACGATCAAAACATGACTGTCCAACAATTTGTCTCTCAGGTAGCGCCAGCAGCACAGCGTGAACAGAAGAAGTATGGCATTCCAGCAAGTATTACAATTGCGCAAGCTGGATTAGAGTCCCAGTGGGGAAATAGTCGGCTCGGTAATAAATACAACAACTTGTTCGGCATGAAGGCAAGTAAGGGTGAAGATAAGGTACGGATGTATACCATTGAAAACATTAATGGTAAGCAACGGTACATTCCTCAATACTTTGCGGTTTACCAAACATGGGATGATTCAATTAAGGCGCATACTAACATTATTGTTAATGGAACCAGTGATAACCATCACCGCTTCGATGGTGTCCGCACCAATACTAATTACCGAAAAGCCGCTCAAGAACTCCAAAAGAACGGCTATGCTACCGACCCCAACTACGCCAACAAACTCATCTACGCCATCCAAAAATTTGGATTGGAGAAGTATGACAAATAGAGTGTGAGCAGGTAAAGAAGGCCCGTAAGACAACAATTTCTCCCGACTGGATGCTGAAAGCATCTGGGAGGGAGTTTGTTGTCTATAGGGGCTTCCCTGCGAACACGTTTTGGCTTTGTTGCAGTAGAAGCCAGCAATTTCTCTCGACGAAGGCGACTCGCGCCTAAGCGGTGAACCAGAAAACTTGTTTTCGTCTGTGAACCCTCGCAAGGCTGACTAGGACTTTATAACCAACTTGTTGGGATGTAAAGTTCAGTCAGCTACTGTGGAAGGAGGTTGCATTTTGACTCTGCTGCAGTAAACGGAAGGTCACAGCGCGCATATTTCGCCTATGCAGCCTAGAACGTTAGAATAACCACATTTATCATGTAAAAAAACTCAGTTCAGAATGGTGACATCCTGAACTGAGTTTTTAGATCGGAGTTTTTAATTAATGGCGATTACTAGATTAAACTAATCAACTTCTGTCTGCTTAACGTTAACTTGGTTGTGGCGGAAGAAGTGGAATGCGAGTCCTACAACTAAACCGACAAGTGCTGGAACAACCCATGAGAGACCCATTGAGGCGAGTGGCATCATCTTCCGTACACCGGCTACCCAGAGACCAAATGAACTTTGACTTACAACAGCTGGGAAAGCAACAACCATATCACCAAGTGCTGGAACCACAGTCAACAGGACAACGAAGAAGTAAACAACGCCATCGCGATGGAAGAGTGGTGAAGCAACTGAAAGAACGATTAAGACCATTGATAGTGGGTAAAGGAACATTAACATTGGTGTTGACCAAGCGATGATTTGATCCAAACCGAAGTTAGCAGTTAAGAATGAAGCAAGGCAACTAAGTGCTAGCCAAGTATGGTAGCTAACCTTTGGGAAGTGCTTGTGGAAGTCTTGAGCAAAGGCAGCAACTAAACCAACAGCAGTAGTTAAACAAGTAACAGTTAATAGGAATGCTAAAACAACTTGACCAAATGCACCTGCATAAGCGTTAACTAATTGGTTGAAAGCAACACCGCCATCAGGTGAAACCTTAAAGCGACCAAGTGACATTGCACCAAGGACGATTAGGAGAAGGTAGATGAAACCGATGGCACCAACTGCGAGCACACCAGACTTTGTAACAACCTTTGAAACAGCACCTGGACGACGAACGCCCATCCCTTTAATTGCGGTAACAACAGTAACCCCAAAGGCAAGCCCTGCTAGAGCATCCATTGTGTTGTACCCTTCAAGGAAACCATTAGTAACGGCACTGTGAACGTAAGCACTAGTTACTGGTGCAGTAGCTGGGTTTCCCAACGGATTAGCGAAGGCAACCACGAAGACTAAGAATAAAAGTGCCAAGAAGACAGGGTTCAAAACTTTACCAACGTTTGAAAGGATGCTGTTTTCCTTGTAAGAAAAGGCAAATGCTAAGACAAAGAATACTGCTGAGAAAAGTAATAGTGACCAGCCTTGAGCAGCTTTTGGTACGAATGGTGCAACCCCAACGGTAAATGAAACGGTTGCTGTCCGGGGAGTTCCGAATAAAGGACCGATGGTAGCGTGAATCAAGACCATAAAGACCAGAGCAAATGCTGCACCAAGTGGTCGACCAACATCGTAAACCCCTTCAGCACGGGTAACAGCAATGGCAAGAACGGAAAGTAATGGGAGTAAGACCCCGGTAACTAAGAAACCAAGAGCAGCTGGGCCCCAATTCGCACCAGCTAACTGTCCAAGGTGAAGCGGGAAAATCAAGTTCCCGGCACCAAAGAATAGCCCGAATAGTAACGAAGCAACAACTAAGTATTGCTTAAATGTTAACTTTTTTGTTGTTAAATCCTGCATAACCAATTCCCTCCTAGGAAAAACGTTAAATAATTGCTTTGATCCCAACAAAAAAGTCCCTTAACCAAAATTACTTTGGTTAAGGGACGCTCGAGCGTGGTACCACCCTATCTTTGTATTATCATTACTGATAATACCTTACACGTACAGCCCGGGACTGGGCGATACGCTGGCACGTTAATGGGTGCTACCATTAAGTCTTACTATGAGTTAAGACTTAAGCTCGAAAGTGATTTTCGATTAACGTTGAACCTGTCTCCTTCCACCTAACGAGACTCGCTAATGGATATCGCTAATTTACTCTTCTTTCTCATTGCGATCGAATAATTAAATTGTTGTTTATTATTCTAACTAGTTTTTAATAAAAGTCAACAAGTTTTTTAGAATTTTTTTATTTTTTCTGATAATTAGCCATGTCTTCGCTTGTCTGTGCATAGGCAGGGTCACCATTCAAAGCCCGTGCAATTGCCCGTTCGACAGCGGTGTTGGTTGTTGTGTTCGCGATTGCCAACGGTTTCTCGTAACGCTTAGCATGGTGATTTGCCAGTTGACTAATTCGGTGATGAATTTTATCAATGCAGACCACAACGAAGTCAGCCTCACGAATTTCGCGTTTCATTTTGCTACTCGAAACCTTATCTTCCATGGAAGCATCAAGGGCATGATAAATCCCGTGGTGCTTATCAACAACTGCCTTTAATTCTTGTGAACGCTCCCGATCACCGGTAATTAAGAGAACAATGCGTTGCTTTAGATCATAGTCCAACTTCTTTTCGTAATCGTGTCGCGGATGGACAGGTTTCTTCACTTGCTTAGGCTTGGCAGGTTGTTTGGTTGTGTCGAAGTCCTGCTTTTCGTGGATCCAGCGAATCGATCCATTCTTAGCGTCTTCAAGACCGTTTCCATGGTCAAAGTAAGCGTAGTCGACCACCATTCCGGCCTTAAGACTCCGCTCAGGGAACTTAAAGGGATCAATAACGATCGTATTAGCCGAATTCTCATCCAAGATTGAATTACCCTTTAGCGTAGCATTAATTTGCAAGACATCTGAACCGGGAACACTGCTAAGCTCGGCATATTCAATTACTTCAATCTTTTCTGGTTCGTAATCATCTAAGTGGTCAGCAGTCACTCGGCGAATTGCGGGCAGACCACGAACCGTTTGTTGGGGATCGAGTTGAACAATGTCACCGTCTTCAAGCGGAAAGTGAAGTGAATGAATCAATGCTTCGTTGTAATAATGGTGATTAATCTCAGCACCACTTAATTTTCGGTGAACAAGGTAAAGATCATCTGCTGCTAGTCGCTCTTCTTGAGAAACTTTTTCGACCGTAACTGGTTCGGGAGTAACTGGCCGCTTGAGAGGACTGGCTGTTACCTCGTGTGCCGGACCGGTAAGCAGAGAAGAATGACTTGCCTGCCTAATCCGCGGGGCTGGTCGGGTTGCCTGATTTTCAGGTTGGAAAAATTGCTTTGGCTTCCGGAATGATGATTTCGGTTCTTCGTAATGATTTAAAATATTAATTACGGTGTTTAAACTTTGGAGTGTTTGCCTTAAACTTTGCTGGTCGCTACTGGTATTTTCTAGTAATTCGATCAACTCATGACGATAATCGTATATTTGCATAGTACTTTATCCTTTCTAAATGCTTACTAATAATAATCATACCAAGAAGTTTTGAAAGTGTCAGGACATATGAATAAGCTTCTTGGTATAATTGGTTAGGATTAAGCAAAGGAAATGGTATTAAGCATGGCAAATCAGGTAATTAAAATTTTCTCACACAACGACTTAGATGGTTTTGGCGCACCGCTATTATTAGAAACGGTCAAAGAAACGATGTTTTCTCATTGTGAATTCGATCTTACCAATTGTGGTGCAGGCCGGATTGATGAAGAATTTGCTAAATGGCTGCAGACTCCAGAAGCAAGTCGTGCCACAGATGTTTATATTATGGATATGACACCAGATAGTGATTATACGTTTAAGCAACTAAACGCTAATTTTGCTAACCACTGGTTGGTATTTGATCATCATGAAACCGAGGCTGAATTACGAGAACAGCATTCAGCTAACAGTATTCGACCGACAAATCCGCAAGTAAATCCTAGTGCAACGAGTCTTGTCTGGGATTGGTTGACAAGACAGCCGCATTTCGCAGAATTAAGTGAAGAACGACGACAACAGCTTGAATATCTTGTAGAACTTATTCGGGCTTATGACACATGGGATTGGCAAAATGATCCAAATATTAGTGAAGAAGAACGAGTTGCTGCTGATAACTTTGACCAATTATTCTGGTTTTATCCTCTGCAAGACTCGGCATCATTCGTTGCGAATGTCTTTAGTGTTGGCTGGGAAGAATATGCAAAGCAAAATCAGCTTTTGATTAAGACACTTAATGAACGGCGGGCAAAATACCTAAAGAGCCATTTGAAGGATACCTTAATTACAAAGATTGCTGGACACCAACTAGGATTTGTTTACGCTGACGATTATAAGTCGGAAATCGCTCATGAATTGCTGATCCAGCATCCTGATGTCGATGCCGCATTGGTAATTAGCCCGGTCAGTGTTTCCTTACGAAGCAACGGGAAACTTGATGTTGCTAAGTTCGCTGAGAAATACTTTAATGGTGGCGGTCATGCTGATGCTGCCGGTGGGCGACTTACTATTAACCCGATTGAGATTGGTGAACAAGCTGTTGCTGATAACCTAGCCGAAATAATTAAGAACAGTCAGCAAACAACAGCAACTGATAATACCGGAACCCTTGCTGACAATCTTGATCCTGAGGTTGCAGCCAAGATGGCGCAATTATTTAAGAAGTAAGGAAACTACTAATTTAATGGAGTAAAGGTGACATAACAGAAGCTATTTACAACCTCTGTTATGTCACCTTTCTATAATTGTTAGTTTTTAACCTTACCGAGTCTACTTGATTCTCAGCTTCGATTATTTCTAATCAATCTTCAATAAGTCTTGTGGCTCTTGGAGTGGGTAATCGGCGTCCTGAATGTTCTGTGGCTGTGATGATCCATATAGTGCACCAGCAAATTTAATGCCAGCATTATGAGCAGCTTTCAGATCGTTGATCGTATCACCAACGTAAACTGAATTTTCGGGACGGGCACCAAGCTCGTCCATTGCCAGCAAGATTGGGTCAGGATCCGGTTTGTGGTTGCTAGTTAACTCTTCAGTTACGGCAACATCAAAATATTTCGTCCAGTCATAATCATTGACAAAGTGTTCTTGATAATCTTCGCGAACTTTAGATGTTGCAATTGCCAATTTTGTGTCAGGACGAGCAGCTAGTCCCATAATCATTTCTTTGATTCCGGGGAAGACCGTTACTAAATCTTCGCGTTGGAAAGATAATGCGCGCCATTCATCGACCATTTCGGGGATATCCTCTTCTTTGACACCGCCCTGACGTAAAGAATCAGCACCGGTGATACCGAAGAGCTTTCGCTTGAGAGAATCAACTTGGTCTGCAGGAACATGGTAGCCATGCTTTTCCATTACATCAATCATTGGTGGCATGTATTTCTCATAAGTATTAATGAGTGTCCCATCAATATCAAAAATGAAATTTGTAATTTGGTGTGCCATAAAGTAAACCTCGCAATCTTAAGTATTCCATTCTTATTGTATACCAATTATGGTTAGGAATTAACTAATATCAATATCTGTAATGCAAAGAATAAGAAAAGCCAAGAAAACCAATTCGAATTTTCTCAGCTTCTGAATTATCTTTAGTTTTGTTCGCAATCCCGAATGAAATCAGCGAGATGCTTGTAGTAAACATCTGGATTATCAACCATGTGGTGGTGACCACCGTTTGGCGTGGTAACAAACTTAGCATTTGGAATTAATTCGGCCATCTTTTTCCCGGTAGCGAGTGGCATTGATTCATGTTCACCAAAGGTAATCAGGGTTGGAACCTTAATATTCTTAAGCTGGTTACGGAAATGCCAATCTTTTAGTTTTCCGGTAATTACAAATTCGTTATCACCTTGGAAGGCGTTGTAGACCGCATCGCCACCAAGATCTTTAAGGTGGTAAAGCTTAGAAGGTTGTTTCCGGTCAATGTAGTTTTCGTTCATTACCTGAACATACTCTTGATATTTCGGATTGCTGTAATCATTTTTCGCTTCACAATCCTTCATAAAGTCAACGGCTTCCTTAGAAAGCGTCTTTTCCCGAAGTGCATTGACGTGCTTAACGTAATCATCAATTTCGTCGACCATGGATGAAATGATGGCACCCTTTAAGTGTTGACCATATTTAACAGCATATTCTTGAACAAGGAGACCGCCCCAGCTTTGACCAATGAGATAGAAGTTATCAAGTCCTAATTTCTCACGAACTTCATCAACTTCATCTAAGAAATATTCATAGGTTAAGTATTTCTTGGCAATTTCAGGATCTGAGTAGTTGGGCTGATCAGAATAGAGCGAGCCCAGTTGGTCGTACATTGTAACTTGAACGTTTAGTCCTTGCTTTTTCAGTTGTTCCGCGGCATCTTCCCAGTATTCATGGTTTCCACCAGGACCACCATGAAGAGCTAACAAGTGAATGTCACCCTCGCCTTGAGTGTTTGTCCACAGGTGATAACCGTTATCTAGGGTAATAATCTTTGTTCCTGTTTGCATTCTCAATCTCTCCTTTGCCTGCATATTGATACAGTATACAAACTATTCTAGCACAGGATAAGTTTACTTGTGAAAAATAAGTGATTGGTGTGGGAAACTAGAGCGTCATTACTCCCGGAATCAACAAGGAACTATCGGCCGTTTTAACAGTATAGGTAATCTCTTCATTACCGCGAAGAGTGGCGCCAAAGTCAGTGCTATAAATAACCAGACCGAGGCGGTGACCCTTAAGCAGGTGATGAAAAAGCGGTTGAAGTTCAAAGTGAACTTTCACAAACTGATTTGCTGCTAAATCATCAACTTGGCTGGCACTATGACGATTTTGCAGGTTGATATGACCGTCAGCAATTACCTTGTAGTCACTAGTCTTTGCTTGTAAACGAAATTCCCGGAGATCATCGCTTGCCCAATGAAAACCTAACTGAAGGCCGTTGCGGTTCATTAAAACTGGCGAGCTCGTTAAGCGTTTAGCAGTGCCCAAATCAACTAATTGAGCACTAAGCATCCCGTGATCAGTCGAAGAAGCAACGGTAACGGTAACTTCAGGCGTTCCCCGAAGCAAAAGATCTTCTTTTGCTGGTGCTGTCGTTAATTTATAGGAGAACTTTCCGTGGTCCTTGATTAATGAATTTTGCCAGTCATTAATATTCCGACACCATTTTTCAAAAGTTTCAGTAGGTTGCTGATCATTAAACTGATATTCCAAAGAAAGTTGCGGATCATTAGCGGTTAATTCCGTCTTATTAAAATAGAGTCTTCTTGCGTTCCCGGCAGTCCATTCATTATATTTCCACCAAGTTTCAGGTTGCGTATTATCTTGAACTAACACTTTTGGTAGAGTTTCGTCTGCATGGTTGTCCTTTTCCCAAAGTTTATTGGCTAGCCATAAATTAACCATTTCAGAAAAGTCTAAGGACTGAAAGGCGTTGATATAGATGTGTTGGCCTTGATGTAAGACTAGCTTGCTGGTTACGGGAAGCTTTTGTAATTCGTCATAGAGGGTCTTAACGTTGCTTGGTTTGACGTTGGTATCATTTAGCCCATGAACCATCATGACGGCTGCCTTAATCTTTTTGATCGCTGGTCGATAATTACGGTTAGCCCAGAATTGATTATAGTTTCCGGTCTTTCTGTCCATTGCTTGTGCAAGCTCGTCAATATATTTATCATTTGTTTCCTTAATTCGTTGGTAGTCAGCTGGCCGCTTTGTTCGACTGAATGTTTCATCAGCCAGAACGTCGGCATCTTCACCCTGGAAGCCACCTGGAGCACGAACAAGACCGTTTTCACGGTAGTAGTCATACCATGATGAGATTGCCGCTTCGCTAATGATTGCCTTTAATCCGGGAACGGCAGTTGTCGCAACAGCGGTGGCCAGGGTTCCAAGATAGGATCGTCCAGTCATTGCAACATTGCCGTTACACCACCATGCCTTGATTTTGATCCCACTATGTCGATCGGTAAATGCAATTCGGTCACCATGGAGCCATTCGACAACTGCCTTCATTGAGTCAGTTTGTTCAGGTGAGCCACATGTTTGCAGTCCATCAGAATCCTTAGTTCCAATCCCCGCAGAGTAGATAATTGCATAACCGCGTGCCGCCAGATAATTATTCAAGGTATAAGCTGGTGTTTCCGCAAAACTCTCTGTGGCGCGTTTACTTTCGCCCTTAATTTCACGATGGGTGAATTGCTTTGGAAAGGTTGGTTCGGTAGGAGAATTTTCTCCGGCAACCTTATGGGTTAACGGATGATTAACATGGTGGGTTACCTTTTCTCCCCATTCATCATTAGTTCCCTGATTATAGGGACTAGCGGTAAAGACGGCCGGCACCTTTAAACCATTATTGCTATCGACTGGCCTGAGAATTTCAACTTTAACAAGATCAGCTTGTCCATCGTAATCGGTGTCCATATCGGTTTCAACGTAAACTACTTCATGAATAAACTTGGCTGGATCAAAGGAGGCAAGCGGCTTGCCATTAAGGTACAGTGGCTTTTTATACGCCGGTAATTGGTACGACCAGGTGAGGAAGCCTTCGCTCGTTAGTTGATCAATAAATGACTGACCATCCTTATTGCGGGTATTGAGAAGCAGGTAAAAGGCCTCTAGGACATCTAACGTTGACCAGCTAGTGTGTTGGGCAAACGGGAGACCAATGTGTGCCCAGTCTTCAAGGGGATGGTTAAGATCAAAGTCAATTTCTGGCTCGAAATGAAGGAGCTGAAGTGCAACTAGATAAAAAACATCAGTTGTTAACGGCTGATCATGTTCAAGCCATTCGTCAATTGCAAGGGTTGAGGTGGCAAGGAGATCATGAAGCCACTGGCGAACTGCAATTGGCTGATCGCTTGCCATGTGAGTACGGGCAAGGAGAGTGAGCCACATTTGGGTTGGATCTAGCTCCGTTGATTCATTAGCTCTCAGTAAATGGAGTTTCTTTAATTCACGTAATTTTTGTTCAGAACTTGTCTTAGTAATACTAAATTGGTTAATTTTCATGAAGAGCACCTCATTATGATAGAGTGTGAGCAGGGTTGATAGAGTGTGACCTCGCAAAGAACTCGCGGAAAGCTAACGATTTCTCCGGGGAGTGGTGTCTTGCACCACTTCTCGGAGGTCGTTAGCTCTAGCGAGTTCCGAGGGAACACGTTTTGACTTTGTTGCAGTAGAAACTGGCTATGTTACAGTAAAATGCTTGTAACACTTAACTATATATCATTCTACTGCAACATAGCCTAAACGCGTTCAGCCTAAGCTTTCTCAAGATAACGACCTCTCCCCGCAGTAGCTGATTGAACCTTATATCCATAAAGTTCTAGTCATCCTTGCGAGGCTTCACGCTCTGCTGGCTTTCCGCAAGTCCTCTGCTGGCTCACACTCTTCATTATAAATCCAAATTGTCATTGCATTGTAACTACCGGGGAAATAAATAAAGAGTATAATTAATTGGCTAACTATGGACGATGAAGTAAATAAACCGTGAGGGAAGATTATGGCAAAAAATATCTTGGAATTTAAACATGTTGGTAAGCGTTACGATGATAATGTTGTTCTTCGTGACATTGACTTTGAGGTTGAAGCGGGGAAATTTTATACCCTGCTTGGGCCATCTGGTTCGGGAAAAACAACAATTCTGCGGATCATTGCCGGATTTGATCAAGCTAGCAGTGGTGAAATTCTTTTTGATGGGCAGCCGATCAATAACGTGCCCGCCAACAAACGACAAGTAAATACTGTTTTTCAAGATTATGCTTTATTTCCGCACATGAATGTTGCTGAAAACGTGGCATTTGGGCTTCAAATTAAGGGAGTAAAAAAGCCGGCGATCCAACAACGGGTAAAGGAAGCCCTGCACCTTGTTCGGTTGGATGGTTATGGTAATCGGGAAATTACTGCGATGTCTGGTGGTCAGCGTCAACGGGTAGCGATCGCCCGCGCAATTGTTAACCGCCCGAAAGTTCTTCTTCTTGATGAAGCCTTATCAGCCCTTGATCATAAACTGCGGGTTGATATGCAACGAGAATTACGTCAGTTGCAGCGACAATTGGGAATTACTTTTATCTTTGTCACCCATGATCAGGAAGAAGCGTTGGCGATGAGTGACCAAATCATGATTATTAATGACGGGAAGATTCAGCAAACGGGAACTCCGGTGGATATTTATGATGAACCGTTAAATCATTTTGTTGCTGATTTCATTGGCGAAAGTAATATTGTTCCTGGAGTAATGAAGAAGGACTACGTTGTTAATATTAATGGTCAAGACTTTGAGTGTGTAGATGCCGGGATGAGGCCTAACGAAAAGGTTGAAGTTGTAATTCGACCAGAAGACTTAGACATCACTACGGTTGATCAGGGGAAGTTGAAGGCAACTGTTGATACGCAGCTCTTTAGGGGAGTTGACTACCAAATTACCGCTCACGATCAGCGGAACCATGAGTGGAAGATTAATTCAATCCATAAAACAAGGGTCGGGGCCCAGGTAGGCTTAACGTTCGATCCCGAAGATATCCACGTAATGCGGTACAACGAATCCGAAGAAGACTTTGATGCTCGTCTTGATAGTTACGAGGAGGATGAGAATTAATGCGGCAAAAAGTAATGTTCATTGTTCCCTATGCTTTATGGATCATCCTCTTTGTGGTGGCACCATTAGCATTGATTTTTTATCAATCATTTTTTGATATTAATAGTCATTTTACATTGGCCAATTACCAAGATTACCTAACATCGCCAACATACTTAAAGATGACCCTGAATTCCGTTTGGTACGCGGCCCTGATTACAGTGGTAACCCTCGTGATTAGCTACCCGACCGCTTATATTCTTACTCAATTGCAGAATCGCCAGTTTTGGCTGCTGATTGTTATCCTGCCAACGTGGATTAATTTGTTATTGAAAACCTATGCTTTTATTGGTCTCTTTTCACGGACGGGATCAATTAACCACTTTTTACAATTTGTTGGTTTGGGGAGCCACCAGCTCCTATTTACTGACGCTAGTTTTATGTTTGTTGCGGCCTACATTGAAATTCCGTTTATGGTTTTACCAATCTATAATGCACTGATCGAGATTAATCCTTCATTATTAAATGCTAGCAAGGATCTCGGGGCGACTTCTTGGCAAACATTTCGGCGAATCGTTTTTCCGTTATCGATGCCCGGGGTAAAAGCAGGAATTCAAGCAGTTTTCATTCCCTCACTCTCACTCTTCATGATCACACGGTTAATCGGTGGTAACCGGGTAATTACTTTAGGGACTGCGATTGAAGAGCACTTCTTAACAACCCAAAACTGGGGGATGGGGTCAACAATTGGGGTTGTTTTGATCCTCGCAATGTTTATTGTAATGTTTGTTACTGGTGATACGCGTGAGAAAGGAGGTCGGCATTAAGATGAAACAAAAGATCGCGTGGGGCAAGTTATATTTAGGGTTAGTGTTTATTATCTTGTATGCACCGATCCTGTATTTAATGATTTTCTCTTTTAGTTCTGGAAAAACGATGGAACGTTATCATGGCTTTTCCCTTCAGCACTATGCCGACTTATTCGCGGATTCCCGGATGATTACGATCGTAATTAATACCGTGTTGGTTGCAGTGTTGTCGTCTTTAATTGCGACGATTATTGGAACGCTGGGGGCCTTGGCAATTAAAGAAACGCACGGAACCTGGCGAAATAGTTTGTTGTCATTAAATAATGTCTTAATGGTTTCGCCAGATGTCATTATTGGGGCAAGTTTTTTGATCTTTTTCACTGTTCTTGGCATTCGCCTGGGCTTTGTTTCAGTGCTTTTAAGTCATATTGCATTTTCAATCCCGATTGTGGTTTTGATGGTGCTGCCAAAGATTAATGAATTGTCGCCAACCTTGGTCGATGCCGCCTATGATCTGGGCGCATCAAGGTGGCAGGCGCTATCCCGGGTAATCTTACCAGCGATTTCACCAGGAATTATGGCAGGCTACTTTATGGCTCTGACTTATTCGCTTGATGACTTTGCGGTTACTTTCTTTGTTACTGGAAATGGCTTTTCAACGTTATCAGTAGAGATTTATTCTCGGGCACGTCAGGGGGTTAACCTTGAAATTAACGCTTTATCAACCTTGATGTTCATTGTGTCCTTGGCGTTAGTAATTGGATATTACTTTGTTAGTAAACATGCTGGCCGTCGTCAACGCGTTGTTACAGTTAAGGAGGGGGATGCTCAATGAAAAAACTTTGGGGCGCCCTCCTGGGAATCATCGCACTATGCTGCTTGCTAGCATTGGGTGATTACTTCATGAACCGGCAGAATAATGGTAGTGGTGGAAAGACCGTGACCGTTTATAACTGGGGAGATTATATTGATCCGGCGCTGATCAAAAAGTTTGAACGCCAAACGGGCTATCACGTTGACTACGAAACCTTTGATAGTAATGAATCAATGTTAACGAAGATCCGGCAAGGCGGGACAAACTATGATGTTGTAGTCCCGAGTGAGTATACGGTTCAACGGATGAAAAAAGAACACCTTTTAGCGCCATTGGATCATCGGAAGCTCAGCAATCTGCGTTATATTGACGCCCGTTTTCTTAATCAGGATTTTGATCCAGGAAATCAATATTCAGTTCCGTATTTTTGGGGAACGTTAGGAATCATCTATAATGATCAAAAAATTACCGGGCAAGAGGTGCAACACTGGGAACAGCTTTGGAGCCCACGACTAGAGAATAATTTATTATTAATTGATAGCGCACGGGATGTTTTTGCGGTGGCATTAATTACTCAAGGAAAGTCAGTTAATACGACAAATTATTCGCAATTAAAGCAAGCTCAACACCACCTGCAAGCTTTAACGCCAAACGTAAAGGCAATTATCGCGGATGAGATGAAAATGTATATGGAACAGGACGAGGCAGCTGTCGGGGTAACTTATTCCGGGGATGCTCGGGAGATGATGAGTGTTAACCATCACTTACACTATGTTGTCCCTAGTGAGGGAAGCAATATTTGGTTTGATAATATGGTAATTCCTAAGTCAGCAAAAAATAAGCAGGCTGCCTACCAGTTCATTAACTTTATGCTTCAACCAGAAAATGCAGCCAAAAATGCTGAATACGTTGGTTACGCGACCCCTAACCGCGCTGCAAAGAAACTATTGCCACGGTCTGTTACTGATGATCAGCAATTCTACCCGCCAGAATCAACAATGGAACACCTGCAAACGTATAAGGATCTTCCTCGACGTGTTCTGGGTGAGTATAATGATTTGTTTTTGGAGTTTAAGATGTTTAAGAAGTAAAGAAGGATCTTTACCGCGATTAGACTAAGTAAATTTAAGATCGATAAAGGCCGAGAAAAGCAAACTGCTTTTCTCGGCCTTTATTAGGCTTGTAGGTTTATTTGACAGGTTCTATGCGACAGAGTCAAGAACTGCTCGCCAGGAACTTGCTAGAGCTAACAACCTCCCTCCCAGATGCTTTCAGCATCCAGTCGGGAGAAATTGTTTCTACTGCAGCATAGACCAAACGTGCTCAGCCTAAGCTCCCTCAAGATAACGACCTCTCTCCTAGGCGCGAGTCGCCTTCGTCGAGAGAAATCGTTATCATCCGGGAGCTTTTTACGGCTTCACACTCTACTACATTCTCTTTGCATCCATTCTTTTAACGGCATAGAAGATTGGGAGGCCGACAATGACGATTCCGATGAAGAGAAGGACACCGGCAGGATCGTTGAAGACTTCACTGACAAGAACGAAGATTCCACCGGCAATTGCAATAATTGGCACGAGTGGGTAGAGTGGGGTGCTGAAGGGACGGGGACCATTATTTTTCTTTCTTAGGATGAAAATGCCAAAAAACGCTAAAAGATAGAAGCAGTAAACCGTGAAGACACAAAGATCCGAGAGGTGGTCAGGATCAAAGAAGAACATCATCACGGTTGCAAGAGCCACGATAAACAATGTGGCAACGACCGGCGACTTTCCCTTTGGTGTAACGAACGAGAGAAAACGCGAGAATGGGAGATCACCACGACGCGCCATTGCGTAAACGATCCGAGGGAAGGTAATCATCTTCCCGTTAAGGGTTCCCATCATTGAGATAATAATTCCGGCTGAGAGAAGCTTTCCCCCAATAGCACCAAATGCCTTAGTTGCTAAGTATGCAGTGGCGTTTTCACCAAGACGGTGGATTAAGTTAGCTGGCAGGAACTTGAGGATTCCGATAGTAATTAGGGTATAGATTACTAAGACAGCTGTAATTCCCAAGATAATTGCCTTTGGTAGTAATTTTTGTGGATTCTTCATTTCACCACCAAGGTTAGCGATTAGGATCCAACCATCATAACCGAAGAGGGTGGCTAAAACTGCGACACCAAAGCCACCAGTAGCGTGTTGAACTTCGGTAACGGTTTGACCAAATGCATGTTGGTTACCAAAGAGGAGACCGAAGATAATAATTGCTGCGATTGGGATCATTTTCCCTGCCGTTGTAATAATGGCAAAGATTGCTCCGACCTTATTTTCAAAAAGGTTCATCACACCGATTGCCAGAACAGTGATAACAGCCAGTGGAATTCGCCATTCAGTACCAAGACCAAAGAAATTGGCCATTAAGATACTCATAAAGCCGGCAACCGAAGCGATGATTGCGGGGCCATAGACGATTACTTGCATCCATCCGGCAAGAAAACCAAGAATCCGGCCATAGAGATTTTCAATGTAGACGTAAAGACCTCCAGTGTATGGCATTTGGGCCCCAATTTCGGCAACAGTTAAACCACCAGTTAGGGTAATAATCCCACCAAATACCCAGGCAGCAATGGCTAAAGTTGATGAACCGGCACTATCAAGCACGGAACCCTGTTTGAAGAAGATCCCTGAACCAATAATTGTCCCCACGACAATCGAGATTGCCGACCAAAAACCTAACGACCGTTTTAATTCTTCTTTTGGTTGATTATTCATCGCCATTCCTCCAATTCAAAATCGGCATAATAAAAACCGGGTCCACGCTTAATCATCTGGAAAGTGCCAAATGATTAAGTGAACCCGGCAATTCATTAAACCGTTCTATAGGTACACTAAAATCACTCAGCCTCGAATAGAGCTAGAGGCTGAGGAGGAAGATTGTTGTAATTGGTTATTGAACACTAACATTGATCTTTCTCCTTTCGTGTACTTGATGTTTCTTAGAATACCATTAGAAATTTAATTTGGCAAGACTTAATTTTAAAATGTGTGTTATTAAGTCCTATTATTTTAATTACAAACCTAATTTTCCCATTTAGAAACAACTACTTTCCCAATCATGTGACCACTCTCTACTAAACTATGTGCCTTTCGGAGATTATCTGCATTTAGAGGAGAAAGTGACTGCGTTAATGTTCCTTTTAACTTACCCTCATCAAGAAGCTGTGCAATTTTGTCCAAAATAATATGTTGAGTCTGCATATTGTCTGTATGGTAATAAGATTTTGTGTACATCCATTCCCAGGCAAAAGTGGCTTTTTTCGGAGTTAAGAGGCGCAGATTGATTGGCCGTCTATTTTCGGTGATTGAGGTAATTGTTCCTTCAGGTTTGATTAACTCACACATTTCTTTCCAGTGACTATCAATGTCTTTAAGTTCTAAAATATAATCTACATATTTATGGCCAAGCTTCCGTACTTCATCAACTAAATTATTCCTGTGGTTTACAGTATACTTGGCACCATGTGCTTTAACCCACTTAATGCTTTCAGGACGTGAGGCAGAAGCAATAACAGTTAAACCTGCATTGGCTGCTAATTGAGTTGCAACTGAGCCTACTCCCCCAGCACCGTTGATAATAAGCAGAGTTTTATCCTTATTTTTTGAACTAGTAGTTGATAATGATAACTGTTCAAATAATGCTTCATATGCAGTTAATGATGTAAGAGGCATTGCAGCTGCTTCGTCATCACTTAATGTCTTTGGTGCGTGGCCGACAATTCGTTCATCAACTAATTGATATTCACTGTTACTTCCGGGACGCTTAAAGGAGCCAGCGTAAAATACTCTGTCGCCGGGCTTAAAGAGTGATACGTGAGTACCAACTTTTTCAACAATACCACAAGCGTCCCAGCCGATAATCTTAGGTGTCATTAATTTTTTCCGTCCACTGCGTCGTACACCAATATCAACAGGATTAACAGAAACAGCGTTAATTTTTACTAATAGATCATGTCCTTTAGGAGAAGGAATAGGTTCTTCAAACTCAAATAGACTTTTTGGGTCATTAATGTCTAAATGTTGTGTAAAACCAATAGCTTTCATAATAAATCCTCTTTTCTACTTTGTACTTACAAATAGTAACTCGACCGGAAAAATAAAAAAGAGGAGAATTTAATTTTTCTATGTAACAATTATTTCCCTAATAGTAACGTAAATAGAATCAATGTATTATGGAGTAAGTATATCCTTTGAAAGGAGTGCTCATCTTGCAAAGGCATATTTTTGACTGTAGTAAAGGTTGCCCTGTTGAAAGTACTTTACAGATAATTTCTGGTAAATGGAAAAGTGTTATTTTGTATCACCTTATAAAAAATGACGTGTGTAGGTTTAGTGAACTGCAAAAGAAAATGCCAAACTGTTCTCGAAGAATGTTGTCATTGCAGCTTAACGGATTAGAGAAGGATAAGATTATAGAGAAAAAGGTAT
Source organism: Limosilactobacillus urinaemulieris (assembly GCF_932750685.1). NCBI lineage: Bacteria > Bacillati > Bacillota > Bacilli > Lactobacillales > Lactobacillaceae > Limosilactobacillus > Limosilactobacillus urinaemulieris. The sequence goes on along the minus strand of NZ_CAKOBX010000003.1, from coordinate 48,491 downwards.
ATCCGGTTGTCCCTCCTAGAACAGAATACAGATTAACTAGTTTTGGAAAAACATTAACACCAATTATTATTGAAATGGAAAAATGGGGTCAAATGTATAATTTGATCAAATCCAGTAGTAATGATTAAAATCAATAATTATAAAAAATAAGGCATCGAATCAATATAGTTTCGATACCTTATTTATCTTTGTATATTAAGCTTTCTTCATCCTCGACCGAATCCACTTATCTCCTTCAGTGAAAATCATAATCAAGCAGGAGAAGAGGATTACGGCACCCCATTCAGCAAGGCTGATTCCAGTAACGTGGAAAGCAGTTTGCATAAACGGTACGTAAGTCAAGAAGAGTTGGAAGATAATCATCAACCCAATTACGCCCCAGGCATTTTTGCCAATGTCGTTAATTTGAGTTAATCCATACTGTTCAGTTCTAATACTGAAGAAGTAGAAGATCTTACTGATAACAATTGTGTTTACCATCATTGTTGTGGCGTTTATTTCGCTTGCACCACCCCGGATGAACCATTCGTATCCAATTAAGGCAAAGATTGCCATTAATGCAGATACATAACCCATTTGGAAGAGATCATGACGATTCATCAACCGCTGAGTAATTGGTCGCGGTGAGCGTTCCATAATCCCATCCTCAGCCTTTTCAAAGACAAAGGCAAATTGGATTGTAATAGCGGCAATCAGGTTGATCCATAGCAATTGAGCTGGTTGAAGGGGAACTTGCTGACCAGTCAAAATCGAGAAAGCAACGACAAGTCCTTCCGCAAAGGATGTCGGCAGGAGGAAGAGAATACTCTTCTTAATGTTATCGTAGATTCGGCGACCTTCTTTAATTACTGCTGCCATAGTAGCAAAGTTATCGTCACCGAGGATCATGTCAGCGGCGTCCTTCGCCACGTCCGTTCCCTTGATTCCCATTGCAACCCCAATGTCAGCCTTCTTCAAGGCCGGAGCGTCGTTTACCCCGTCACCAACCATGGCAGTGACCTGCTGTTGATTTTGAAGGGCTTCAACAATTTCAAGCTTATTTTGCGGGGTTGTTCGGGCAAAAACCTGGTTATCCATTGCAGCACTTTCTCGTTCTTTGGCGGATAACTTATCCCATTCTGCACCAGTAATGGCATTGATCGGACCATTAGTTAATCCTAACTCCTTACCAATTGCCCGAGCGGTTTGCGGATCATCACCGGTAATCATCTTAACGTGAACTCCAGCAGTATTCATTTTCTTTAAGGCAACGATGACTTCTTCTCGTGGTGCATCAAGTAGTGCAGCGAGACCAAGGAACTTAATTCCCCGGTAAAGGTGCTCGTGTTCTATCTCAGTTAAGTTTTCGTTGCTTGGTACTGGCTGATAACCAACGGCAATCACCCGCTTACCAGCACTTGACCAGTTGTTAACCCGTTGTTGCCACTTGGCAAGGTCAAAGCTTGGATCTTCTTTTTGAGCCATTTCAAATAACTTATCAGGAGAACCCTTGATGAAGATTACTTTTTCGTGGCTTTCTTGGTTCTCTGTTAGTTCGGCAATGTACCGGTAATCAGAGTCAAATGGCAACAGGTCAATTTCGGCATACTGTGATTGGTGCTTAGGACCATATGCCTTGTGATAGAGCGTTAAGAAGGCACCGTCAGTAGGCTCACCATTAATGTGCCAAGCACCATCGTTTTCGCTTAACACGGTATCGTTGGCTTGATAACCAGCTTCAACAAAGAGTTTGAGTTGGTCAGTAAGTGGTGCTCTTTTACCGTTAAGTTTAATTTCACCGGTTGGTGCGTATCCAGTTCCTGAAACCTGGTAGAGTTGATCGCCAACCCACAGTTCAGTCGCTGTCATTTCATTTTTGGTCAATGTCCCAGTTTTATCAGTTGCAATCACGTCAACCGAACCGAGAGTTTCTACGGCAGGCATCGATTTAATAATTGTCTTGTACAATTTGGCCATTTTACTGATTCCAAAGGCTAGGATCACGGAAGTAATTGCCGGTAACCCTTCAGGAATCGCCCCTACAAGCATTGCAACAACCGCGAGGGCTAATGCAGGAAGTGAGTAGATCTTAAGCATAAACCCGACGATAAAGACAATGATTGAAGTTGTAATCGTGATGTATGAAACCACTGTTCCAACATGATCAATTTCCCGGGTAAGCGGGGTCTTCTTTGGCTTAATGTGGGCAACTTCTTGGGAAATTTTCCCAATTTCAGTCTGCTCAGCAGTAGCAATTACGACACCCAGACCGCTTCCGCTTGTTACGGAAGTGGAAGCATATGCCATGTTTACGCGTTCTGCTAACGGAATATCAGTATCAGTCAATGCTTGGTCTGTTTTAATGACAGAGTTCGTTTCCCCAGTCAACGCAGATTCTTCAATCCGTAAATTATCTGCAGAAACAATCCTCAAGTCGGCCGGAACATTGTCACCAGCCTCAAGGAAAACCACGTCACCAACAACTAGATCAGCAGCATCGATGTCCTGACGTTTACCGTCTCGGTAGACGGTTGCCTGATTAGCCATCATTTCCTTAATTTTGGCAAGGGCATTGGCAGCACTAGTTTCTTGGAAGTACCCGATCAAGGAATTTAAGATAACCACAGCCCCAATAACGATGGCGTCAGTATAGTGCCCAATAATAATTGTTAATAACGTTGCAACTAATAGAATGTAGATCACAATGTTGTTAAATTGACGAAGGAAGATTTTCCACTTAGGAGTCGGTTTTACTTCAAGGACGTTTTGACCATCGCTAGCAAGTTTTTGCTTTACTTCCGCGCTGGATAATCCCTGAGTGAAGTCCGTTAAGTTGAATTCTTTCTTTAGTTCATCAGTAGTTAATTGATATTGTTCTTTCATTTTGCTCCTCAAATATTTACTATAAAGCAACAATCCCATGGGATCCCGTCCCCATGATTAACAGTCGGTTGTTCGCTTTGAGTTAAGTTGCTTTAATCAGTCCTTTTCTTGTTTTTTGTAAGAATATTATACCATTCTGATGAAGGTGAGAAGGCGCTATTAAAGGATTCTTAGACAAGAGTTCAATGAAAATTCACAATTAAAAAGTCTAGACTTAGCGGCTATTAAAGTACCGAAACCTAGACTAATAGGTAGTTATTTGTTTTCTGCTTTCTTCATAAACCGTGGTGATGTTTCTGGAGCCCAGAAAAGGCAAATCAAACCACCGATGATTAGAACAATGGTACAAACGAGCATTGCGAGATGAGCACCACCAATGTTAGTCAATATTGGCAAGAGAAAGGTTCCGCTAGCAGCACCGATTCGACTAATTGTGATACAAGTTCCGACTCCGGTAGCCCGAACCTTAATATCAAAGAGTTCGGTTGGGTAAGGATAGTCTAGGGTTAGCCCTGAAGAAAGGATAATTGAGAATAATGCAAAGATCCCAATCTGAAAGCCGAAAGATGACTGAGGGCCGATGATCATCCCAACCAAACTAATCGCAGATAGGAAGAAAGTTCCAATTAGAAACGCCCGCCGACTGATCCTTTTGAAAACCCAAGCACCGGCTAGCACGCCAATCAACATACAACCGTTATAGATTATTCCTGATAGATCACTATCGCCCATGTGCATACTCTTTAACAAGATCGGTAAGAAAATACTGATACCGAAGAATGCAAACGCCTGGCAGGCATAAAATAATCCACCAACAAGTGTTCGTTGGCAATACTTCTTACTAAATAAGGTCGTCCAGGAAATATTATCAACGGGTTTCGCTTTGAGGAGGTGGAGAGGGAGTCCCCAGCGTTTACCAATATGCTTTTGAATTAGCTTCTGGGCCTTTTTATTTTCACCCTGACTAGCAAGCCAGCTAGGTGAAGCAGGGAGTTTGGATACGGAACGAAAAATTCCAGCGATTAGTCCAGGAACGGCGGAAGAAGCAAGGATAACTTGCCAATTATGTCTACCAAAACCACTAATCATGATCCCGGTAATGTAGGAAAGAATAAAGCCAATTGTCCAGTAAATGATTAATTGACTTTGACGCTTACCGCTTTCGTTTGCGGGCAGCCATTCAACAAGCAGCGAATTTCCTACCGTGTAGTCGATAGCAATCATTAGACCGATAAGGAAGCGCAGAATAAACAATAAGAATAGGTTAGTAGTCGCAAGCTGAAGGAGTGAAAAAACCGCAAAAAGGTACATGTCAACCAGTAACATTCGGCGACGCCCAAATTGATCAGCAATTCGCCCCATCAATGCGCTTCCCATGAGTCCCAGTAAGCTACCAGCACCGATTAAGCCAACCCAAAAATCATTGATGGAGATATAATGCTGTGCTTGAGTAAGCCCGGTACCACTAATACCGAGGGCGTAACCACAGGCAATTTGACCAAGAACAATTGCAAAGAAGACGCGAAAGTGAACAGCTTTTAGTGGTGCTTTTTTATAATTCTTTTTTGTATATTCCATAAATATTAGACAGTCATTTGAGAGTGCCTATTAATTGATTCCTCCTTGAAATTAACAATAAATTTTAAAACGGATTGTTAAAAACACTAACAAAAGTAAAAACGGACTGTCAAACATTTATCGGGGAATAAGAAAGCGGATTAGCTTCTGAAACGAAGCCAATCCGCAGAGCTTTAAATTTAATTTTGTTTGTCATTTAGCTTACTGTGCCAGTAGCCGTAAGTGAAGTAGATAATGATTCCGAGTGAGAACCAAATTCCAGCACCAATGTAGGTCTCAAGTTGCAGTTGAGTCATCATGGCTAGACAAAGGAGCCCAGAGAGAATCGGAATAACTGGGTAAAGAGGGACCTTGAACCCGCCACGGTTACCAATGTCCTTTCGACGACGAAGAGGAATGATCCCAAATGAAACCAGTGTAAAGGCAAATAAAGTTCCAATGTTAACTAAACTAGTTAATTGATCAAGTGAAACTAAGCCACCCATAGTAGCGATAATCACCGCAACAATCCAGAGGGCAATTTGTGGAGAGTGACTCTTCTGATCTAGCTTTCCCAGGAATGCCGGCAGTAACCCGTCACGACCAATCGCGTAAATTAATCGTGAACTTGAGTAGATCATGGCAACCATCATGGTGAACATTCCAACTAGAGCTCCGATTGAAAGTAGTTCTGCCAGCCAATCTTGGTGAACTAGCTGAAGAGCGTATGATACCGGATTAGCAACATCCAGTCGGGTATACTTCACCATTCCTGTAAGGACAACCGCAACCCCCATATAGAGCAGGGTAACGATGCCTAAAGTACCGATGATTCCAAGAGGCATGTTGCGCTTTGGATTCTTCACTTCGGCAGCTGAACTAGAAACACAGTCAAATCCTAAGTAAGCAAAGAAACCGATCGTTGCCCCATGAATAACCCCGCTCATGTGGTAAGGCAAGAATGGATGGTAATTCTTCGGTTTAATGAAGAACAACCCAGCAACAATAAAAATTAAAATAATGGCAACTTTAATCACGACCGCAATGTTGTTAACCCGAACAGAAGATTGCAGGCCACGAGATAACATCACGGTGATTAAAAGGACAATGACGACCGCAACGATATTAATATATGTTCCGTGTGCGGGATCAAATGGCCCCGATAAGGCATGAGGGATCTTTAGCCCAAAACTTTCGATAAATGAATTAAAGTAGGCTGCCCACCCCGTTGAGACTGATGCTACGGCAAGCATGTATTCCAGGATCAATGCCCATCCAAGGAGCCAACCAAAGAATTCGCCGAACACCACGTTACCATAAGAATAAGCACTACCGGCAACGGGTAACGCTGAAGCGAATTCGGCATAACACATTGCGGCAAATGCACAAACGATTGCGGAAAGTAAGAAGGAGAGAGAAACCCCCGGTCCAGCTTGCTTAGCTGCAATAGTACCGGGAAGAATGAAGATCCCGGTACCAATAACGGTTCCGATTCCGATAGCCATCAGATCGCGAGCATTCATCGTTTTAACGAAGAGTCTATCAGCTCCGAGATAACGATCGAGACTTTCTTTTCGGAAAATGTTTAAGCCCATCTTTAACCCACCTTTGCTATAATAAATTTAGCGGCAGGGAGCAATTCCTGTCGCGGATACTAAATATAATACATTTGATTAACATTAAAAGTCAATTAGAAACATTAGATTATTTTAAAGGGAGTCAAATAACTATGGCAATTGAAATTACTAGTGGTGCGGTTGTTTACCGGAAGAATAATGGTGAAATTGAATACTTACTCTTAGAGAGCCAGAATAAGGGTCATTTTTGGGGATTCCCTAAGGGGCATGTCGAAGGGAATGAAGCCTTAGAAGAGACTGCTAAACGCGAAATTAAAGAAGAAACGCAGCTAGTATTACCAATCGACACTAGTTTTCACGTATATACAGAATATGACTTGCCAAACGGTAACCGGAAGCAGATGACGCTGTATACCGCTGACTTAACGCAAAGTGAAGACATTCATTTACAAGCAGAAGAAATCAAAAACTGTGGTTGGTTTAACTATGCTGATGCTCGAGAACGGTTAACTTACGACAACCTCAAACAATTACTCGATCAAGTTAACGACCACTTAACAAAGTAATATGAATTCTGGGAGGGTATTTGTAATTGTCGGTGCAGCTGGTTCAGGGAAAACAACGGTTGCTAAGTATCTTCATGATCGTTACAAGATGGCACGGGTTATTACCCACACAACACGAGCACCACGCCCGAATGAACGGGATGGGGTTGATTACCATTTTGAGACGCCGGCTTCAATGAACAGACTTCATTTGCTGGAATCCGTTGAATATGATCACCACCTTTACGGCTCTTCATTAGAAAGTTTGATTACGGGATGGCGAATGAGGCGCGATGATGTGATTGTGCTGGATACCAAGGGCGCAATTACCTATCACCAGAAGCTAGGCGATCGCGCGGTAATTATCTTTCTAACGGTGAGCCATGTCGCATCGTTGGCTCACCGGATGGTTAAACGGGGAGATGAATTGCCGGCAGTTCAGTCAAGACTGAAGAGCCCTGAGTATCACCGGGACCTTCATTTACCGAATGCGCTTAAAGGAATTGCAAATGTTGTTGTTAATGATTCCTGGTCGCAAACAACTACTCAGGTTGACCGAATAATAAGACAAATCAGTTCAGAAAATGACTAATTTATGGTAGAATATTTTTCTCATTGGGGAGGTGGCATTAGATGAGTACTCTTGTAGAACAAGCTCGTAAGGTATTAAAGGATAATGGCTCACGGTGGACTAAGCAGCGTCAGCAAATGATTGAGATCCTAGCTGAGCATCCTGATCATTACATTGATTTCACGGATGTTGATCAACGCTTGCGGAGAGATAATCCGGGACTTAGCCATGGTACTGTATATCGGAACTTGAAGGATTTTGAAAGCTTGGGGATCGTTGAAACCAGGCAAGCTGGTGAACGGATGCAGGTTAAGGTTTGTTGTGATTCTAACCATCACCATCATTTTATTTGTGATGTTTGTGGCAGGGTGCAGGAGATCCAGATGCCACCGATTGATTATGCTTTTTTTGCCAAGCAGTTGCCGGGGGCTAAAATTAATGGTCACACGTTTGAACTGCACGGTATTTGTGCCAATTGTCAGGCAAAAAAGGAAAAGACAAAATAACTTCAACTTTCCTTAATATTTATGGAGGAAAAAAGCGAGTATGATAGGTTGTAGAAAAGGAGCATTTATTTATGGCAAATAAAATCCCACCTTTCGTAACTCCCTTTGCATTGTTTTCAATCGTATTAGCACTGGGGGCTACTAACGTTGTGGTTAATCACGCAACGCATACATCTGAAGGTGCACGAGTAAGTTCTACTTCATCAGTTAGTCGGCGCATGGACTCTGATGATAGTAGCTCAATTAGCCGGTCATCTTCACAACAGGATGAAAGCGAACAGCAATCTTCTAGTACTCGTAGTAATAATAATTCGACTACTCAGGAAAATCAGAATAATACGAGGAATGATACTGAGCGTTCATCATCGACCACTACCACAAATAAGCAGAATAGTGGTGGCAATACTTCGACTGGCAATGAAAACCAGACAGGTCAATCAAATAGTGGTCAAAATACTAATAATCAGACCACGACTGATAATCAATAAGCGGGGTGAACCTAACTAATGTTTAGTTTTCTCGATATGATTAACTCATCGCTAAGTTACTTTAACTTGGACGTTAAATTAAAGAACCGGATTTATATTATTCTGGCAACTCTGGGTGATATTTATTTGGTATACGTGACTTTCCGCTTATTCATTAACCAAGCCTGGTTGCGAGGCTTTTTGTATTGCTTAGCGATGATTGCAATTACGTACTTTATTTACGTTAACTTTGTTTTCTACTTTTTAGGAAAGACATCACAATTTGACTTCTTGTCACCGCGAATTGCTAAAATTACGGGGCAAAAATTTGCAGATAATAATCAGTCACAAGTAAGACGGGGAGCTAGCCGGTACTCAACAGGTCTGGCTAACCAGTCGAACGGTCTTTTTGATGGGGCGGATACAATCCCCGCAACCGTTGAGATCGATCATACAGAACAAGAAAACCTCCAAAAAGTGGTTGACCGCCTTTTAACGGAAAAGATCTTTGTTAATGATTTTAACGGGATGAGTGAACGGGAGATTATCCGCCAGTACCAAGAGACTCATAAACCAGTTCAAGCACTAAATGTGGAATCAATTCCGCCATTCTTTGAACTGGTTCATGATCCGATTCGTCACCGTCTTGAGATTTACATGGGGATGAACCAAATGGAACGGCGACCAGTTGGTCATATTTCTAAGATTGGGTTGACTGATGTTCGGGAGGCCCACCAGAAGTACCGAATTTATTTAGCTAACTTGGTCGTGGTCGATGGACCAAATAAGATTCCCGGTCGAAGCGGAACCACAATCATGACAACTGCTGATTATGGCCTGAAAGCTCAGGTTGCTTATCGTCAACGAACTTCAAATCGAAGAACTACAATTGAATAAAATATTGGATAGTAAAACTATTGTCCCAATTTAATGAGACAATAGTTTATTTTCGTCTCATTTTAATGCAGATGTGCCAAATTAACTCTGTTGTCTATTTTTGACACGGTTTACAATATTCATTGCAAAATCGGCGAAAAGGAGGGGAAAGTTGTGCGAGTCACGAGAACCGTGCGTGATTTTCAAAATGCATTGTTGACGTTGCTTGAAGAGTATTCCTTTGAGCACTTAACCGTTGACCAGATTTGTCAAGAAGCGTTATTACACCGGAGCAGTTTTTACCGCTATTTCCGTGATAAATATGACCTCCTTGAACAAACTCTGGGAACACAAATAAACCACTTGGTTGATAGTAGTGATTCTGAAGATGATCTAATTAAGCAGTTAATTTACTACGTCAACGATCATAAGAACGTTTTTCGGCACTTAGCATCTGAAAGTGCTCATAGTTCGCTGTATGCTGAAATGATGCATATCTTAAGCCAGATTATGTTGGAACGTCGGCGTGAAAAGAGCAATGATTCTGTTATCCAATTATTACAACAAACCGATGATCCGGAGATGCTGGCTTATGTTTTGAGTGGCGCACTGATCGGCACATTTTATTGGTGGCAGGAGAAAAACTATGATGTTTCAATTGAGCATGTGATTGAATTTGCCAAACGAACGATGCAGTCGTTATCAATTGGTCGTCAATTGGAACAAAGACGATGAAACTATTAATAAAAATATTTAGGGGATAAGAGGAGAATAGAAATGTGGAATGCGATTAAAGCAGAATTTAAGAATATCCTGCACAATCGACTATTATTGATTTCCACTACTGTTATTTGTATCATCCCGTTCCTTTACAGTATCTTTTTCCTGAAGTCTGTTTGGGATCCATATGGGAGTACAGAAAACTTACCAGTAGCGGTTGTCAATAAGGATGTTCCAGTTGAATATCGTGGACAAACGATGGATATTGGACACCGGATGGTTAAAGAATTAAAGAAGAATAAGCAATTAAAGTGGGAAATCGTTTCACCAGAAAAGGCACATTACGGTTTAACCCACCGGAAATATTACACAGTAGTGACGATCCCAAAGGACTTTTCGAAAAACGCCACAACTGTATTGGATAAGCATCCTAAACAAATGCAGTTGAAGTACGAGACTAATGGTTCCCTTAACTACATTGGTGAAGTAATTAGTCAACTCGGAATGACCAAGCTGAACGAAAAAATTCGGGCACAAGTTACCCGGGCATATGCTACAGCAATGTTTAAGGCCTTGCACACCGTTGGTAAAGGAATGAGTACCGCTGCTAACGGGGCAAAGCAATTGGATACCGGATTGGTTACCCTGCAAAGCGGAATGAACCAGTACGTTGCCGGGGTTTCTCAAGTAAACAACGGTGTTCAAACATTGCGGGTAAGCGTCGCTCCATTAGCTGCCGGTGCTCAACAGTTGGCATCTGGTAGTCAAACGCTTGCTAACGGTATTCGTCAGTACACTGGTGGTGTCGGTCAGCTTGCTGCTGGATTGGGTCAATTGAATGCTAATTCTGGTGCGTTGAACTCTGGTGCGAGCCAGTTGCAAGGCGGCTTGAATACATTGAGCGGTAATTCTGGTCAGTTACGAAGTGGATCTGGTCGATTAGCAACTGGTGCAAGTCAGTTAAATAGTACTGTTAATAGTCAGCTAGGCAATATTGACTTTAACGGTATTATGGGGGCAATGAATCAAGCCCAGGACCTTCAAAAGGGATTAACCCAATTACAAGCTGGTTTAACGACTGCTAAGGCTGCTTTAGCTGGTGTTCAAGAAAGTGCGGGTAAGCTTCAACAGGCTTCTGGTGCTCTTGCTGGTGTCAGTCAGGTTAAAGGACAATTAACGAGTGCTGCAAGCGGAGCCGGTAGTGTTGCCAAAAGTGATGCTGAGATCGCTGGTAAATTACAAGAACTTGCAGGTTCAACTAGTGATAATAATATTAAGAGCCAATTAGGTGCATTAGCTGCACAAGCTGGAGCAAATGCTAAAACTGCTGAAGATAGTGCTAAAACTATTGCCAGTGTGGGTGAGACATTGACTAGTTTAAATAGTTTGGGGAGTTCTCTAAGTGATATGCAATCGCAACTTGGTCAGCTTTCTCAAATGTCAACAATCCTTGATAATGCTGATGGCACAATCAAGCAAGCTAATACATTACTTAATACTTTAAATGGTTATAAGGGTACTTTATCGTCAATGCCAGATGCCGTTAATAAGTTAAAAGAAGCTACTGGCCAAATCTCTTCTGGTGCCAACACGTTGAATGCCGGTGTCAACCAATACACTAACGGAGTAGATACTGCTGCCGCTGGTGCCGGGGCGTTAACATCTGGGATTGGTCAATACACCGCTGGGGTTGCGCAAGCAGGTGCTGGGATTGGTCAATTAACGGCTAACTCTGGTGCATTAAATGCTGGTGCTGGTCAACTTGCTGGTGCTCTTGGTCAACTGAATGGTCAGGTTCCTGCATTGACTGCGGGGGTTAACCAATTAGCCGCTGGTACCCAGCAATTAGTTGATAATTCACCTGCCCTTGTTCAGGGAATTACCAAGTTAAATGTTGGTGCTGCTAAGCTCTCAACTGCTCTTGGCAAGGGTGCGAAGACAATTAATGGTATTAAGACTTCACCACGGACTGCTAAGATGATTGCTGAACCTTCAGTTGAAAAGCACTCTAATTACAGTTACGTACCAAACTATGGTCACGCACTGGCACCTTATGTTCTGTCAGTTGCCCTCTATGTTGGGATGCTGGTCTTCAACTTTGTTTATCCAATTCGACGGGTTGCGGATCCAGATGCTTCTGCAACTGCTTGGTGGTTCAGTAAAGTTATCGTTGGTGCGGTAGCCGCAATTGCCATGGCCGTTGTTGAATGTGGAATCATGATGATGTGTGGCTTAACAGTCGATCATGTTCCGTCATTCTTTGCAACAACAATTCTCTTTGGGCTCGCTTCAATGGCCGTCGTAATGTTCTTATCGATGACCTTTGATAACCCTGGACGGTTTGTTGCCATGGTTCTTCTGATGTTACAACTTGGTGGTTCCGGTGGGACATTCCCAATGGAAGTTACCATGAAGTTCTACAATGTTATTCACTGGTACTTGCCAATGACCTACTCAATCCTTGGTCTTCGTGATTCAATCAGTGGTGGTCTTGGTACTCACTACACATTGTTCTGTAACCTGGTCCTTCTCGGAATCGCGGTTGTCTTCAACTTGTTACTCTTGTTAACGATGAAGGGAATTGCATCACACGACTTCCGTGCCCCAACTGTTGAAAGCTTAAAAGCTAACGAACATGGTCCAATGGGTAAGGGCGATGGCTTTACATCAAATGGTCAAGATAATAAATAGAAATTAATTATTATTAATAAGAGCTGGAAAAGCATTAACTTTTCCGGCTCTTTTAATAATTTATTATTTAATCGCTTACAATAGCAAAGTTCGTGTTTTGCTTATTGTTTAATAGAAACTCCTGTGTTATTTTTTAAACACCGAACTAATATAACTTATTTAAAAATAAAGTTCGGAAATAACAGCAAAGGAAGTATCGAGAATGGCAAAGACGAGGAATCGGTATGGAGTTGCAATTGCGGGGGTAATCCTCCACTTAATGATTGGTGGGGTATATGCTTGGAGTGTGTTTACCAAGCCAATTTCTGCCTATACTGGTTGGAAGGAAACATCAGTATCATTTGCGTTTAGTTTGGCAATCTTCTTTTTAGGGATGTCAGCTGCATTTATGGGACGGTTAGTTGAAAAGTTTGGCCCAACTGTTACTGGAACGATCTCAAGTATTTGTTACGGAAGCGGAATTGCATTGACTGGATTAGCGATCCAATCACACCACTTATGGTTGCTTTACTTAGCTTATGGTGTTATTGGCGGCTTAGGATTAGGCTCTGGCTATGTTACACCAGTATCAACGATTGTGCGTTGGTTCCCTGACAAGCGGGGATTAGCTACTGGGTTAGCAATTATGGGATTCGGTTTTGCAGCAATGCTTACTGGTCCAGTTGCTCAACACCTGATGGCACTTGTGGGGATTGCGAATACCTTTTATGTTTTAGGAGCATTTTACTTTGTTGTAATGATTGTGGCTGCTCAATTTATTAAAAAGCCACGTCCTCATGAATTACCGCAAGCAATCGCTGAAAATGCTCAACGGGTAAGTTTAACTAACCAAGAATTAACCGCCAACCAAGCATTAAAGACCCGGACTTTCGCATTCTTATGGTTTATGTTCTTTATCAACATTACCACTGGCATTGGTCTCGTTTCGGCAGCTTCTCCAATGGCGCAGAATATGACGACAATGACTGCCAGTGCTGCCGCGGTAATGGTCGGGATTATTGGCTTATTCAATGGGTTTGGTCGGCTTGCCTGGGCAACATTATCTGACTTTATTGGTCGACCGCTTACGTATAGTTTGATCTTCGTGCTCGATATTTTAATGCTCTTCGTTCTTCTTTTCTTTAAGACACCATTTATCTTTGCGTTAGCACTTTGCTTGTTAATGTCTTGCTACGGTGCTGGATTCTCAGTAATTCCAGCCTACCTCGGCGATGTCTTTGGAACAAAGGAATTAGGCGCCATTCATGGTTACATCTTAACCGCCTGGGCTGCAGCGGGAATGGTTGGGCCAATCCTTCTTTCCTATACTCACCAAGTACTCCATAATTACTATGTAACTTTGATTGTCTTTGTTATTATTGATGCCTTAGCAATGGTTGTCTCCGTTTGGATTCAGCGTGATTTTGTCACTCGTCGAGAAACTAAGACTGCTTAAATTAAAAATGACTTTATAAATAAACAACCTAAGATTATCTTCGTTCTGAACTAATCTTAGGTTGTTTTTAGTTTGTTCATCAATCTAGTATAATAAGGATTGTAAGCGATTTTTTGCACACAAAGACTTACAGATACATAAAAGGATGGGATTACAAATGAAACTAATTATGTTTGGCGTAGACGATAAAGAAGTACCTTACGCTAAGGAGTGGGCTGCTAAAACCGGCAATGAGGTTAAATTAGTTAAGGAACAACTAACCGCCTCAACAATTGATTTAGTAGAGGGTTTTGATGGAATTTCAGTTCTTCAGACCAGTAAGATTGATGATCCAGCGATCTATGCTAAGTTAAAGCAATTTGGGATTAAGCAGCTATCAACCCGGACAGCAGGATTTGACATGTTTGATCTTGATTTAGCAAAGAGCAATGGTCTGAAGATCACGAATGTTTCTATCTATTCTCCACGGGCAATTGCGGAAATGGGATTGACCCACGCAATGTACCTTTTGCGCCGGATCGGAGAATTTAAGGAACGGATGGTAAATGACGCTGATTTCCGCTGGAGTAAAGATCTAGTTAGCAATGAAATCTACAACCAAACCGTTGCGATTGTCGGTCTCGGTCATATTGGCGGAGCAACCGCACAGATTTATAAGGCGTTGGGTGCACGGGTAATTGCGGTTACGCGGGAAGCGAGCGTTATTTATGCACCGTATGTTGACGCTTTTGTTGATCTAGAAACCGCGTTAACGGAGGCTGACATTATTACCCTCCATGTTCCGTTGACTTCCAGTACAGAAAACATGTTTGCTGCTCCGCAATTTAAGCAAATGAAGAATAATGCAATCTTGATTAATATGGCACGGGGAAAAGTTGTTAATACGAATGACCTGATTGCAGCTCTGAAGAACCATGAAATTGCGGGAGCTGGGCTTGATACTCTTGGTGATGAAACAACTTACTTTAGTAAGAAGGTTTCGCCAGAAGACGTTCCAGCTGACTTCAAGGAATTAGTGGAAATGCCAAACGTGGTAGTGACGCCACACGTTGCCTTCATGACGACTACTGCTGTTCGCAATATGGTTCAGGTTAGTTTGAATGATATTGTCGCGATTATTAAAGGAAAAAATGTTAAGAACGAAATTCGTTTTTAATTCATAATTAATAAGTGAGCAGCCGTTAAAAGACGTGAGAATGCTGGTGAAATAGCATCTTCACGTCTTTTGTTAATTTAAGGAAAAGATAATTAATATTAATACTTTCGTAAGCAAACTGGTAAAGGGTCGCTAATGAAATCGCTTATTGTTATGATCAAACCATCAAAGAAAGTTACTAGCACACAGTCACTTAGATAGAGAAAGGAGCAGACTATGACTAGCAAAAAGAGCATTAAGAACAAGGTTGTCGGTAAGCTGAAACAGGTTGAAGGAAAAATAACTAAGGATAAAGTTCGTGAGGCAGAAGGTAAAGCACAAGAAACTCACGGTAAGGCGCAAGCAAAAGCAGATGAGTTGAAAAAGAAAGCAGATAAGAAAAAAGAAGAATTAGCTGAATAAAAGGAGGGGATGTAAATGCTTCATTGGATTTGGGTATTAATTGTCGGTGGTGTCATTGGATTGATTGCCGGAGCGATTACTCGTCGTGGTGGTTCCATGGGAGTCATCAGTAATATCATTGCCGGACTAGTAGGTTCATCACTAGGTGAAGCAGTCCTCGGTGACTGGGGACCACAAGTTGCCGGAATGGCAATCGTCCCTTCGATTATCGGTGCAGTAATTCTGGTATTAATTGTTTCCTGGATTATGGGGATGATTAATCGCAGGGCAGCGTAGTATCATTTATATAAATATAGATAGAGGGTGAGAAAAATAAAAGTTTTTCTCACCCTCTATCTATATTTAGTTATCTCCGAACTTACAGAGTCTAATTGCGGAAATTAACCCGAGCCTTCGAGTCTAACTACGAACGACTCTGATGAATTCATCATCATTCATCGTTCTAGGTTAGCCCACCAGGCTCTTAAATGGGTTAATTCCCAGCTTCCTATTTATTGAATAACGTATTTTTGATACTTATCGTAATCTTTTTGCGAAAGTTCAACGGTTAGAACGGTTCCGCTATTTTGGTATTCAGTATTCAAGATGTTGGTGTTTTCGTTAAGGTACGAAACAACATTCCCGTCCGCAAACGGGATCAACATTTTGGCTTCAACATAGTCTTGGAACAGGTGCTTTCGAATGGTTGAAACGAGGAGATCAAGTGATTCATCATCCTTAGCAGAAATCACGATTTGATCGTCACCTTCAAGCACTGGATATTCCATGTCGGTCTTATCGGCCTTGTTAAAGACATACAGCATTGGGATATTTTCAATTCCAATCTGCTTGAGTGTCTTTTGGGTGGTTTTCATCATGTCTTCGTAATGTGGATCTGAAGCATCAATGACCTGAATTAATAGGTCAGCATTAGCTGCTTCTGCCAACGTTGACTTGAATGATTCAACCAGGTGGGTTGGCAACTTGCTAACAAAGCCGACCGTATCACTAAGTAAGAACCGTTTTTGATCCGGTAATGTTAATTGACGAACACTGGTATCCAAAGTAGCAAATAGCATGTCCTTTTCAAAAACAGTCTTGTCTTCGCCGGCACCATATTTTTCAACGAGGCCATTCATGATCGTAGACTTACCAGCGTTAGTATAACCAACGAGGGCGGCCGTTGGAATGGCACTCTTGTCCCGTTGCTTTCGTTTAACTTCTTCGGAACGATCAATTACCCGCAGTTCTTTTCGCAGGTGGCTGATTGAATTCTGAATTGTCCGGCGGTTCATTTCCAACTTGGTTTCACCGGATCCCCGGTTAGTGAAGCCGCTACCGCCACCGGTTTGCTGATCAAGTCGTTGGTTAGCACTAGTCTGTAATCGTGGCAGTCGGTATTGTAATTCTGCAATTTGAACTTGGAGTTTGGCTTCCTTGGACTGTGCCCGTTCAGCGAAGATTTCAAGGATCAGTGCAGTACGGTCAAGAACACGACAGCCAAGTTCGTCCTCAAGATTTCGTAACTGACTAGGAGTTAACTCATCATTAGTGATCACGGTTGAAACATTTTCAGCTAAAACTGCTTCTTTAATTTCATCAACCTTACCACTTCCGAAGTAGGTAGCTGGATTAGGCCGGTCAATTGACTGATCAATCCGGTCGATTGCCTTCATGTGATTTGCCTGGGCTAATTCAGCAAGTTCGGTCATGGAATAATCAAAGTCTTCTTGTTCGGTGTTTAACCCAGTGATTAATACTGGCTCTTCAGTTTGTATGTTATCCATTGAAAGATAGTGTTCCCCCTTTTAAGTTCAATTATTTTTATTTATCAGGAATGTGGAGTTGGTTATAAAAGTCCACATGAGTATCAGTATCAGTTAATGTCATTTTCATAATGCTGCCGTTTCGTGGCGAAACATTTTGGTCGACCCCTTCAAGGTAGCGATCAGCGATTGAACGGATCGCAGCGCCGTGTGAAACGACAACCGCAACAGAGTTATCTGGCAGGTTACGCAACCGATCAAAGCCCTTATCCATTCGTTGCCAAAAACGTTTGGCATCTTCAGCGTCCCCATATTGATCTGCCTTTGCAATTCGATTTTTGAGTTCATCTGTGCCCCAGCCGGCAGCCATTTGGGAGAATGTATGGTAGCCGTATTTGCCGCCAACGATGTCAGCAACTGCACCACCATTTGCTCCTTCAAAAAAGCCAAAGAAGATTTCGCGAAATGCTGGTTCTTGAATTGGCTCCTTAAGGTCAGTATTCGGATCAGCAGCAAGGAGCAACCGTGCGGTATTAACTGCCCGTGAAAGATCACTACTGAAAATGTAATCAAACTTAACCTTCGATAGTGCCTTTCCTACACGCTTAGCATCTTCAATCCCCTTTTCGGTCAGGGGAGCGTCAGACCAGCCCTGCATCCGATTATAACGGTTGAGGTAGGTTTGACCATGACGAACAAAGTAGACAGTAATTGCCAACTTGATCAGCTCCTTTATTACGTAATAACAATTATCTACTATTTTACCATGCTTTAATGGTAAGTGGGAACTGTAGCGGCCTAATGTTACAGCATGTTATTCCGCTTAAGGATCTTTCGCCTAATATGACGAATAAGAGCAAGGGTGGCGATAACCAGCAGAGCGCCAGCAACAAAAATCAGGATAATTAACGAGAAGTGTTCCTTAACAAAGGGAATGCTACCAAAGTAGTAACCGACGACACTGGCAAGGAGAACCCATATTATAACCCCAAGAAGGTTTCCGATCATGAATCGGCGAAAGTCAAAGTGCATTGTTCCGGCGATTAACGGCACAAACGTCCGGATCAGCGGGACAAAGCGACCAAACGCAACGGTTTTAATCCCGTGCTTTTCTAGTAACTGATGGGCTTTAACCATTCCGGGACCATTAACTCGTTTTGAAAGCCATTGCCAGCGCGAAAGGGAGCGACCAATAAAGTAATTGACCGTATCACCAATAAAAGCGGCTAAAAAGAAAACGGGAATCACAATTTCCATTTTCAGGACAGGGTGAAATGCAATAAACGAGGCGGTAAGGAAAATCAGTGATTCTCCCGGGAGCCACGGAAAGATGACCAGTCCGGTTTCCATGAAGATGATTGTAAACAATAGAACATAACTCCAGGGTCCCAACCATTCAAACATTGGAATGATCACTTCAGCAATGTGAGTCAAGATATAAAATAAGTTGGCCAATCGACAAGGCTCCTTTCTGAATCGAGTTATTATACTATTTTACCGTTATTCTGGACTTAAAAGTTAGGGTAGCAGTGATATTTAAAGATAATTTAGCATTCACGATAGCAGGGTGATATTGTTTCGGTCACCGCTTCATCAATGATATAATAGTAAGACGATTTCACGAATGGAGGTAGAAAGAGTGACCGAACAGTCAGTACAAGAATTTGAACAGCAGCATTTAGATCACGTTATTGATGAGATCAAACAGGCTAAGGAAAGAGCCGAAGAAAAGATCCATACCGCCCGACATGATATTAAGGGAATTAATAAACAGATTGATGATATTCACCTAAACACGGCGACCTATTCAGGGATGATGGATACGGCAATGTCATTTCGTGCCCAGCAGCAGATGCTGGATGAACGACAAAATAGCTGGCAACACGCTGCGGATCGCCTTTCAACCTTGAAACGCTTAGAAAAGAAACCTTACTTTGCCCGAATTGACTTCCAAGAAAAGGGGGCTGAAAAACCCGAAACCGTTTATATTGGCTTAGCATCATTTAGTGACCAGCCAGATCATTTTCTGGTATACGATTGGCGGGCACCAATTTCTTCGATCTACTATGAGGGAAAGCTAGGAAAGGTTAGTTACGAGACGCCGGTTGGAACTCAGGAAGTTAACATGACCCTCAAACGTCAATTTCAGATTGATGATGGGACAATTGTAACGATTTTTGATACTGACGAGCAGGTCGGTGATCAAATGCTTTTGGAAGCTTTGGGGACTCATTCCAGTACTAAGATGAAGAGTATCGTTACAACAATTCAGCGAACCCAAAATGAAATTATTCGGGACACAAAGGATGAACTTCTCTTCGTCCAGGGAGCTGCTGGTTCCGGTAAAACAGCCGCAGTTCTTCAACGGGTTGCGTGGCTTTTGTACCGTTACCGGGGCAACCTAAGTTCTTCTCAAGTGGTTCTCTTCTCGCCCAACCAATTATTTAATGATTACATTGATCAAGTGCTCCCAGAATTAGGGGAACATAACATGGTTCAGATGACTTATTACCAATTTGCTAATCGGCGGGTTCCGCGATTGCATGTAGAAACGCTCGCCCAACGCTTTACCAGCAGCCAGGATCCGGCAGTCAAGAAGGCGGTTCAATTAACAACGAGTTTAGCTTACTTTAAGGCAACCGGACGTTATGCTAAGCATCTTGGAAAGGCCAATATGCGTTTTCGTAATTTAATGTTCCGCGGGAAAGTCTTCATTAGTAAAGAGAAGATCAAAGAAATTTACTACTCATTTAATAGCAACTACAATCTTGGTAACCGGCTTGACGGAACTAAAGAGGCATTAATTAAGTACCTCAATCACCGGGTTAGTGTTGAAATGCGCAGTAAGTGGGCTGAAGAGGCTGTGCAAAACCTGAGCAAGGAACAAATTGATGACTTGATGGACAACCAGCCACGAGAATTTGCGGATGAAAATCAACAGTTCAAGTTTCTCGCCCGCCAGATTGTAATGAAGGCGCTCACACCAGTGAAACGGGCGATTGATCATAATTTATGGCTAAACATTAACGCCCAATTTATCCACCTCCTCCGAGCAACCCCTAAGCTCATGGACCTGAACAAATTTGGCATTAGCACTGCTGAATGGGAAGCGTACGTTGAAAAAACAAAGGATGATCTCCGTCAAGGAAACATTAGTGCCAACGGGATTACCATTTATCTCTACCTCTACGATTTAATGACCGGGAAGAAGGGCCAACGGGATATTCGATATGTCTTCATTGACGAAGTTCAGGATTATGATGCCTATCAGTTAGCATACTTAAAGTTCCGTTTTCCTAATGCTCGGTTTACTCTTCTTGGTGATTTGAATCAGGCAATCTTTACCCATGAGAATAGTCGTTCGCTCTTACGACAATTGGGGACAATGTTTGATCCGGAAAAGACAAAGGTTGTTCAACTGACTAAGTCTTACCGGTCAACTAAACAGATCACGGACTTTACGAAGCATTTCTTAATGAATGGTGAGGCAATTGAAGCCTTTGACCGAAATGGTGATTTACCAACCGTGATTGAAGCTGATAATTATTCTGCCGGTGTTGATAGTGTCGTTGAAACGCTAAAGAAGTACCAGCAGGAGCATGATGCAGTGGCGATTATCGGCAAGACGCTTGATGATTGTGAAAAGCTTTATGACGAATTAAAACAGCGGAATGTCAAGACAACGCTTATTCGGACAGAAAACCAGCGCTTAGTTGATGGGGTTATTATTGTGCCGTCTTTCTTAGCTAAAGGGCTAGAATTTGATGCGGTAATTGCTTGGAACATTAACGAGCAAGAATACCCTGATGATAGTGAGCGCCAGCTGCTGTATACGATTGCTTCTCGGGCAATGCACGCGTTAACGATGATTTCCGTAGGCAAGGTGACGCCGTTACTTAAGGATGTACCAGATGAACTTTATTCATTTGTGAAGCGCGATAAGAATAATTAATTAAAACAAAGACCTAAGTCTCCGTTTGACGGGAACTTAGGTCTTTGTTTTAAAGGTAGCTTAATCTTGCACTCTTAGCTTTGACTTGCGGAAGTTAAACTGCATAATCACGTTAGCCATAATAATTAGTAGACCACCAATAACTAATCGTGGTGAAAGTTGGTCATAGCCGAGAAGAACGGAAATGACGGTTGCAAAGAATGATTCGCTCATCAAAATCAAACTGGCAGAAGTGGCATCAGTGTACTTTTGTGCCCTAATTTGGATTCCCCGAGCTGCAAAGGTAATCACTATGGCAATGATTGCTAGCGGGAGAAGTGCTTGGAGCCAATGAATATGTGTAAGTGATGCTCGTTCCGTGGTTAGTGCTAATGGGGTACCGCAGATTACTTGGACAAATCCAATTAATGTAATGATAATCCACGGATTAGATGCCCGACTCGCGTACTTACCAAAAATGATAATTTGCAACGCCCAGAAGAAGGCAGAGAAGAAAGTGATTAGGTCGCCTGACTGAAGAGACCAGGTACTTCCGGTAATGCCCGTTAGAATTGCCATTCCAGCAAGCGAGAGCGGAATTGCAAAAATGATCTTGAGTTGTGGGCGCTCATGCCAAAAAATCCATAAAATTAGTGGCGTCAAGATAACGTAAGTCACGGTAATAAAGGAACTCTTAGCCGGTGTTGTGGAACGAAGACCGAGCGTTCTTAGATAATAACCGCAAAAGTTAACCAGACCAACGATTAAGCCTACTTTGATGTCAAACCGGGTAGCTTGTTTTAGTTGGCGGTGAAAGAGGATAATCCCACCAACTACACACATAGCACCACGAACCGCATTGATGGTCCCCGATTGCATTCCGGCATTGACCACCACTTTATTGAAAATATAGGTGCTCCCCCAAAGAATGGTTACAAAAACAAGAAGGAGGTTAGCGGCTGTTTTGTAAAGCTTCATCAGCGTGCTCCTTTCAACTTCCAGAAAATTCCTGGCTAAAAGATAATTGCAGAGTACCAATTGTTGATCCAAAATGCAATTAATTAGTTCGTTTTAAGAATGGAAGACGGTGGAGATCAGTTTGCATAATCGCGTTTGCGAGGAGTAAGATTGCGCCACCAATGATTAGTGAATGGGTTAATGAATCATAGCCTAAAATTACTGACAGGACACTGGCAAAGAAAGATTCAAGCATCAGGAGTAACCCGGCTGATGTAGCATCGGTATATTTTTGAGCGGTAATTTGCATTCCCTGAGCAATGAAAGTAACGAGAATGGCAAGCAGGGCAACAGGGATGAGCGCTTGTAGCCAGTGGATGCGGGAGAAAGTTTGGGTTTCGGTTGCAAAGGAAACACCCCATCCGGCAGCCCCCTGGATTAATCCGATCATAAAGATAATTACCCAAGGACTTGAAGCTTTCGAGGCAATTTTACCAAAGAAGATTAACTGGAGGGCCCAGAAGATTGAAGAAATGAGAGTTAGAAGATCACCGTAGTTTAAGGCTAATCCAGTAGCCGTAACGTTGGTTAAAATGCCCATCCCAATTAACGCTAACGGAATAACAAAGTAGGTTTTTCGTCGTGGCCGTTCGTGCCAAAAAATCCATAAGAGAAGTGGTGAAAGGGCAACATACATGGTAGTGATAAAGGCGTTTTTGGCTGGCGTGGTAAAACGGAGACCGTCAGTTTGTAAGTAATAGGCGACAAAGTTAGTAATCCCCATTAATAGGCCTGCCTTGAAATCAAACCAAGTCATTTGCCGGATACTTTTATTAAAGACAATCAGGCAGCCGACCACACACATCGTCCCCCGGACAGCATTAATCATTCTTGACTGCATTCCAGCATTGATTGCCATTCGGACGAAAATATAACTTGCACCCCAGAGAATGGCGACGGTTAGTAAGAGTAAATTAGCCTTACGTTTTGACATTAAGATTCCTCCCCAAAATATTTACTATCCTAGTATATGATATTTTGTTGCAAATACAACAAAGAAAAAGAAGAGGGGGGACTGTTTTTGGTAGCAGGGTTAAGGACCTTCTTCCTAGGCAACATAGTCAAGATCGGCTCGCACTAACCTTCCTCGAGCTAACGACCTCCACCTCCGACGACGAGACGCCGTTCGGTGGAGAAATCGTTAGCCACCGGAAGGTTTTAACGTGCTCGCACTCTGTCTTATTCTTAATTTTTTTTGAAATAAGTTTTTAAAGGTTGCTCACTCTAAATTGTTGTAATATTGTAGGTATTGATATTTTTTAATGGAGGAACGATTATGAAGACAGCGTTGCAGAAGCTCTGGCACGGCTTGAATACCAAGCTTGGCTTTTTTCTGCTAGTAGTACTCCTGTTTGCAATTAAAAGTTACTGGGCATATAGCACTGAGTTTAACTTGGGCGTTAAGGGAAGCGTTCAGCACTTTCTCTTGGCATTTAATACCATTCCAGGTGCCTTAGTTTTTCTGGGGATTGCGTTATATTTTAGGGGACGGTTATCGTACTGGTTAATGCTGATTATTAATGCATTACTCTCAACCTGGCTGTTCGCTAATATCCTGTACTACCGTGAATTTTCCGATTTTATTACATTTAACATTATTAAGGGGTCAGGAGCAGCCTCTAATAACCTAGGGACGAGTATTCTCGGAATTATTCGCCCAGAGGATTTCTTGGTCTACGCTGATGTGATTATTCTTGCATTAGTACTCCTGTTCCATGTTATTCGGATCGATATGCGGTACTTTAAGATTCGTTATGCAATGACGATTACCGCGTTAGGTTTTGTCTTGTTTGGTGTTAACTTGGGGATGGCCGAATCAAACCGTTCGCAATTGTTAACCCGGACATTTGATAATAACTACATCGTTAAGTACCTCGGTCTGCAAGCTTACACTATTTATGATGGGGTAAAGACAACTCATAACAGTGTGGTTAAGGCTAAAGCAAATAAGGAACAGCTAAAGCCAGTGCAAAAGTTCTTAAAGAAGAACTATGCTGGTCCAAATGTTGAGTACGAAGGGACGATGCGGGGAAAGAATATCTTCGTTATCCACTTGGAAAGTTTGCAGCAATTTATGATTGACTATAAGCAAAATGGTCAGGAAGTAATGCCAAACTTAAACAAGCTATACCACTCATCTAATACTTTGGCGTTTGATAATTTCTTCCATCAGGTCGGTCAAGGGAAGACTGCTGATGCCGAAATGATGTTGGAAAACTCCCTTTATGGGTTGCCAGAAGGTTCAGCAATGGTTACTGACGGGACGAATAACACGTTCCAATCAGCCCCTGCTTTGCTGCACCAAAAACTGGGTTACACGACAGCCTCCTTCCACGGGGATGTGCCGAGTTTCTGGAACCGTGACAATGCTTATAAGTCCTTTGGCTACCAGTACTTCTTTAGTAAGAGCTACTACCCAAAGGTTAAGGATCAAGAATTGGGTTACGGGTTGAAGGATAAGATCTTCATGAAGGAATCAATGCACTACATAGAGCAGTTGCCGCAACCATTCTATGCTAAGTTGATCACCGTTACTAACCACTACCCATACATTATTGATAAGAAGAATACTTCAATTGATGCTTGGAAGACCGGGGATGACACGGTTGATCACTATATCCAAACCGCCCATTACCTTGATCAATCAATTGGCGAATTCTTAGATTACCTTGATAAATCTGGCTTACGGCAAAATAGTGTCATTATTTTATATGGTGACCACTACGGAATTTCAAACAACCACCGGCCAGCAATTGCTCAGATTTTAGGTAAAAAGAAGGTTACCAACTACGACTTGGCAATGTTCCAAAAGGTTCCATTCATGATCAATGCTCCTGGCCTTAAGGGTGGAATTGATCATACTTACGGTGGTGAAATTGATGTTCTGCCAACCATCGAGGACTTGTTAGGAATTAGTTCAGACAAGTATATTCAATTCGGACAAGATCTTCTTTCTAAGGATCGGAACCAAATTGTGCCATTCCGGAATGGTGACTGGGTAACGCCAAAATACACGAAATATAATGGTGATTACTACCACACTGCTACTGGAAAGCAGATTAAGAGCCCAACGGCAAAGGAACAGAAGCAGTTTGACAAGATTCAAAAGTACGTCACAACTGAGCTGGGATTAGCCGATAAGGTAATGAATGGTGACCTGATTCGCTTCTACAATCTTCCAGGATTCAAGAAGGTCAACAAGAAGGACTACACTTATAATATGAAGAAGAGTCTGAAGAACCTGAAGAAGGATCAGAAGAAACACAAGACGAGTGTGAAGGCAGAGAATAATAATCAGAGCACTTACGATGATTACTCGACTGACGCACCGGAATTAAAGGATCAGAATCCTAGTTTCCCAGATTAGGGTGGAAAAAACTGTCAGTAAAAACTGACAGTTTTTTTATTTGATCGAAATATAAAACAAATATAAACAGGGATGTTATAGCCGATCAATTGATTACGGTTCCTCGTCGTGGCTTCGTTCAATTGTCATTACCATTCTTTGCTGCATTTGTTGATAAATATAACCAAGAACACTTTCTGATCTAGTCACACTAAACTATGGTATGATTATTGTTAATCGCTTACATTAATTAATGAAGGAATCAGTAACTATGAATGAATGGATGAATTATGAGCAGTTTGATCGGCAGGAGTGGCATAGCTTTTTTCCGACTGATACGGTTCGCTTGAGCCAGGATAACCTTGATGAGATTAAATCACTTAATGATCGAATTTCAATTGAAGATGTCCAGGATATCTATTTGCCACTAATCAAGCTGCTTCAATTGCGCTTTCAAAACCATCTGGAATGGCAGATGCAAAAGGCTAATTTTCTCCACCAGAAAAGTGAACGGGTCCCGTATATTATCGGGATTGCGGGATCGGTTGCGGTCGGTAAGAGTACAATTGCTCGGCTTTTAAGTATTTTGCTAAATAAGCTTCTCCCAGATAAGCGGGTCGAATTAATGACCACGGATGGTTTTCTTTATCCAAATGCCGAATTGAAACGGCGGGGGATTCTGGATCGGAAAGGGTTTCCTGAATCGTACGATATGGAGAAACTGCTGCGCTTTATGAATGATATCGAGGCTGGCAAGGCGGTAGTAAAAGCACCGACGTACTCACATCAGGTGTATGATGTAATGCCAGACCAACCGTTAGTTATCCGGCAACCGGACGTTTTAATTGTGGAAGGAATTAATACCCTTCAGCTGCCATCTAGTCAGCAGATCTATGTTAGTGACTATTTTGATACTTCCATTTATGTTGACGCGGATGCTGAGCAGATTGAAAAATGGTACCTGCAACGGTTTGGGATGCTGTTAGACACGGCACTTACCGATCCGAATAATTATTACTATTCATATTCTCAGGGACCACGAGAAGAAGCATTTAAGATGGCAAAGAACGTTTGGCAAACAATTGATTTGCCGAACCTCACTGACTATATTTTGCCAACCCGTAATCGGGCAAATATCATTCTTCATAAAACTGCTAATCACGTGGTGGATCGAATTTACTTGAAACGCGGTTAAAAGTCGACTCTTGATGCATTACTCTTTAAACGGTGCTCCAAGAGTTGTCTAGTTTAAAAAACGAACTAATAATGATCATTGACCATTAAACGTTTAGCTTGTAAACTTAGTTGTTAAGAAATAAGAAATTCAGAAAAGGGAAGTGGCAACGTGGCAAAATTAAACTTGGATGCTTTTGATAAGATTATCGTGCTTGATTTTGGTAGTCAGTATAATCAATTGATTACCCGACGTTTGCGTGACTTTGGGGTATATTCTGAACTCCTTTCACACAAGATTACGGCTGATGAAATCAAGAAAATTAACCCGAAAGGTATTATTTTCTCTGGTGGTCCAAACAGTGTCTACGACAAGGATGCCTTTAAGGTTGATTCTGAAATCTTTAAGTTAGGTATTCCAATTTTAGGGATTTGTTATGGGATGCAATTAATGTCATACGATCTTGGCGGTAAGGTTGAAAAGGCCGATAATTCCGAATATGGTCGTGCTGATATTGAAGTCTTAAAAGATGACGCGGTATTGTTCAAGGGCTTGCCAAAGAAGCAATATGTTTGGATGAGTCACGGTGACTTAGTAACCAAGGCTCCTGAAGGCTTTGAAGTTACCGCAACCAGCAAGAATTGCCCAATTTCCGCAATCGCTGATAACAAGCGGAAGTTCTATGGAATTCAGTTCCACGCTGAAGTACGAAACTCCGAATATGGACTAGACATTCTTCGGCGGTTTGCCTTTGACGTTTGTGGCGTCAAGGACAACTGGACAATGGATGACTTTATCGATCTTCAAGTCGACCATATTCGCCAAGAAGTTGGTGACAAGAAGGTGATCTTAGGTCTTTCCGGTGGGGTTGATTCTAGTGTTACTGCCGTACTGATTCACAAGGCAATTGGTGACCAATTAACTTGTATCTTTGTTGACCACGGCCTGTTACGGAAGAACGAAGCCGATCAAGTAATGAAAGCCTTGAATAAGGATCTTGGGGTAAATATTATCAAGGTTGACGCTGCTGATCGCTTCCTCGGCAAGTTAGAGGGTGTTACTGATCCCGAAACAAAGCGAAAGATTATTGGTAAGGAATTTATCGAAGTCTTCAACGAAGAAGCAAAGAAGATTCCTGACGCTGACTTCCTCGCTCAAGGGACCCTTTACACTGATGTGATCGAATCAGGAACTGACACTGCCCAAACAATCAAGTCCCATCACAATGTTGGAGGCTTGCCAAAGAAGCTCGGCTTTAAGCTGATCGAACCATTACGGAAGCTCTTTAAGGATGAAACCCGTGAATTGGGTGAAAAGCTTGGGATCCCGCACGAATTAGTTTGGCGGCAACCGTTCCCAGGTCCAGGTCTTGGTATCCGGGTTATCGGTGAAATTACTCCAGAAAAGCTGGAAATTGTCCGTGAATCAGACGCAATCTTGCGTGAAGAGATTAAGAAAGCCGGACTGGATGAAAAAATTTGGCAATACTTCACCGTCTTGCCAGGAATTCGTTCAGTTGGTGTCATGGGTGATGGCCGGACATATGATTATGCCGTTGCTATCCGTGCCGTAACCTCAATTGACGGGATGACTGCTGACTTTGCGAAGATTCCATGGGACGTTCTTCAAAAGATTTCCGTGCGGATCGTTAATGAAGTAGATCACGTTAACCGGATCCTTTACGATGTCACGAGTAAGCCACCTTCGACGATCGAATACGAATAGAATGGCAATGTAAGATAGAGTTGGAACCGCGATATAACAGCATTTTGGCAGTGTTAAAACTTGGCCAACTCACTTAAATCTACATGTTTGTTTGCCAAAGTGTTTGCCATATGAAGGAAGCATCCAGTGTCAAAGCTGGGTGCTTTTACTATAGAAATGGAAATTTGAGTATAAAAAGGGGATTAGTTAATTCTTGAAAGTACGGCTGCTCTAAGAAAGAGGATTTTTATATATTTATTTTTACTTTAAGTTTACTTATAATAAAAAGGAATTTTATTATAAACAAGGTGATAAATAATAATGAATAAGCGTCAATCGTCACGATTGCCTCGTCGGGAACCGTGGGAACAAAGTAATGATCAACAGAGCAAAAAAATGCAGAAGAAATTTGCTGAAGAGCCTAATATTTTATATAGCCGCCTATCGGAAATTAATACTGGAGTATTGGCAATTGTGATGACAATCATTGTCCTTGAAATTCAACCGCCAGCAAACATGGCCCACTATGTTGACTTTATTCATGACATTGGTGTTTTTTGATCACCTTTTTGATTGTTAGCAAGTTCTGGTATGACCTTCATAAAGTTTATACTTACTTTATTGAACGACCGAGCAAAGCAATTGCGGTGCTAGATCTTTTATTGTTAGCTTTTATTTCCCTGGTACCAGTAATGGCAAAGTGGGTAATGCTAGAGCCCAGCACAATGTCAATTGCTAATTATGGGCTTGTCTTCTTAATGGCCAACTTATTCATGTCCGGACTTCAAATTTGGGGATTTAAAAAGTCATTTTGGGTGGATAAAAAACGACTAGAGGCAATGTCAGCTTTTCGGATGGCCGGCACGATTGTGGTAAATATATTATTAATTGGAATTTCTTTCATCAATCCCTACTTATCAATGATCCTCTATTTAGGATTTCCGATTGCGACCTTCTTAGTGACGTCGGGACCAGGTTC
The DNA here is from genome assembly GCF_932750685.1 of Limosilactobacillus urinaemulieris. Taxonomy (NCBI): domain Bacteria; kingdom Bacillati; phylum Bacillota; class Bacilli; order Lactobacillales; family Lactobacillaceae; genus Limosilactobacillus; species Limosilactobacillus urinaemulieris. The sequence continues at coordinate 19,230 of NZ_CAKOBX010000003.1, read as the reverse complement.
ACACCGCAAAGAAGTTAAATAAAGCCTGTTACTCGAAAGTAAGAATTTTAGTTGGATAATCAATCTGATTACTTTAAACAATCCGGAGCAGGTACTGTGTAAATTCTATTATGCAGTGCCCTTTTTGGTATGAAAATGAATTGGTAGTTCGTGCAAAAAGCGTTAGAATAAATACTCGTCACAGCAATAACAATAATAAGGTAGATTCAGCATGCATAATTTAATTTTTCTTACAGATTTAGCAAGGCCCGATTTGGATCCTTACGTCCGCCTGAATGAAGCCCAGCTCTTCCACGCCTTAGAACCGCAACCGGGATTATTTATTGCGGAAAGTCCGAAGGTGATTGAACGAGCTTTACGGGCAGGGTATCAGCCAGCCTCGCTTTTGGTTGAAGAAAAGGCGTTAGACCGTGATCTAGCCGACTTGGATCACGAAATGGCAGCTAACCAAACGAGTGGCTTAGGGCAAACACCAATTTATGTGGTTGGTAGCGAGTTGCTTAGCCAGTTATCCGGGTACAATCTTTTACGGGGAGCATTAGCCGCAATGTACCGGGTAAAAAGACCAGATTTAGCGAGCTTTTTAGCAACAATGCCGAAAGAACACCCAAGAATTGCGGTCCTTGAAAGGGTAGTCAATCCAACTAATATTGGGGCAATTTTTCGTTCGGCAGCTGCTCTTGGAATCGATGGCGTAATCGTGACGAGTGATTCTGCCGACCCGTTTTACCGGCGGGCTTCTCGTGTATCAATGGGGACGGTTTTCCAAGTACCATGGACCTATGTTGATGCCAAACTCTGGCAAACAGAGGGAATTAGCCTCCTTCATCGGTTGGGTTACCGAACCGCAGCAATGGCATTACGGCACAACACCGTTAATATTGACGATCCGCAACTGGATCAAGTGGATAAGCTTGCCATTATTCTTGGCTCAGAAGGTCCGGGGTTAAGAGAAAAAACGATTGCGCAGAGCGATTTTACAATTAAGATCCCAATGGCACCGGGCGTCGACTCCTTAAATGTAGCCGCTGCCTCGGCATTGGCCTTTTGGGAGTTAGGTAACCAGAAAGAGAAATAGTGCTCAATGTCCAGTAAACGGTATTGGGCATTTTTTATTAACTTTGAAGATATAAACAGATATAAAACTAAGGGATGAAACAATGACATACGACTTTAAGAAAGAACAACCGGAACTATATCGTCCAGGGAAACGGCCAGCGGTAATAAAGGTTCCGCCAATGAATTACCTTGCAGTGCAGGGAAAAGGCGATCCAAATGCTGAAGATGGCGAATATAGTCAAGCGCTTCAGCTTCTCTATGGGATTGCCTACACAATTAAGATGAGCAAAAAGGGTGATTATAAAATTCCTGGCTACTTTGACTTTGTTGTTCCGCCACTGGAAGGGATGTGGTGGCAACCGGGGATTAAGGGCGTTGATTACCAGCATAAGGAGCAATTTAACTTCATTTCGCTGATTCGGATGCCGGACTTTGTTACTCCTGAGATTTTTGATTGGGCGGTAAAGACGGCTACCGAAAAGAAGCAGACTGACTTTTCTAAAGTTAAGTTGCGCTTCATTGATGAGGGCTTGTGCGTTCAAGCGTTACACGTTGGCCCATATGATGACGAACCAGCCACCGTTGAAAAACTGCATGAGTTTATTACTGACAACGACCTTCAACTAGATATTAATGATCACCGCCATCATCATGAAATTTACCTATCCGATCCACGGGGGACCAAACCGGCTAATTTGAAAACGATTCTCCGTTTACCAGTGAAAAAACAATAGTAATTGAACCCTCTTGGTGTATGATAATTAATGAAAGTTGCAGGACGGGGATGATTAAATGGTGTTAAATTTAAACGATGCAATTCAAGCATGCTGGAAACGAATTGATGAGGGACAGGTGGCAACCTATATCCCTGCTTTAGCGAAGGTCGATCCTTACCAGTTAGGGGTGTGCCTCTATGACGTCGATAGTGGAAAGAAAAACTGCGCTGGTGCATCCGAGGTTCGGTTTGCGATTGAGAGTGTTTCTAAAGTGATCGCTCTCCTTTATGCGATTGAACGATTAGGGCTTGCCACAGTGGAAGAGCAGGTAGGCACCCGACAAACTGGTTTTGCCTTTGACACAATTTTGAACATGGAGATCACGAAGGAAACTAAACCGCTAAACCCGTTCGTTAATAGTGGAGCAATCCTGGTTTCATCACTGATTGAAGAGGAGGATCACCGCTCACCATTTGACCAAATTCTTGACTTTACTCGAGAAATTTGTCATGATCCGCAAATTACCCTAAATGAAGAAATCTACCAATCTGAGTTACGGACGGGGGATATGAACCGTTCACTTGCTTACTACTTAAAGGCTAAAGAAACCTTAGCAAATGATGTCACAACTAGTCTTGAGACCTACTTTAAGCAGTGCTCAATGATGGTTACCTGTGAAAGCTTGGCCAATTTAGGCGCGGTTCTCGCTAATGACGGAATTGCTCCCTGGAGTGAAGAACGTTTAATTTCAAGTGCTGCCGCGACCTATGCTAAATCGGTAATGATGACAACGGGATTGTATAATGAATCAGGAACTTATTCGGTTAAGATTGGAATCCCGACCAAAAGTGGTGTTGGTGGTGGTCTAGTTGCTAGTGCACCAAAGTATGGGATCGGAATTTTTAGTCCGGCACTTGATCCGGCGGGTAATAGTGTTGCTGGATTAGCACTATTGGAAATGATTAGTCAAGAACTAAAACTTGATATTTTTAAATACTAATAAAAATGATGTAGAGATTAAGTCTGGCTTTCTCTGCATCATTTATTTGCTTATAAAATTAGTAATTTTGCTTTAAGTTTATCAATTACGAATTGCTTGTATTTATCGAACTATAATAACGATGGTATAATTAGTTAATACCATTTATTGAATTATAAATTAACCGCGTTAATTAAAATAGGGAACGTAATGAAGTAAAAGCGCTATACTGAAGTTAAAGGAAGCCATGGAGGAGTCACTAATGAGCAAAAATAACCAACAACCGAGAATGGTTTTAGAACGAAAAAATTTCAAATTATATAAGGCCAAGAAGCAGTGGGTAACAGCATGTGCTACTGTTTTAGTCACTCTTGGAGCAACCGCATTTGTTAACGCGAGTGCTAATGCAGACCCTAATTCTACTTTAACCGAGCCGGTGACTAAGGAAGCGGTGGCAACAGTACAATCTGGGAATGCGCGTCAAGATAAAGCTACGACAACAGTTAACCAAACTGATCCTAATTCTGCACCCGTATCCCAAAATGCAGGGAAGCCGGTTTCAGCTGATAGTTTAACGACACAACATGATGGTCAGTCATCAAACCAAGCGGATCCATCAACAGTGACTACTAATAAGTCGGCTGAGGAAGACATAAAGAATTCTCAAGAAGATAATGCGAATAAGGCTGATAAAAATCAGGTCACTCAAGATACTCCAACTGATTCGGTCAAGAAAGCTGTGGACAGTGAGAATACTAAACATGGAGATACTGAACAGGTAACTAACGATAAGGACAGTGCAAAAACTACTGTAACTGACGATACTGTAGCTACTAAAACAAAGGTAGCAGTCGATAAAGAATCAACAAGCAGCGATAATTCTGTTAACCAGCCTGTTTCATCAGATAAAGATAAAAGTAAGCAAGATAGTACTACTTTGGCCATCAATCAAAATGGTAAGTCTAGTAATACTCAGCAATTAGCTGCAAGCAAGGCTGCAGCTAATATCGCTCCGGCTCCATATACTTTTGATAATGGGGCAACAGTAGTAGCAGGCAGTAATATGGCTGAAATAGATCCAGCTGATTTATTAGAAAATGGTGCTGCCTTAGAAAAAGCCGGTGCCAAAATTACTTGGAATGTGTTACCAGAAAATCCTACACAAGAGGGTTCGAAAAACGGTACAGAATACTCAGGTAGTGTTACGGTTACATATGCTGATGGCACGAAGGTTAATGTGGATGTTAGCTTCATAGCTGAGCCACAAGTGCAGCTTGCTCCAAACAAGTTTTACTATGTTAGTCATGTAGGCGATAACGTTGATCCAATCACTACGCCTGATGCTAACGGAAATACGATTTTTAATTTTGATGATCCTAACCATAGTGTTACTTCCGGTAGGAGTATTGGTGTTATAGGGCCTAACATTGACGTTAAGTTACTCACGCCACTTGATACCAGCACAATTGGTATTCACTGGGCAGAATTTCAATTTACTGATCAAAACGTGTGGACTAACGCCAATACGGGTGAGCCTTTCCCAATCCCAGGAGCGTCCTATACTGTTAAGCTTCCTTATGTTGTGAATACAATTCCGTTGAGAACTGATATCCCAGTGGATAGTGCAGGCAACCCGGTAATCAATGCTCAGTTATCAGACAATGGGCAGCCTGCATTTATGAACACAAATTCAGTTGGTCAGATTATTGATCCTAATACTAATCAGGGTGTTAATACGGGCACCTTGGGACAATACTTCTATCAAGACTATGCCTTAGCCTATGCTTTAGGAATCGCTACTAATGTGACTGACTGGACGCCAACTGCTGCAGAAGGTACAAAGACTAACTTATTTAAGTTTACTTTGCAAAATTTACCAGATGCACCAGCTCAAACAGTGCAAGTAAACTATGTTGCTACGCCTAAGCTAGATACTATTTATATTTATAATCAAGGTAAGGCTGGTTATCGAGTTAACCGGATTGCTAATCAGAACGAAGTTAATAAGCAAATTACTAGCGGTTCAGAAAAGGATGCAATCGATATCAATGTTGGCGATCAAGTTTACCACCCAACAAGTTTGCAATCATCTGATGCAGATATGGATGGGAACATCTTTTCCGGTAAATATAAAGGCACGATGACCATTAATTATAGTGGTGGTTATAACAAAGCTGGTCAGCCAGTTATTTTCACAAATAATGCTTTTTATAATAAGGGTATTACCGGTACAAGCGATTTCATTAGCCAGTTAGGGCATGAGTATCAAGTAACAAATAATACTAACCCAGTAAATGTAAGTGAGGCGCAGACGGCAGTTCAATGGGTCCAAGTTCCATATCATGCAGTTGCTTTAGCGCCAACTATTTCAGCTAGTGCTACTGAACCATATGCCATTAATACGCCATATACTGGGATAACAGAAAAAGATATCAGTGCAGGTCCGATAACTTTTGGTGTAGGAAGCGGGGAAACTTCACTAAGTACTTTAGTTAAGAACCCAGCTTATATAAAAGGTTGGTCTGGAGTAACTCACCCTAACCCGATACTAGATAACAACACTACTTGGCCTAAGGGCACTACGTTTGAATGGCTGAGCAGCGATGGCAAGACCACCTTAGTTTTAGATAAGGCTGGTGAAAAGAAGAGCGGCACCATTAAAGTTATTCTTCCTAGTGGTTCATCATGCGAAGTGCCATTTACAATTGTTACTAAAGCTAATGTTGAAGTAAACAGCGAAACCGTTGACTACGGAACCACGTTGACAGCCGCTCAGCTGGTTAAAAATGCGGATGTTTTCCCAGAAGGAACCGTATTCAAATTTGTTAATAATGAGCCAACCTGGCAAATACCAGGTTCTTATAGTAATGTCCAGATTACTGCTACTTATAAGGATGCTGATGGCAAAGAGGTTGTTACTAGTCCAGGGACGGGTGCAGTTGCAATCAACGATGCTCGTGGTATCAATATTTTAATTGGTAGTACTGTACCAAGTGCTGACGAAGTGCTCAATTTGCCAAGTACTTGGCCAGCTCACACTGCTACATGGACTACGCCAATTAACAGTAATGCCACTAATCAGGGCGAAATTACTGTGCACTACACAGATAGTGGTCTTGATCAGATTATTAAAGTTTATGTTTCAGTAATTCCAAAGCAGAGTGCGGTTAATGGGCAAACCTTCTTCACTAACGGTAATCTCTATAATGGTCAAGCTGGCAATATTGCTAACGGTACAACTACCAGTACAGTTTTAACTTCAAACGGTACTAGGGAAGTTTCTTACAGTGCTTACAATAAGAGTGGCAATCCAGGACAGCAAACTACTTTCACTCAAGGCACCGACAGTTATCAGCCAAACTATATTATTTCCGGTTTGCAAACCAATGCTGATGGCTTAGTGAGTGGCCTGCAAACTGCTACTATTCGCGTTACTGTTCCTGCCAATACTGTTGGTGCTAAGTATGATGCAGCTGGTAAGTATTATTACTACGAACTGAATGCCAACGTTAATGTTGCTCAAAAAGTGACATTTGAATTTGTAGACCAATACAACAATAATGCAGTTGTAGGTCAAACTTATTCACAAGAATTTATTCCTGGCGTTCAAGCTAACCTTAACTTTAATATGACCATTCCAACTGATCCACAAGGCTATGGTTATGAATTAGCAAATGGTACTTCAATTCCAACGCAATACACTTTGCCTGCCTTTACGCAAACTCCAGTAGTTGTACAAGTGCCAATCCACCAAAAGATGCACTTTAACATTACTTTCCATGATGAAGATTCAAACACTGATCTAGGTACAGTGGATATATTCGGATTCACTGCTGGAAATGGAGGATATGATCCGAACGCTGCAGCACAATTGAAATTACCAGAAGGTGTAAGCGTAGGTAATTATTATTCGGTTTCAACTTCTGGTGTTCCCAAAGGTGTTACCTTAGCGGGCCCTTACTTTGCACCATTGACTAATCCTGATACTACTTGGTATATCCCAAACTATAAGTGGGAGAAGACTGAGGCTGTTGAAAAGGCGTTAACTGGCGCAACGATGACCATTAATCTTAAGCACAAGATTAATACTACTCAAGAACAACAAACGCGGACTGCAACACTTAACTATGTCAAAGCCAAGGTTAATGCTGACGGTACCTACACCCAAGACGGTAGTGCTGCACAATCAGCAGTTCTTGATATCTACTACAGTCGCAATAAGTATCAAGATCAGGTTACTAAGAATGTAACTTATTCTCCATGGCTCTGGGATACTACACGGGGGCAAAATGGTTATCATGTTGTATCTGGAAATTGGACAAGTCTACCAACAAGTTGGGGAGCCGTTGTGGCTGATGTGCCAACTGTAGATGGTTATACTGCTGCTGTAATTACTGATAAGTCTGACAAACCGGCAAATGAGTTTGTTTTCCCAACTTGGAATACTGCTGGTACAGATGGTAATACGGATCCAGCTCAAGCTTCACAAGCATATACTAAAGATGCTACTGCATATGAAGCTCAGCCTGTTCATACTGTTTTGTATGTTCCAATTCAAACTCAATCAAGATTGGTAACTGCTAAATTTATCATTGCCGGTGGTAACAAAGATGGTCAAAAATTTGCTCCAGCATCTCAAGTGCAAATCTTTTACAATCGAACTGGTAGCTTAAACGTTAACAATGACACCATTACTTATGGTAATTGGCAATGGGATAATACCGCTGGCAATTCAACTACTCCTGGATTTAAAGTGCTTTCTGGATCGTGGAATCTTCCTACGGCATCAACTCAAAGCTGGAGTGTAAATACTCCTGGTGCTGGTGCAGATTATGTAATCGCTAATATTAATTCTGCAGGTTCCTATAGTACCGTTACTTTTGGAGCACCAGGCTATAATTCAAATACTACTTTTACTAATTCAACTGCAAATCAATGGTTTATGCGGAATGAATTAATCACGTACTATGTTCCTAAATCTTTAGTAAATAAGACAGTAACTCGTACAATTACAATTACTGAACCAGGGGAAGCAACTCGAACTTTTTCTACTGACATAGCTGCGCTAAATCGTCAAGTGAAAGTCAATGATGATGACACTGGTGTAGTATTCGATGGCTTTGCAGGGAGTGGGTGGAATACTGGCACCTGGTCTGCACAAAAGGTTCCAACTCATGAAGGCTACACTATGTCAGCTACCAAAACAGTAAATGGGGTGACTACTCCATTTACGCTTGTGAATGGTCAAGTTCCAGCTGAAACAGTAACCGATACTACGCAAAATACAACTATTAATGTCGCTTGGGGCGCTGTAGCTACAGCAACCTTAACGGGTAATGGCGAAAGCACATACAATGGTCAAGCGATTACTAATGGTGAACTTAATGATGGCTTGAAAGTAACCATTACTGGACCTACTGCAAGTTCAGGGACTTATACTTTGCAAAATGGGGACGTTGAATTTTCAACTGACGGCGCAAATTGGTCAACAAACATGCCAATTAATGCTGGCAAGTACCAGGTTCGTTTAACCACACAAGGTGAAAATGGCATCAAGAATCAATTTGGCAACAACAGTATTGTCTGGACCCATGATGGTCAATCAACAATTACCAGCAACGCAACTTACACGATTAACAAGCTTGCTAGTGCTGCAACAATGGCTAACGCGCAAGCTGGCAATTACGAGATGACATACAATGGTGAAGCTCAAAATACAATTGATCCAGCTAAGTTCCAATTTACGGCTATTGTGAATGGTCAAAGCGTTGTCTTAAATGCAACCGGCTTAACCAGTAGCGACTTTGATTGGGCTGATGGTGCAGCTCCAGTAAACGTTGGTACTTACCAAGTTAAGTTAAACGCAGCTGGTTTAGCACAACTGCAAAAGAACAATCCAAACTTTACTTTAACTAATGCTGGCAACGGGACCTTCACCATTAATCAAGCGGATGCTTCAGCTACACTTTCAGGTAGTGGCACGCGTCCATACAATGGTAATGCTGTTAGCGTTGATGATTTAAACGTAAGTAATGATAATAACAACGTTACTTTGACCTTGCATTATCCAAAAGACGGTAATAGCAATTACTCAACTACGGTTAAGTTAACGGCTAATGACTTTACTTGGAATACACCAAATGGTCAAGCTCCAGTGAATGCAAGCAGTCAAGCTTACACAATTACGATTAATCCAGCAGCTATCCAAAAGATTATTGAAAAAGCTGTTGGTACTGGTCAAAACGGCGTAAGTAATGTGAAGTTTGCAAATGGTGCAATTACTGGCACTGCAAATTACAAGATTACGCCATTAAATACTGATGCTACATTAGCTAACATTAGTGAAGGCAATTACACTAAGGTCTATGATGCCCAAGCTACTAACCAAATTGATCCAGCTAAATTCCAAGTTACTGTGATGGTTAATGGTAAGAAAGTAACGCTAGATACTCAATCGCTTACTGGTAACAGCTATGAATGGGTTGATGCTAGTGGTAATGCCTTAACTGAAAATCCAAAGAATGTTGGTACTTACTACGTTAAATTAACCGATGCAGCGTTTAGTGCTCTTCAAGCTCAGAATCCAAACTTTACTTTAACTAACACTGGCTTAGGTGTTTACACAATTACGCCAGCTGCGGCAACTGGAACTTTAAGTGGTTCTAATAGTAAGGTTTATGACAGCCAGGCAGTTAGCGATGCTCAACTTAACTCAAATGGTAAAATCAAAGTCAGCCTTAACTTCCCAGGTGTAAATGGTCAAACATACACTTTAAAGCAAGGCGACTACACGATTAGTGGCAACGCAACGGATGCTGGTAGTTACACCATCACTTTAACTCAAGCAGGGATTACTAATGTTGAAAACTACATCAAGTCATTAGCTGGCAGTGGTCAAAACGATCAAAGCAATGTCCAATTCGCAAACAACGCAATTAGTGGCCAAGCTAGTTTTGAAATTACCCCTTCAGCTAATGTAATTAGTGTTAGTGGTACGCAAACCGAAACTTATAACGGATCGGCAATTAATGTTGTCTATAACGCTAACGGTAGCAATAGCGTAGTCGTTTCAATTGCTAAAGCTGATGGCAATACTACTGGTGCATTGGCAAGTTTGACGAACGTAACCCTTGATTCAGGCGACTTTACAATTGTTAATGGTCCAGCTGAAAATGTTGGTAGCTATGAAGTCCAATTAACTGCTGACGGTTTAGCTAAGATTCAGCAAGCACTTGGCAAGAATTATAGTATTAGTCTCGGCAATTCAACTGGCAATTTAGTCATTAATAAGGCTAAAGCAAGTGCTGAATTTAGTGGTGATCCAGAATACCCTTATACTGGCGTAGCAATTAGTCCAGATGAGTACTTAAGTCAATACTCAATTAAACTCAATGAGCCAAATAATCCAACTTACAAATTGGTAGCTGGTGACATTGAATTTAATGTTAATGGTTCTTGGACAACTAAGGCACCAGTGAATGCTGGTCAATACCAGGTTCGGTTATCGCAACAGGGCTGGAATAATATCAAGGCCATTAATAGCGCTAATGTTGAGTGGTCTGCTACTGCATCTGCGGGAACTGGTACTTATACTATTAATCAAGCTAAAGTTACTGCTGATCTTAGTGGTAACAATTCAATGACCTACAACGGCTCAGCTGTAACTACTGGTGATTTGTATACTAAGGGTTCAACAATTAAGGTTGCAATTACCGGTACCGGAATTGCTAACTTGCCAACTAGCTTTACTTTGAGCGATGGCGACTATACTTGGTCAACTGAAGATGGTAAAGCACCTGTAAATGCTGGTAATTACATTATTAAGTTGACTGAAGCAGGGATTAACCATATCCAAGCTCAAATTAACCAAGCTGTTGGTCAAGGCAACGTTGCTCTAACTACAACTGCTGATAAGGCGGGTACTGCAAACTTTGAGATTAAACAAGCAGTGGCTTCAAATGTTCAATTATATGGTAATGAACAATCAACATATAATGGTCAAGCAGTTGTCTTCGATCCAACTAATAGTGAAACGGCTAAGAATTTTGGCTTCCACAATGTTGAAAACTTAACCCTTCCTACTTTGTCTACAAGTGATTTCACTTGGTACGATGCAAATGGTAATGTGATTTCTACGCCAACTAATGCAGGAACTTACTACTTGAAGTTGAATGCTGCTGGTGAACAGGCATTTGCAAATGCAAATCCAAACTACACTTTTGAAGATCAGGGCAAGAGCACAATTAGCGGTCAAATTACCTATGTAGTAAATCCGGCCGAACTTGTAGTTGAAGTTGCTGGTAGTGCTTCGAAGGTATTTGATGATAAGAATGCAGCAATTACGCAAGAGCAGATTAATAAGGGCGATATCAAACTTGTCTGGGGCAACTCAGATAGTGAACCTACTGACTTAGGTAAGTTCAATTTAACGCCAGATGATCTTGAAGTAGTAGATGCTCAAGGTAAGCCAGCGCTTCATGCTAATGCTGGTTATGGTGTTGATGGGAATCCTATTAAGGGCACACCTTATGTTGTTCGTTTAACTGCTAGTGGTCTTGAAAAGATTAAACAATTAACTGGTGCAAGTAACTACGCAATTAGCCAATCAGCTGAGAGCGGGGAATACTTCATTTATGAACATAAGGCTGAATTAACCCTGACTGGTAATCAGACTACTGTTTATGGAACCGCAATGCCATTTGATCCAAGTGCATATGAATTGGACTTTACTAATTGGTTGAATACTGATAAACCAGTTCCAAATCTTACTTGGAAAGACGGTAAGCTTTTAAATAATGGCAAAGATACTGGGCTTACATGGACTGCTGGTGACTTATATGTTGAAGGCTACCCGAATGGTGGTGTGCCAACTAATGTCGGGACTTATCGTGTCAAGATTTCTAAGCAATTGACTGATAAACTGCGTCAGTTGTTCCCAGACTATGACTTCTCAGGCAATGTTGGTAAAACTACTACCACTGATGGCAACGTCGTTCTTAGTGAAAAAGACGTGGTTGAATCAAGTCATACCCCAGCTTCCTATGTCATTACGCCGGCGCAAACAACAGTCACGATTAATGGCGCTGAACATATTAAATATGGTGAAAATGCCACTATTAATTATGGTGGTAATAATGGCTACTCAATTTCAATCACTGCTCCAGTGCATAATGGCAGCGTGGATAATGATGCTGAGCCAATTTACACTAATGTAACTTTAAGTGATGGTGATCTTGAATTTGTTACCCAGCCAGGTGATGTTGGTCATTATCAAGTTAAGTTATCAGCACAAGGCTTAAAGAAGTTGCAGGATTTAACTGGTTCAAGTAACTATGACTGGAAGCAAGCAAGTAATGCACGAGCAAGTTTCTATGTTGATCAAATGCCAGTCACGATTGCTGTTTCTGGTCAATCAAGTGTAACTTATGGTACGCAAGATTGGTTAAACGCAATTAAGGCTAACCCAGCTGGCTACACTTTGACGGTCACGACTGAAAATGGTACCAACTTAAGTTACACTGCTAAAGACGGTGACTTAGTATTTAACCAAACTCCAGGCAATGTCGGTACTTACCAAGTTGAATTGTCTGCACAAGGCTTAGCTAACATCGAAAAGGCGCTTGGTACTAACTACGCATATCCACAATCAGCCGCTGATGTAACTACTAAGGGAACATTGACAGTTAACCAAGGTAAGGTTACCGTTACCCTTAATGGTAGTGATGGCAAGACTTACGACGCTAATGAGACTTTGCCAGGTAACCTTGATTTAAGTAAATACAATGTTACTTACTCAGCTCCTGTTTACTCAGCAGACGGTAAGGTTCAAACGCTTACTTTGACAGCTAATGATTTGCAAATTGTTGGCAATGCTACAAATGCCGGTACTTACCAAGTTGAACTATCACCAGCAGGTCAAGCAAAACTTGAACAGTTGACTGGTAATAACGGTGCTAACTACAAGTGGACGTTTAAGACAAATGCGGACTACAAGATTACGGCGGCAACTGCTACAGCTGAACTCAGCGGATCTAATGAAAAGACCTTTGATGGTTCAGCCGTAACTCCAGTTGAAGTTAATAGCAATGGTCAAATCTTAGTTCACTTTACTTACCCAGGTTCGAACGCTCAAAGTACTTACACTTTGCAAGACGGTGATTACACTTGGAATACTAAGGATGGCAAGGCGCCTACTGCTGTTGGTAACTACACAATTAGCTTGAATAAGAATGCTATCTTAGCTCACTTGCAAGCAGCCTTGAATAGTCAAGCAGGTAGTGGCAACGTAACAATTGCAGCAGATGATTTATCAGGACAAGCCAGCTTTAACATTACGCCAAAGGAAATTAGTAATGTCACTATTTCTGGCAGTGATCAAAGCAAGACTTACAATGGTCAAGCAGCTGATCTTGATGTCAGTGGCTTAACAATTTCTGCAAATGGCACCTTAACTGATACGCCATTAGTAAATCCAGGCATTAAGGCTAGTGACTTTGACTGGTACGATGCAGATGGCAATAAGCTTGATGCTGCACCGGTTAATGTAGGTACTTATCAAGCTCGTTTGAAGGCCAATGCGTTAGCTGCACTGCAGAAAGCAAATCCAAACTACACGTTTAGTTCAGTCAGTGGTGTAATCAACTACACGATTACTCCAGCGACGGCAACTGCAACAATTGGTGGTAGTGATAGTCGCACTTACAACGGTCAAACCACTTCAATTGCTGATGTAGTAAATGACGTAACTTGGAGCTCAACTGGTTTAATTGAAGGTCAAACTCTTAATACAGCTGGCATTACTGCTAATAGTTATGCTTGGTACACCAAGGATAGCGACGGCAACTACCACGCAATGACTGGTAATCCGGTTAACGCTGGTACTTACTACTTGAGATTGACCGACAATGCGATCAGTCTGCTTCAAAAGGACAATCCAAATTACAAGTTTGCTGATAATGCAATCGGTGGTGAGTTTACTTACACAATCAATCCTGTTGCAGGTCAAGCCACGCTTAGTGGTCAAGCTTCTAAGACTTATGATGGTCAAGCGGTAACACCTGCCGAAGTAGATAGTACTAACGGTAACATCGTTGTTCACCTTACTTTCCCAGGTTCAACTGCTCAAAGTACTTATACTTTGCAAGATGGTGATTACACGTGGGAAACTGAAAAGGGGCAGGCACCAGTTAATGCTGGCACTTACACTTTGAAGTTAAGCGATCAAGGTTTGGCTCACTTACAAGCAGCACTTGATAAGTATGCAGGAAACGGCAACGTAATTCTTGATGCTAGTGATCTTTCAGGTTCAGCTAAGTTCATGATTAAGCAAAAGGCTCTTGAAGTTACATTAGGTGACAATACTCGCGGCACAGACGGCAAGGTTTATGATGGCAAACCAGCAGCAATTAATACCCAAGATACTAATTTTGGCGTATTCACTGCTAATGGCTTGGTAAATGGGGAAGTTCTTAATACCGCCAACTTAACTAATGCCGACTATGAATGGGTAGATGCAGATGGTAATGCAGTCCCAGCACCAACTAATGCTGGAACTTACTATATCGCATTGAACAAGTCTGGTTTAGCAAAACTGCAAAGTAATAATCCAAACTATGCAATTTCTGAAAGTGGCCAGTTCAAGTATGTAATTAGTCCGGCACAAGCTAACGTTACAATTACTGGTAGTCAGGAAAGTACTGAAGCTAAAATTGATGGTGCAGACTTTAAAGTTAATGTTCCAAGCGGCATTACAGTTCCAGCAGGGATGACTTATCAATTTGCTTCTGGCACTACCCCAGATCAGTCAGGCGTTTACTTAATTAGCTTGACGCCAGACAGCTTAACTGCTCTTGAAAAAGCAAATCCAAATTACAAGTTGAAGATTTCTTCAACCGCTGAGTTTACGTTAGACGCAACTGTAAAAATTGTGTTTGAAGATACTGATGAAGGCAATAAGCAAGTCGGTGATGTAACTACTAAGACTGGAGTAGCCGGTTCTGAAATAGATTTGAATTTAACTATTCCTACGATCTATGAATTAGCTCCAGACCAAACGTTACCTACGAGCTATACTTTCGGTAAAGCTTTGAATCAAAGCTTGTACATTAAGTTAGTCCACAAGACTGCGGAGATTAATCCGCTTGACCCAGCAACTAATCCGGATCCAAAGAATCCAAACTGGTTCAAGGATAATGTTTTGGTTAAGGACGTAACGAGAACGATTAATTACGAAGGCTTAAGCGCTGAACAATTGGCTCAGATTCCAGCAGATCAAAAGCAACAAACTGTTGAATTCACGAGAACCGCCAAATACGATCTAGTTACTGGCAAGATCGTTGCTAAGAGTGAAGGTGCCTGGACAGCAGTTGATGGCAAAGATACTTTTGCCGGATTTACTCCAAAGGCCTTTGCTGGGTACACTGCAAATCCGGGTGCTGTGCCAGAAGTTACGGTAACTGATAAGGATAGGGACAGGACAATCACTGTTACTTACACTGCTAACGAGCAACGAGTAAACATCAAGTTTGTTGATGATGACAAGGATGGCAGTCAAGTTGGTCCAACCATTACTGAAACTGGTGTAACTGGTCGAACTATCAGCATTACTAATGTTGAAGTTCCAGCTCATTACGAATTAGCTCCAGGTCAAAAGCTACCTACTAGCTACACATTTAAGGCTGATGGAAATAACGACATTGTCATTCACTTGGTTGAAAAGACAATCACAGTTGATCCAACAAAGCCGGATACTAACCCAGATCCTAAGAATCTAAATTGGTTTAAGGATCACGATTTGAGTAAGACCATTAACCGGGAAATCGTTGATAAGTTGCCTGGTGGAACTAAGACGATTAACCAGTCTGCAACAATTACTCGGACGGCAACTTACAATGAAGTAACTGGTGAGTTGACTAATTTGAGTGATTGGACGACAGGTAATTGGGATGCATACCCAGTTGATGTTCCAGCTGGTTACACTGCTCAGATTGAACAAGACGATCAACCAATTAGTTCGATTGATGAAGTGACGGTAACTGATCAAACTCAACCAGTAAGCATCACGATCACTTACAAGCCAAACTCAGTGACCCCACCTGTAACGGAAGACGCCACTGAAACTGTTCGGTTCGTTGACCAGGCAACTGGTAAAGTAGTTGTTAGTCAACTTTACAAGGGTAAACTCAATCAAACGCAGCCGGTAAGTCTTAAGGTACCAGCGGGTTACAAACTGGCAAAAGGGCAAAGTCTCCCAACCCAGATTGTAATCAGCAATGGTACAGTAACGATTTATGTAGAAGCTGAGAGTTCTGATCATCCAGATAATCCGGATCATCCAGTAAATCCAGATCATCCGGTAACACCTGATCACCCAGAAAAACCTGGTCAGCCGACTACTCCAGATCAGCCTGCTCAACCTGGTAATTCAGGTGAGAACAATGCTGTTCCGGCGGCTAATAACCACGTTTCTGGACACATCGCTAATGATCAATCGCTTTCTTCTCAGATTGCTCACCATGTCAATGGAACTACTCAGGCTCGTCAATTACCACAAACTGGTAATGGAGAAAACGAGAAGGCATCTACACTTGGCTTCCTCTTCGCGGGTCTTGCAAGTATCTTTGGCTTGGCTGGATACAGAAAGAAGAAACACTAAAATTTAGGATCGGGTTCATATCCCTTCAAAAATAAACGCCTCCTAGTATTCGTTAATCCGAGTACTAGGAGGTGCTTTTTATACCTCAATTTTATTATTTCTAATGAGTATTTATTATTCGGGAACGATAACGCTCTGCTTTTGGGGAACCTTGACTAACATTCCGGCAACTACCGTAAAGATTGTTACCAGGAAGGGGAAGAAAGCCCAAGGAATAAACTGAAGCGGGTTAACCTGCAGGGTCGTTGCAATAAAGACGCCGGAAACACTCCAAGGGACAATTGCGTTGACCGCGGCTCCAGCATCATTAAGGATCCGGGTTAGGTCAACCCGCTTTAGACCAAGCCGATCAAATGACGGTAAGAATGATTGTCCAGGAAGGATGATTGCCAGGTAGTGCTCACCAACCATGAGGTTAACGCCGATACAGGTGATTGCTGTTGCGAGTGATAACCGACCAGGAGTCTTAACGATTCCGGTAAGGTGGTTAATAATCGTGCTGATAATATTGAACTTGATCAGGAGACCACCGAGGGCAAGAGCAAAGACAATCAAAGCTAGTGAAGTCAGCATACTGGAGATTCCACCCTTGGAAAGCAGGGTATCAATGGTCTTGTTCCCGGTATGGGAGACGAAACCGGTCATAATTGTCTTAGTGATTAAAGAGATATTCGTACTTGGAGCGTGCAACCATCCAAGGACAATGGCAAAGAGGGAGCCAAAACCAAGTGACGGAATCGCCGGAACCTGAAAAATGGCTAGAATAACCAGGAGCAGGACGGGGAGTAATGCCCATCCGGAGATCCAGAAGCCATTAGCGAGCCCATTCATCATTTGATGAACCGTATTCAGGCTGACATTTTTAGAATTCCAGCCAAGAAATGTGTAAAGGACTAAGCAGACTGCCCAAGCAGGAATATCAGTCGTTAGTAACGATTGGATATGCTTGTAAATACTAATTTCACCGACACTCGCAGCGAGGTTAGTGGTCCCAGAAAGCGGAGAAATATTAGAACCGCAGAAGGCACCGGAAACGATTACTCCGGCGGTGAGGCCAGGATTAATTTGTAATGTAGCACCGATCCCGATAAAGGCAATCCCCATTGTGGAAACAGTCGTGAATGAACTTCCGCAAGCAACTCCGACTAAGGTACAGACGATAAAGACGGTTGGTAAGAAGAATTTCACCGAGATGATTTTAAAGCCGAAGTACATGATTGTGGGGATGGTTCCAGAAAAAATCCAGGTGGCAATCAGAACCCCGATTGACAGGAAAATTACTAGTGGATCAACTCCGGCACGTAGACCTTCCCGCATTCCGTCCATGACGGTTTGCCACTTAAAACCTCTGAGGTGACCGTAAAGTGCCAATACCATAAATGATATAAATAGTGGTGCTTGCGGTTCCTGTTTCTTAATAATAATTAAGTAACCGAGAATGCATAGAATACCAACAAGGACGAGGATGCTTTCCCCAAAGCTAAATTGGGGCTCGGTATTGTCATTCTTTTTCTTCAATAAACTCATTATTTTTCTCCCTTTCAATATAAAAAGCCACTACCTAGCAGACAAGCAATGCTCAACCTAGATTAGTGGCTTTTTGAGAAAGATGAGATAATCCTAATGACCACCATTGCTAGACGATCACCTAGCAATGGTACATTAAATACAACCATGCTGAGGTGCGAACAAGCTTGTCCGCACCATTACAATGCAGACATTAAAGCTGACGAGCATAGTTATAATACTTAGTATTTAATGTATGAGTAGTCATATTATTATTCCCCTTCGTTAAATGATGCTTTTATTAAAACATTCTCATTTTAATTTGTCAATTCTTAATTTTAAATTATTAGATTAAACCGTTGTCAAAAGTCTTTTCTTTTTCTAAAGAATGGTTGTGGAGACGGTAACTTCACATATTCTTCACAGCCTTCATGCTATACTGCGGATATTGAAATGCTGATTGTATTCTCATTTTTATTAGTCAGAACACGTGGTCATACTGGAAAGAAGGGATGAATAATGGCAACTTACATTCGTCGAGCACAAGAAGCGGATTTATTTAATGTTGAAGCTCTGATTGAAGACGCAAAACAGGTATTAAAGTTACATGATAACCCGCAATGGCAGGATGGACACCCCGAGTTAGCAACCCTTAAGAATGATATCCAAAATGGCAATAACTGGTTATTGATTGATGATGATCATATTGTTGGCACCGCGGTTCTTCAGTTTCAAGCCGAACAAAGTTATGATGAAATTACCGCAGGACAATGGAAGGGTCCGGATGAACCGTATGCAATTATTCATCGGTTAACAATTGATCGACGAGTAAGCGACCGCCATTTAGGTAAATTATTTTTGGCCAATCTTATCTCGGTAGGAATTCTTCAGGGAATCCGCAATTTTCGTTATGATACGCATTTAAAAAATGTTCCAATGCAAAAATTAGGTGAAAAGATGGGGTTCGTTAAACGTGGAATCGTCTATATCAAAGATCAAACCGATCCGAAGCATCTAGCTTATGAATTACGGCTAAGTGCTCAACAACCGTTAATCAGGGAATAATAAAGGAGCTGAATAATAATGCGCAAATGGCAACAGAATTTAGTCCGTTCGGCAATGGTTCTCATTGTCCAAACGATTGCCACTAAGGCAGTTTATCTCTTGTTTAATCAGTCAGCTAGTCGCAAAGGACGAACTAAGTAAGAACAGAATTATAATATCTGGTTGATCTACTTCTTTCTACGCTTAGTCAAGTGGGATTACCGACATTAACTGTTTTAGTGTTGGTAATCCCACTTTTCTTTAATTTAAAT